>JALYZI010000272.1 GCA_030948915.1 Acidobacteriota bacterium
CCCGAGATCACCTTCAAGAGCACCAGCATCAAGCCGACCAGCCGCAAGAACGTGTACGACGTCACCGGCACCTTCACGATGCACGGCGTCACCAAGACCATCACCCTGCCAGTCGAGTTTCTCGGCACGATCAAGGACCCGCGGGGAAATACGCGCGCCGGATTCACGGCCCACACGACGCTGAACCGCAAGGACTACGGGATCGTCTGGAATCGGGCGCTCGACAGCGGCAGCACTCTGCTGAGCGACGACGTCGACGTCACCATCAACATCGAGGCGGCCAAGTCGGCGGCCGCGGTGAAGGATGAGGTAAAGAAGGAAAAAAGCGAGTAATCGTTAAAACGCAGGGCGGTGGGACGTCCCGGCCGCCCTGCGTTACACTCTCCTCCTTCAGCAAATCAGGAGGATCGGATGGCTCGCATTTTCCGCGCACTCGCCGCTGCGCTTGTGACCCTCGTCTCGGTCAACGCGTTCGCCCAGAACTGCGATGTCGCCAACCAGACCAACATGACGTGCGACACCGCGATCTCCGCGGGTGGGAGCGCGCAATGCACGGTGAGTGTAAAGAACGCTGGCACCGCCCCCTGCGTTGGCAACTGGACCACGACGCTCGGCTCGTTCGATCCAGGGACGTTCAGCAACGTGCAGGCAAATTTTGCAAATTGCACTTTCGTTGGCGATGTGCAGTTGCCAGCGCCGATTTTCAATCAAATGGTGATCCACTCCGCCTGGGTGTGCCAGGGCGCCGGATCTGTTGGGCCGGGCGCAACTCTCTCGATGACCGGACGCGTCACTCCCGCCCCCTCGTTCACTAACTCTCAGTTCCTCGCTGCCTACCTGCTTACCTTCCGAAGAACGGGGAGCATTAACGGGACGCAAAGTCTGACGGCGTACGGCGCCAATCCGATCATCGTGAACAATTGCACCGCGATTCCTGAAGTCCCGGGCGCTACTCCGTCCGGCGTGCCCTACGTCGTGTCGTGGAATGCGCTGGCCACCAGCGGCGGATACGAGATCCAGGAAGCGACGAAACCCGATTTCAGCGACGCTGTCACGACCAGTACGTTATCGGCGAGCAACATTTTCCAGCATTCAGTAACCGCCGCCTCGACGTTCTTCTATCGGGTGCGGCCGGTTTCCTGCGGCGGATCGGCCGGATCGTTCGGACCGCCGGCGCAGATCGTCGTGCTTCCGCCGCAGCCGCCGACGGCGCGCGACTTCGACATCGTAGTTCCATTCGGCAGCACGACTCAGGTCTCGCAGAGCGTGACGTTCCCAGGCCTCGTGCCGAATGCCCCGTTCACCGTTACGACCGACAAACCATACCTCACGGTCACGCCGACCTCGGGGACGGTGCGCAGCGATGGTACGGTGACCCTGACCGTCCGCGGCGATCCAAGCAATCGCTTCGTCGGCGCCAACACCGGCACGATCATCGTCAATGCGCCGGCCGCAAAGGGTATCCTCATGCCGAACGATTCGCGCAGCAACAGCACGACGGTGTCGATCAGCCTGGTGACGCCGGTGAACGGTAACGCGAAGACCGCGCCTCCGCCTAACGACGCATTGATCGTTCCGGCCGTCGCGCATGTCGAGGGCGTCGTGCCGTTCCGATCCGACATCCGCATCACCAACGCAGGCTCTGCGGCCGCGACCTACCTGCTGTCATTCACGCCATCGAATTCGGATGGGACGACGACTGGGCGGCAGACGACCATCACCGTGCAGCCCGATCAGACGGTTGCGCTCAACGATGTGTTGAGGGACTTCTTCGGCTTCGCGCTTTCCTCCGATTCCGCTGGAGGCGTGCTGGATATCCGAGTGCTCGCGGGATCGGTGGCCACCACGTTCGTGTCTAGCCGCACCTACGCTGCCACCGCCGCAGGAACGTTCGGCCAGTTCATCCCGGCGGTGCCGGTCGGGAAGTTCCTCAAATCCGGCGGCGGCTCGCTGACACTCACCGGAGTCTCCCAGTCGGACGCGTTCCGAAGCAACATCGGACTCGTCGAAGGATTCGGCGCGGTGGCCAGCGGCCGCCTCCGCGTCTTCAGCAGCTCCGGCCAGAGCCTCGGCGAATTCCCATTCACGCTGCAGCCGTTCGAATTCCAGCAGCTCGGATCATTTCTCGCTTCGAAGTTGGGGATTACGGCGACCGACGCGCGCATCGAGGTCGTCGTCGATTCGCCGACCGGCAGCGTGACCACGTACGCCTCGGTGCTCGACAACAAGACAAATGATCCGCTGGCGGTGTCTCCGATACAGACTGCATCGCTGTCGGCGAATCGCTACGTCCTTCCGGGCATGGCTGATTTCGCAAATGCGGTCTCGAACTTCCATTCCGACATTCGCATCTTCAACGCCTCGCCGTCATTGGTGAACGCGACCGCGACTTTCTATCCGCAAGGCAACGGAACGCCGATCGCGCGCACGGTGGGCATCAACACCGGCGAGATCAAGGTCTACAACAACGTGCTGCCGACGCTTTTTGGCGCAACCGGTGGCGGAGCGATTGTGATCACGACTCCCAACAACACGCCACTGGTCGTGAGTGGCCGAACCTACAGCAACGATGCAAAGACCGGCGGGACGTTCGGTCAATTCATTCCGGCGGTGACTCCCGCGGAAGGAATAGGACTCGGCGACGCTCCGCTGCAGATCCTGCAGCTCGAGCAATCCGCCAACTTCCGATCGAACCTCGGCGTCAATGAGCTGACCGGCAGCGGTGCGACGATTGAGCTCACGGTCACCACTCCCGATTCAAAAGTTGCCGGCGTCCTGCGCACCGATTTACAACCGAACGAATTCAAGCAGTTCGGCAACGTGCTCGCGCAAGTGTTCCCAGGTCTCAACACCTACAACGGACGCATCGCCGTTAACGTGGTCGGGGGATCAGGACGCGTGACAGCCTACGGTTCGGTGGTCGACAACCTGACGAGCGATCCGACATATGTGCCGGCGCAGAAGTAGTCCTGAGTCCTGAGTCCGAGTGGCTCAGGACTTTTTTGTGCGGTGCGTCGGCTTCGCGCTCCACGGATCCTCGGGCCACGGATGCTTGGGATAGCGCCTGGAAAGCTGTTTGCGAATTTCGGGATAGGTGTTTTCCCAGAAGCTGCGCAAGTCGCGCGTTGTCTGCACCGGCCGGCCGTTAGGCGCGAGCAGCTCGAAGGTCACCGGCGTCTTGTCCGGTCCGACCCGTGGAGTCTCCGCGAGTCCGAAGAGCTCCTGCAATTTGACCGACGCGACCAGGCTGCCGTCGTCGCGAATCTGCAGCTTCGTCTTGCGTCCGCTCGGCAGCGTAATCGTCGGAACGTGTTTTTCTTCCGGCTTCCGTGCAGTCAGCCGCGCGATTGTCTGCTCGTGGAGGAGCAGCGCGTCGTAGAAGCGGCGCTCGACGATGCGATCGCCGTCCTGCACTTCCTCGCGCCGATTCGGCGTCAGCCATTCGCGTTCGATCGGACGCGCCATGCGAATCAGATCGCCTCTGATTTCGAGGACAACGAGAAACTCGCTGCGTCCGTCGTCGATTTCGCGCGCGAGCGTTGCGCCGGTGCCGGAGGAGAGCAGGACGCCTGACCCGCGACGCATGGCGACGCGATCGGGGTAACCGGCGAGCAGTGCGCGTCGAAGAATCGCATCGTCGACGGTCCGGCGATGGGATTTGCCGAGGATGTTGCGGACGATGGAGGAGAGGTCGCGGGCATCCTCGTTCATCAGGTAAGCGCATATCTCGATTGCTTCATTGGCGCCGTGCGAGTCGATCAGCACGCGCGCGAGTCGCGGATGCAGCGGAAATTTTCGGAGCTCGTCGAGATCGCCGAGCTGCGAGAGAAGTGAAATCGCGGCCTCCAGCCGCTCTTCCGGCGGCCGCTCGAACCACTCGAACGTCTTCGGGTCGCCGCCCCATCCGATGATGTCGAGGGCCGCCGACGTCAGATCGACGCGCCGCACTTCGGGCTCACGATGCGATCGCAGAATGTCGCGTTGATCCCAAAGCCGCACCGCCCGCCCCGGCGCGGTCCGACCGGCGCGGCCTGCGCGCTGATCGGCTGAATCGCGCGAAATGCGTTCGAGCATGAGGTGGTCAATCGCCGTTTCGGGATCGAACCGCAGGACCTTGTGCAGCCCCGTGTCGATGACGGTATTGACTCCTTCGACCGTCAGCGACGTCTCGGCGATGTTCGTGGCCAGAATGATCTTGCGGCGCGGCGACGGCGCGATCGCGCGCTCCTGCGCATCGACGTCGAGCGATCCGTGCAGCGGAAGGGTCTCGGAGTCGCGCAGCTCCGCCGCCGCGCGATCGATCTCACGCGCGCCGGCCAGAAAAACGAGAACGTCACCGTTTGCCGGGATCACATCGCGCAACGACGCGTTGGGGGCGTGCTCGATCTCGATCGGAAATGTTCGCGCCGCGATGTCGAACACTCTCGCGCCGAGGAATTGCGCGAGAGGGCCGGCGTCGAGCGTGGCCGACATCACGACGATTGCGAGATCGTCCCGCGCGGCCGCCGCCTGTTTCACCAGCGCCAGCGCCAGATCGGCGTGAATGCTGCGTTCGTGAAATTCGTCGAGGATCACGACGCGAAACTCGCTGAGCATCGGATCGCTCTGCAATCGCGCCGTCAGGATTCCTTCCGTTGCGACCAGCAACTGCGTTCGCGGCGAGAAGCGGCGCTCGAATCGAATCTGCCAGCCGATCTCCTCGCCGATTTTCCATCCGCGTTCCTGCGCGATGCGACGCGTCAGGGCGCGCGCCGCCACGCGCCGCGGCTGCAGGAGGATCGTTTTGCCGAGGGCGGCGGTGAGGGCGGGCGGGATTCGGGTCGTCTTGCCGGAGCCGGGGGGCGCGACGATCACCGCCGTCCGCTGCGCACGCACGTGCGCGACAATTGCAGCGACGTGGCCGTCGATCGGCAGCGGCGTTTGCACCACGGCAGGCATTATGGCCCGACGAAATCACGCCACCCGCTCCTCGAGCCGGCGGATCTGATCGCGGATCGCGTTGAGCGATTCGACGAGTTGGGCGTGTTTCTGCTCCTCGTCCGACGGCACCTTCCGCTTCATCACGAACGCGCCACCTGGCTCGAGCACGCAGTCTTCGACTTCGTGGATGCCTTCGAAGCCCTGCCGGCGGCAGACCGTCTGCAGCTCGTGGACTGTGATCAGCTCCTTCGCTAACTGATCCTTGCAGATGCGGCCTTCGCGAATCAGCACGGTTGGCCGTCCCTCCAGGATTTGATCGAGCCGCCGGTGGCGGAACAGAAATCGGATCACGACATAGTTCACCACCATCAGCGTGAACGCGCCGATGAATCCCCCCGCGACCGAGTTGTCGTCGCCGATAATCGCGTTCTGCACCGTGTTTGACAGCGAGAGCAGCACCACCAGGTCGAACGGATTGAGCTGAGCCAACTCGCGCTTTCCGAACACGCGCAGCAGCATCACCAGGAAGACGTAGACCAGAATCGGACGCAGGATCTTCTCGGCGATCGGGATGGAAACGACGAACATGTCTCTAATGATATGATGCATTATTATCACCATTTATAGTAATTGTTTTTAGATCGTCGCCCACGATGATCTTCCCGTGAAACGTCTTCGCGGCGCGCTCGGCGAACGTCTTCTCCGCTCCCGACGGAATCAGATGCGTGAGCACGAGCGTCTTCACGCCGGCCGCGGTCGCGATTTCTCCCGCTTCTTCAGCAGACGTGTGATACGCCTTCAGCTTCGCCGCGACTGCCGGACTGTCGACCTTGTCGAAATGCTCGGGCAGATAGGCCTCCTGCACGAGAATGTCGGCTCCTTTCGCGAAGCGGATCAGATTCGCGTTAGACCGCGTGTCGCCTGAGACGACGATCGAGTGTCCGCCGGAATCGAATCGATAGCCGAATGCCGGCTTCACCGGCGCGTGATCGACTTCGAACGCAGTGATGCGCACCTCGCCGTCGTCGTAAACCACACCTTCGCGAACGATGTGTGTTGCGATCGTCGCGCCGGCCGCAGGATGCTTTTCGATCAGATCGCGTCGGACGTGAATGTCATACGCGAAAAATCGCAGCATCGAGTCCGAAAGCTGCTGGATGCCACTCGGCCCGTAAAGCGGCAAAGGCGTGCTCTTGCGCCCGAATTGCCACGACGTGATGAAGACATCCGGAAGTCCGGCGGTGTGATCCGAATGCAGATGCGTGATGAAGACGCCGCGCAGGTTCTCGTACTTGAGCGCCGTCCCCGCCACCCGCATCGTTGCCCCTCGGCCGGCGTCGACGAGAAACCATTTGTCTCCCGCGACGATCGCCGTGGCAGGGCCGGCGTGATTCGCATCCGGTCGCGGATAGCCGGTGCCGAGGAGGATGACGGCCAGGCTAAGCAATAAATTCGTCATAGACGATCTGCGACCACGACTCCATCGCGTCGCGGGCACCTCGCAAGGCGGCGCGCGTCATCCACTCGCCGGTCATTTTGTCGGTTTCCTTGATCTTCACGTCTTTGCCCTGCGCCTCGAGAAGATAGGCGGCGCCGAGGTGGACGCGGCCGACGTCGGTGGAATCATCATTGACGATGCCGATGAATTGCATGTCGAACGTCGATCCGATCCACACTTCTTCGTCGAGCTCTTTCTGCAAGCCTTCGAGCAGCGACTGTCCGGGGTTGATGTGCCCGCCGATGCCTAACGAGACTTTGTGATGCAAACGGGATTCGCTCTGCTTCGGGGTGCGCACGAGGACAAAGTAGTCGTCGCCGTTTCGGATGATCACGTAGGGGATGATCTGACGATACTGCGGGGAGATCTCAGCGGTCGGTCGGTCGATGAAGAAATGCTTCGTTGCAATGAGATCGAGGATGGCGCGCGAGCGATCGCGAATCAGGCGACCCGAAAGAAACGGTTGCAGGTCGACCGTGCGGACGACCATCACGTCTTCGTTCTTCATCGCAACGCCTCGAGGACGGCGTCGTGCAGCAGTCCATTCGACGAAACGCCGCTGCCGCGATCGGCGCGTGGCTGACCATCGAATGCCGTGAAGCGTCCGCCCGCTTCCTCGACGACGATCTGCAGCGCGGCCATGTCCCACCACGCGACTTTCGGCTCGACGGCGATCTCGGTCGCTCCTTCCGCGACCAGCATGTGGATCCAGAAATCGCCGAATCCGCGGGCGCGTCCGCACTTTTGCACCAGACCCAGGAAACTCTCCGGCGGAGTGAAATCCGCGACGCTGTCGTAGCCGATCTGCGCGTCGGCGAACCGGTCGACTTTCGAAACGTGAATCCGGTTGCCGTCGCAGAAGGCGCCGTCGCCGCGCGAAGCCCACCATCGCCGATTCAGCGCCGGTGCCGAGACGACGCCGACTTCGCCGTCGAGCGCGATGAGCGTCGCGAAGACAGGAATGCCGCGGATGTAATTGCGCGTCGCGTCGATCGGATCGATGATCCAGCGCCGAGGGGACTCGCCGCGCTCGCCGAATTCCTCGCCGATGATCGCATCGTCGGGCCGGTCGCGATCGAGGCGCTCACGAATCGCGCGCTCGACCGCCTCGTCAACTTCGGTGACCGGCGTCTGATCCTTTTTCGTCCGCACCGCGAATGACCCTCGGAAGTGCGTCAGAGTGATCCGGTCGCTGATGTCGGCGAGCGTGAGCGCCAGTTGAAGATCGGGATTCACTTTTTTCAGCCTAGCACGTCACTAATCCTGACCAGCGAAGGACTGAGATAATCCCCTGCAATGTCGGTCGTCCTCTTTCTTCTTGCGCTGATCGCCGATGTGCCGCCGCTCCGATGGGGTGGCGATGCCGAAGGCGGCGCGCCGTTCGTCGAGGCCGATCCGCGCGATCCGTCCAGGGTGCGCGGATTCGACGTCGAGGTCGCCGGCGAAATCGCGAAAGGCCTCGGACGCCGATCGGAATTCGTCCAGGTCGCGTTTCAGGAGATCGACCAGTCCGTCGAGCGCGGCGACTTCGACCTCGGTATGAGCGGCGTCGAAGACATTCCTGCGCGGCGCGCGGCGCACGCCGCGACGATTCCTTATTACGAGTTCCACGAAGTGCTCACCGTGCGCGCCGAAGACCGCATGCGATTTCGGACCATGGCGGAACTGCGCGGACATCGCGTCGGCACTCTGAGCGGCACGATGGCGTACGACTTTCTGAAGTCCCAGCCGGTGATGGTGGTGTCCTACGACGACGACGTGCATCCGTACTCCGATCTCCGGCAGGGAAGGGTCGATGCCGTGCTGCTCGACAACATCATCGCCGCGCGGCGCGTGCGCTCGATCAGCGGGCTGTTCACGCAGCCGCAACCTGTCGCGACGGGTCACTACATCGCGGTACTCGCGCGCACGAACACTGTGCTGCGCGATCGCGTCAATGATGTCTTGAAGGCCCGGATGCGTGATGGAACGCTGGAGCGGATTTATCGGAATTGGGGGATTTGGGACGCGTACCAGCCCGCGTTTTTTCAAAGCGCGCTGAACGCAGCACCGGCGGTCCGGCCGCTGCGCGTCACCGAAACCGGCGGGGTTCCACTGATCCTGCGATACATCCCCGCGCTTCTCCGCGCATCGCTGATCACGATCGTCCTCTCCTGCGCCGCGATGGCGCTCGCAATCGTCGTCGGAATTCTCATCGCGAGTGGACGCGTCTACGGCAACGTTCTGCTGCGATCGGTTCTCACCTCGTACGTCGAAGTCGTGCGCGGCACGCCGGTGCTGCTGCAACTGTTCGTTCTGTACTACGGACTCTCGGCGGTGATCCGTCTTCCCGCATTTCTCGCTGCACTCCTCGGCCTCGGACTGAACTACGCGGCGTACGAGAGTGAGATCTATCGCGGCGCACTGGAGGCGGTCTCGCGCGGACAACTCGAAGCGGCGCGCACGCTCGGATTCACGGAATCGCAGGTGCTGCGGCTCGTGCGTGGTCCGCAGGCATTCCGACTGGCGCTCGCACCGATGACGAATGACTTCGTCGCCCTGCTGAAAGACTCATCGCTCGTCTCGGTCATCACGGTCGTCGAGTTGACGAAGCAGACGCAGATCTTCGCGACGAATATCGGAAGCTGGGTGATTCCCGGCGCTCTTTGCGCGGCGCTCTATCTCATCATGTCGCTGCCACTCTCGCGATTGGCCGGCAGACTCGAGGCACGATGGCGAGCAGCGACCTCCTGACGATCGCAGGTCTGCGCCTCACGCGTGGCACGCGCGAGATTCTCCGCGGAATCGGCATGCGCGCTGCGCGCGGCGAGCTTGTCGCATTGATGGGACTCTCCGGCGGCGGAAAGACAACCGTCCTTCGCTGCATCGCCGCGCTGGAACCTTTCAATACCGGCACCATCGATATCGATGGCGTGACGCTGCACGCCGGTCCACTGCCACCGCGGAATGTCATGCGCGAGCTTCGCCGCCGCGTCGGAATGGTTTTTCAACTCCACTACCTCTTCGAACATCTGACGGCGCTGCACAACATCACGCTGGCGCCCACGAACGTCGCGGCTGTTCCGCGCGCGGATGCCGAAGCGAGGGCAAATCAGCTGCTGGAGTCGCTGGGCGTCGCGCATCGCCGCAACGCGTTGCCGCGCGAACTCTCCGGGGGCGAGGCGCAACGCGTCGCGATCGCGCGCGCGATGGCGATGGACCCGCCGCTCCTGCTGATGGATGAGCCCACTGCCTCGCTCGATCCCGCGCGGCGAGGCGAGCTTGGGGAAACGCTCGTCAAACTGACGGACGGCGGACGGACGCTTCTCATCACCACGCACGATGATGACTTCGCGCGCGAATTCGCCGATCGCGTGATCATTCTCGCGGACGGCGAGGCCGTCGAAGAAGGAACGGCGCGCGAAGTGTTGTCGAATCCGAAACATCCCGCCACGCGCGCCCTGCTCGCGCACTAAAATAGCCCGGCATGCTGGCAACGCTCCTTCTCGCTTCCGCGTTGACGATTCAGGATTACGCAACGATGCCGCTCGTTTCGTCGCCGATGATTTCCCCCGACGGAAAGCGAATCGTCTACGCTCTTTCGCGCGCCGATCTGGAACGCAGCGTCTACGACACCGATCTCTGGATCATCGGCGTCGACGGATCAAACGACACGCAGCTGAC
This sequence comes from Acidobacteriota bacterium, assembly GCA_030948915.1. Taxonomy (GTDB): domain Bacteria; phylum Acidobacteriota; class Thermoanaerobaculia; order Gp7-AA8; family Gp7-AA8; genus Gp7-AA10. Next base: position 10,082 of record JALYZI010000272.1, read on the forward strand.
GCGCAGCCCGTCGACGAACAACCATCCACGCTGGTCGCCGGACGGAAACAGAATCGCATTTCTCTCCGATCGCGACGGTGGACGCAATGCCATCTGGATCATCGGCGCGAACGGCGGAGAAGCCGAAAAGATCACGAGCGAGAAGGGCGGAATCTCGGACTTCGAATGGTCGCCCGACGGCAAGGTCATCGCGTTCGTGATGCGCGAGCCGCCGCCGGCGGAGAAAGAGGATTTTCGCCTCGTCGCAAACGATCCGCGTCCGCCGCATCTCTATCTGCTCAATGTCGAATCGCGCACCGTGACGCGTCTGACGCGCGGGCGCTTTTCGGTGACGAATCCATCGTGGTCACCCGATGGTTCGCTGATCGCGGTCGAGTATTTGAAAAGTGACATGCTCGACGACCAGCGCCGCGACATCGCGCTGGTCAGTGTGGCGGCGGGCGCCCCCGCCCGCCCGCTCGTGACCTCGGGCGTCAATCGCAATCCGCATTTTTCGCCGGACGGAAAATCGATTGCGTTCTTCGGAACCGGCGGCGTCCATGATTGGTTGCGCGAGCAGCGGATTTACGTCGTGCCGGTCGAGGGCGGAGCGCCGCGCCTCGTTTCCCGCGAATACGATCGCACGCCCGATCAGATCATCTGGGGCGATGCGCAAACGATCTGGTTCGATGGACCGTGGAATACCACTTCGCAGATTTTTCGTGTCGGCGCCGATGGCACCGGCTTTCGTGACATGTCTCATGTGGCGGGCTTGATCAGCGGCCTCAATGTTCGAAACGGAGTGAGCGCGTTCGTGATGCAGTCGCTGACCGCGCCTCCCGAGCTGTTCGTGTCGCCCATGAAACAGCTCACGCATCACAACGATGCGCTTCGCAATCGCGACCTCGGCGAGACGCGTCTCATTCGATGGAAAAACCCGAAGGACGGACTCGAGATCGAGGGACTGCTCACTCTTCCGATCGGCTATCAACCGGGCAAGCGCTATCCGATGCTGACGTTCGTTCACGGCGGCCCCGCCTCCCATCACGATCAAGGCTTCCTCGGCTACCTCGGTCCGCTGTATGCGCCGCAGGTTTTTGCGGACAAAGGATTCGTTGTGTTGCGGCCGAATCCGCGCGGCACGGGCGGCTACGGCGAGAAATTTCGGGAGGCGAATCGCAACGATTGGGGCGGCGGCGATTGGGCCGATATCAACGCCGGCATCGACAAGGTGATTGCGGACGGCATCGCCGATCCGAATCGCCTCGGCTTGATGGGATGGAGCTACGGCGGATTCATCGCGGCGTGGGCCGAGGGGCACAGCGATCGTTTGAAAGCCATCAGCATCGGCGCGCCGGTCGTCGATCTGTTGTCTTTTCACGGCACGACCGACATTCGCGGCTTCATCCCGAGTTACTTTCACGGATCGCCGGAACTTCTGCGCGAGCACAGCCCGCTGTGGCATCTGAAACCGACGACCGCGCGAATCCTCATTCAGCACGGCGACGCCGACGATCGCGTGCCGCTGTCGCAGGGGACGATGTTGTATCGCGTGCTGCAGGAGATGGGCGTGGACGTGACGATGGTGATTTATCCGCGCTCGCCGCACGTGCCGCGCGAGCCGCGCGAGCGGATCGATATCATGCGGCGGAACCTGGAGTTTTTTCTACCGCTTCAGAAATAGCGCGATCGTCATTCCGAGGCCGATGACGACCACGGCGTTGCGGACGAATTTGCGTCCGAGCCGGTGGGCGATTTTCGCGCCCGCGAATCCGCCGAGGACCGCGGCGATCGCCATCAGGATCGCGTCTGACCAGATCACCGCGCCCGAGGCGGCAAAATAAATCGCGGCCACGCCGTTGATGCAGATCGCGAGCAGATTCTTCAGCCCATTCATCTGATGCAGGTCGGTGAGGCCGATGAAGCCGAGCGCCGCCAGCATCAGGATGCCCATGCCGGCGCCAAAATATCCACCATATATACTAACGATAAACTGTAATATAAATACGAACGCGATGTTGCTCGACATCCTCACGTGTCGTGTGATGACTTCTTGAAAAGCGAGGAGCAGCGTTGCGCCGAGGATCAGCCACGGGACGAGGGCCTCGAAGGTGCGCGTGCTCGTGTGAAGGAGAAGGACCGCTCCGGCGGCCCCGCCGAGCAGCGACGGAATCGTGAGCCAGAACAACCAGCGCGGAAGCGTAGCGAGATCTTTTCGGAAGCCGACCATGCCGGCGAACGAACCGGGCCAGAGCGCGGCGGCGTTGCTTGCGTTCGCGAGAATCGGATTGCGGCCCAGCCAGACGAGGACGGGAAACGAGATGAGTGTCCCGCCGCCGGCGATCGCGTTGATGACGCCCGCGGCAAAGGCCGCCGCAAAAATAATCGCGGACGCTATCGGAGCCCCTCGGCCACGTACAGATCGCTGACGATGCGCTGCGCGTCGTAGGCGTATGCGGCGGCGTCACGCGTCATGCAGATCGGCCCGATCTTGTAGACGCCCGCCGGATCGATCGGTGTGAATTGCTTCCACAGCTCACGCGCGCCGCTCGCGAGATTGATCTTGTAGACCTGCGCCGGCATCGCGGTCGGACGATAGATGAACAGCGATGCGCCGTCGGCCGACCATTGGATCGGCACCTCGCCTTTTTCGCTTCCGTTGACCGCCACCGGATTGCCGCTGTCGATCGGATAGAGCGCAATCGTTTCGTCCTTCGTCATTCCTGCGACCATTCGCCCGTCCGGCGAAATTGCGAACGGACGGGACGCCTCGCCGAAAATGTTTTCAGGCGAGATCGTCTTCTCCGATTCGTCGAGCGTGTCGAGCAGGTGCAGCGAGTATCCCTGGTCCTTCAGCGCGCCGGCGAGAATCACGTGGCGCGAATCGGGAAGCCAGACCGCGCCGGGATCGAATGCGCCTTCGATCTTGAGCTCGCGCGCTTCGCCGCTGCCGGTCGGGAGAATCACGAGTTTGGACCCGACGTGGCAGAGAACGAGTTTGCCGTTCGGGGAGAGTGCGTCGGCGTAGCCGTCGCCGATTTTCACAGGCGTCGGCGCGTCGGCGCGCCGCAGATAGACGGAGCTGTTCGATCCGCCGCCTTCCCGCGTTTCCGTGAAGAGAATCGTGCGGCCGTCAGCGGAGAGGTCGGCGAGCAACGACCAGTCGAGCCAGGCGAGATCGCGCTCGGAAGTATCGCCCGGCGCCTGATATTCGAGAGCTGCGCGCCACATTCCGTTCGACAGCAGAACACGGCCAGCCGATGAGATGTCGAACAGCTTCATCGATCCTGTCAGACGGCTGACGAGGCGCATGTCCCCGTTGTCGGCGTCGACGGCGTAGAGCGCGGGCGGCGCGGCGGTGTCGGTGCCGGTCACCCAGATTTCTTTTCCATTCGGAGTCCATGCGAGGCCGTTGGCTCCGTGGCTCCATCCTCGAGCGATGGGCGTCGTCGACCGCGAGCCTTTTTCGAGAACCACGAGATCGATCTTGTCGCCGTGTGGCTCGAAGAATGCGATGCGATTTCCGTCGGGCGCGATGCGGATCTCGCGGATCCGATGCGCCGTTTCATAGAGCCCGGTCCCGATCGGCGACTCGATGCGATATTTCCCTTTATCGAATCGGATGATCGCGAGGTTGGTAGCGTCGGGCATCCAGTCGGCCTGCAGGACCTGATCGGCCATCTCGCGCGGCGTTCCGCCGGCCACCGGCACGCGCGCGAGCGTCCCCAACCCGCTGAGGCGATCTTTGCGCAGGAGAATCGCGAGCTCGGATGATTTCGAAACCGACAGCAGGTCGGCATCCGCCAGCGCGACCGGCCGCGCGTCCGGCGCGTGTCGATTCGCCACGTAGATCTCGCTCGGCTGCCCGTCCCAGGCGGCGCTGTAGACGATGGTGTCGCCATCGGAGCCGAATCGCCCGCCGCGCACTTCGCCGCGCCGGAACGTCATGCGCTGAAAAGCCGCTTCGGGCCGGTCGGAACGAATGCGATTCGCAAGGTACCAGCCACCCCAGGCCGCCCCCGCAATCGACACGATGTACAGCAACGCGAGAAGAAGGGGCGAAACACGCGGCGCCGGCTTGACCATCGCCAGCGTTCGCGTGCGGGTGATGGCGGGCGTGCGGGCGGTGGGGGCGGGGATCTGGGAGGTCGGGACGACTGTCGCCGACGTTCCGGTCATTGGGGCATGGGTCGCGGTGCGCGGAACAGCGGGATTGCCCGGGCCGGCAATGCCGGACATCGTTCCATGCGAGGAAAACGTCGAAAGCGTTTCGAGATTGAACGCCAGATCGCGTGCCGACTGAAATCGCTGCTCGCGATCTTTGTCGAGACATCGCCGCACGAGTTTTTCGAGCTGCGGCGGAACGTTCGGATTGACCTCGATGAGCTCCGGCGGCTCTTCCTTCAGAATCGCGCTGAGCGTCTCGATCGATGAGTCGCGCTTGAATGCCCGGTTACCGGTGAGCATTTCATAGACGATCGCGCCGAACGCGAAAATATCCGATCGCCGGTCCACGAGCTCGCCGCGGATCTGCTCCGGCGACATGTAGCCGACGGTGCCGAGGACGATGCCGGGCTCCGTGGCGGCCATCTGAAACGTCGGACCGTCTTTGCCGGCGATCGGACTCAGCTTGGCGATGCCGAAGTCGAGAATCTTCACGCGGCCTTCGCGGGTGATGTAGATGTTCTCGGGCTTGAGATCGCGATGCACGATTCCTTTGTCGTGTGCGGCCGCCAGACCGTGCGCGATCTGCAGTGCGATGTCGACAGCTTTGCGCGGCGGAATCGCTCCGCGATCGAGCCGGTCGCGCAGTGTCTCGCCCTCGAGCAACTCGCTGACCAGAAAGGGCGTGCCCTCCGTTGTGCCGACGTCGTAGATCGTCAGCAGATTCGGATGATTGAGCATGCCGGTGGCGCGCGCTTCCTGCTCGAAACGCTGCAATCGCTCCTTGTCGCTGAGCGTGACCGCGGTCAGGACTTTGATCGCGACGTTGCGTCCAAGGCGGGTGTCGGTCGCGCTGTAAACCGCGCCCATACCTCCCTCGCCGATCCGTCCGGTGACCCGGTACGGCCCCAGCATCGCGTTTTCCTGGAGGAGCACGCTTTATGGTAGCAGGCGCGGCGCTATCTCACCGATCGCGTTCGTCCTGTGCGCGAGGTCGCGGGTCGATAGATCTCGGCGCTCCGCGCAACGCTCGCAGGCCAGTACGCACCTCCGCCCGCGATGAGAACCGTCCCGTCGTTGAGGAGAGTTGCCGTGTGGAGCGTGCGGCTATGCGTCATGTTCCCCACGGCCGTAAACGACTGAGTTGCGGGATCGTAGATCTCGGCGCTGTCCAGTGTCGCGCCGCCGCACCATCCCTCGCCTCCGCCGGTGAGCAGCACCGTTCCGTCGGATAGCAGCGTCGAGGTGTGGATGTCGCGCGCAGCCGTCATCGGTGCGATGGCTTTGAATCTGCCGGAAAATGCCTCGTAGATTTCAGCGACCGGGAAGCCGCCGCACGTCAAGTCGTCATTCCCGCCGGTGATCAGAACGTTTCCGTCTCTCAGCAACGTAGACGAATGCCATTCCATCCCGTAGCGATAAGACGTCGCCACCATCGCTCCGGTGAAGCTGAACGTTCCGCTCGCGGGGTCGTAAAGCTCCGCAGGATTTTCGCCGAGGATCAGGACTCTGCCGTCCGGCAGCAAATGGGCGGTGGGCCACACCGGGCCGCCGGCGGCGTAGAGGCTGCCCGGACCGGCGTACGGCGCGGCGAAGGAGAACGTGCCGGTTGCGGGATCGTACAGCTCCGCGCGCGCGGCAGTCGGCCACGGAGGCGCCGCGCGTTCTCCTCCGACGATCAAAACCTTTCCGTCGGGGAGCAACGTGGCCGCATGGTTGAACTGATCCTCGAGCATCGCGCCGGTCGCTGTAAATTTTTCAGTCACCGGATCGTAGATTTCGGCGCTGGCCAAACCGTTTCCGGCAGTGATCAGTACTCTGCCGTCGGCGAGCAGCGTCGCGGCGTGGCCGAACCGGGAGGCTGTCATGTGTCCTGTCAGGCGGAAAGTGCCCGTCGACGGGTCGTACAACTCGGCGCTGTCGTCTCCTGAGCCACCGGTGATCAAGACTCTGCCGTTGGCAAGCAGAGTGGCTCGATGCGCGGAACGTGCTCTCGTCATATCGCCTGTCGGCACAAACTTACCGATCTGCGCGTTCGCGACCGTCCCAAGAAGGCTGATGACGGCGAAAAGTTGTCTCATGACATCAATATGGATTCAAGATTTGCTCAATGCCACGTGTAGACGTCGACATTCGCACGTGCGCGCAACTGGGTCGTCCAGCGTTCGACTTCACGCTGCAGGCGCGTCGACTTGAGCAGCGCCCGAATCTCATCCTGCACCTCAGCCAGAGGTGGAATCGGGAGGCCGCGCGCGGTGCGCTGCTGGCTCCACGTGGTTTTGTAGTAGGTCTCGATCTCGTCGGTCGAGACGAAGATCATCGGCGCGAAGCGCTCCTGAATGTAAGTCTCGACCTGCAACTGGCGCTTGATGAGCGCGCGGACTTCATCGAGCGTCAGCTCTGCGCGTTGCAGCGCAGCCGTGAATTCAGCCGGCGACGCGAAACGCTGCTGAATCTGCAGCAGCCGCGCCTCGATCGAGTCCTTCGATACATCCTCGGCCCCGAATCTCTCGACGTCGCGAAAGCGCAGCGCCTGAGCGATCAGCGAATCGAGAATGTTCTTGCGATAGTCGTCTTCGCTCCAGCCCGTCGTCCTTGGAAAGAAGCGGATCTCGATCATTTGCGAGATCTCGCTGACGGTCAGGACCTGCCGGTCGACGATGGCGGCGATTCGGTCGATCACGGCGGCGCCCAGAGGGAAGGCGACAAGCAGTGAAAAAGCTGCGAATATCCTCATTTCTCAATCCGTTAGCTAAGACCGTACTATTTCATAGCGATGGTGCAAAAACTGGAACTTTACGAAGACGAGCTCGACAGTCGCGCGCGCGACGTGCTGCGGGAGATCATCATGCAGCACGTGGCGACCGGCGAGGCGATCAGCTCGCGCTCGCTCGCCAAATCGGGCCGTTTCAGTCTGTCGCCGGCGAGCCTCCGCAATGTGATGGCGGATCTCGAAGATCACGGATACCTCCAGCAGCCGCATACCTCGGCTGGCCGCGTGCCGACGGATCGTGGCTACCGTTTCTTCATCGATCATCTGATGCGTTCCCGCTCGCTGAGCCCTCGCGACCGCGAGGCGATCGACGATCAGGTGCGACACGCGAATGAAATCGATGAGGTTCTGGGACTCGTGTCGCGTCTGTTGTCGAACATGAGCGATCAGGTCGGCGTCGTCTTCATGCCGACCCTGCTGCAGTTCGCGGTCCGCAGCATGGACTTCGTTCTCGTCGCCGAGAACAAGATCATGTGCATCATGGTCGGAACGAACGGCGTTGTCGTCAACAAGGTCATCGAGTCTCTCCTGTCGTTCACCCGCGATGAGCTGGAGAAGATCAGCCGCTACATCACCACCGAGTTCAGCGGGCTGACGCTCGATGTCATCCGCCGCCGCCTCGTCCGGATGACCGAGGAGGAGCGCACGCTCAACGACGGAATGATGCAGAAAACCATTTCGCTCGGCATCGAGGCGGTCGACGACGTGGCCCCGGTTGAGCATGAGTTGTACGTCGAGGGAACGACCTCGATGCTGATGAAGCCGGAGTTCTCGGACGCCATCTCTCTGCGGAAGACGATGCTGGCGCTGCAGGAACGGCAGAAGCTGATCGAGCTCCTGAATTCGTGTCTGACCGCTGATGGTCTTCAGATCCTGATCGGTTCGGAGACCGATTTCACCCAGGTCCACAACTTCAGCCTCGTGGCCCGGCGATACGGATCGCACGCCCCGATGGGTATGGTCGGCATCATCGGACCGATGCGAATGGAGTACGCTCGTATGGCGCCGCTCGTCGATTACCTCAGTCGGGCGCTGAGCCGGAAAATCGAGGAAGAACAGGAGCAGCGGCAGTAATGGCAGACGAAAAACGACCCAGCGGGAACGGCGGCGACGACGACAGCTACGTCCTGGAAGACACAGGCGAATCGATCGAAGATCTCGAGCACGAGATGGAAGTCGCCGCGCAGGAAGCGGCCGACTCCACCGAGAATCGACGTCGCCCGCGCACGATGGAGCCCCCGATGCCGACGGCCATGGCGCCGGAGAACATCGATTACAAAGATCGTTATCTGCGGACGCTTGCCGACTTCGAGAATTTCCGCAAACGCTCCGAGCGCGAGAAACAGGAGTTTTTCAAATACGCGCTCGCCGGCCTGCTCAAAGAGCTGCTTCCCGTGCTCGACAATTTCGATCGCTCGCTCGATCACGCCGGCGAGGGCGATGACTTCCACCGCGGCATGCTGCTGATCTACAAGCAGATGTTCGACGCGCTGACCAAGCACGGTCTCAGGCCGATCGAGGAGTCCGGGGTCCCCTTCGATCCAAAGATCCACGAGGCTGTCGTCCGCGAGGAGAACCCCTCTGTGCCGTCGCACACGGTCGTCGCCATCCTGCAGAAGGGTTACTTCCTTCATGATCGCCTGCTCCGTCCGGCGATGGTCAAGGTCGCTGTGGGCGGATCGGAAGAGCCAAGGTAGAATTTTCCCAACCGACGCATGTCCAAAATCATCGGAATCGATCTGGGAACGACTAACTCCTGCGTTGCGGTCGTTGATGTGACGACGCCCCAGGTGATCCCGAACCGGGAGGGCAGTCGCACCACGCCGTCGGTGGTCGGCTTCACTGAAGACGGCGACCGTCTCGTCGGACAGATTGCGAAGCGGCAGTCGATCACCAATCCGTTCAACACCGTCTTCGCGATCAAGCGTCTGATCGGCCGCAAATACGATTCCGAGGAAGTCTCGAAGGCCAAACAGGTCCTGCCGTATCAGATCGTGGCCGCGACGAACGGCGACATCAAGGTGCGCATTCGCGATCGCGAATACTCGCCGGAAGAAATCTCCGCGTTCGTCCTGATGGAGATCAAGACCTTCGCGGAAGATTTTCTCGGCGAGCCGATCACCGAGGCGATCATCACCGTGCCGGCGTACTTCAATGACTCGCAGCGTCAGGCGACGCGCGACGCCGGCAAGATCGCCGGCCTGGAAGTCCTGCGCATCATCAACGAGCCGACCGCCGCCGCTTTGGCGTACGGCATGGACAACAAAGAGAACCAGTTGATCGCAGTCTACGACCTCGGCGGCGGCACTTTCGATATCTCGATTCTCAAGCTGGAAGATGGATTGTTCGAAGTTCTCTCGACCTCGGGCGATACCTATCTCGGCGGCGAAGACTTCGACAAACGGATCATGGATTGGCTGATCGAAGGCTTCCTTCAGGACAGCGGGATCAATCTCCGCGACGACCGCATGGCGCTGCAGCGTCTCAAGGAAGCTTCCGAGCGCGCGAAACACGAGCTGTCGAGCGCTGTGGAAACGCGCGTGACGCTGCCGTTCATCTCCTCCGATGCCGCCGGTCCGAAGCATCTGAACAAAGTCCTGACACGGCGCGAATTCGAGAGCATGGTGGAAGACCTCATCCAGAAGACCATCGCGCCGGTCAACGATGCGTTGAAGGCGGCCGGTCTCCGTCCCGGACAGATCGACGAAGTCGTATTGGTCGGCGGTCAGACGCGCATGCCGCGCGTTGTCGAAGCGGTGCAGGCGGCATTCGGCAAGGAGCCGAATCGCAACATCAATCCCGATGAAGTCGTAGCGATCGGCGCGGCGGTGCAGGGCGGAATTCTCCGCGGCGACATCAAGGACATGATCCTGCTCGATGTCACGCCACTGTCGCTCGGCATCGAGACGCACGGCGGGCTCTTTACCAAGATCATCGAGCGCAACTCGACGATCCCGACGAAGAACTCGCTGATCTTCACCACCGTTGCCGACAATCAGAGCAAAGTGCAGGTGCACGTCCTGCAGGGCGAACGCGAATTTGCGCGCGAGAACAAATCGCTCGGCAAGTTCGATCTGGTCGGCATTCCGCCGTCACCTCGCGGCGTTCCGCAGATTGAAGTCATCTTCGCGATCGATTCCAACGGCATCGTCAACGTCACGGCCCGCGATCAGGCCACCGGCCAGTCGCAGGGCGTGCAGATCAATCCGGCCGGCGGACTGTCGAAGGACGAGATCGATCGTCTGGTCACTGAAGCCGAGGAGCATTCGAGGGCCGACGCCAATCGCCGCGAGACGCGAATGCTGCAGAACAAGCTCGAGGGAATGATCTACACCAATGAGAAGGTTTTCCGCGAGTTCGGGAAACTTCTGAACGACGCCGACCGCGACAGCGTGCAGAGGATGATCTCCAAAGCGAAGGAGGCCGTGGCCGCCGAAGGGAAGCAAACACTGAACGACGCAATTTTCGAATTGCAGGCCGCATCGCGAATTCTCACCGGCGTCATGCTCTACAACCCCGTGAAGGCCGGTCTACCCTCGGATACTCCGCAATAGTCCATGGCGACAACAGAAAAACGCGACTACTACGAGGTTCTGGCCTTGCAGCGCAGCGCCAGCCTCGACGACATCAAAAAGGCCTATCGCAAGATGGCGCTGAAGTACCACCCCGACAAAAATCCGGGTGACGCCCAAGCCGAGGAAAAATTCAAGGAAGCGGCTGAAGCGTATGGCGTTCTCTCCGACGAGGAAAAACGCGCCCGATACGATCGCTACGGCCACAACGGGCTGGGCGGGATGGGCGGATTCGATCCCAGCCAGTTCTCCGACTTCGGCGACATCCTCGGCGACCTGTTCGGATTCGGCGATTTGTTCGGCGCATCGCGGCGGCGAACCACCCGTCCGGCGCGCGGCAACGATCTCCGCTACGACTTGACGCTGGCATTCGAGGACGCGGTCTTCGGAAAAGAGGTTTCGATCAGCGTTCCGCGAGTCGTGACCTGCAAAGACTGCAGTGGCAGCGGCGCGAAGCCGGGAACGACGCCGGCGATCTGCACCGGCTGTGACGGCCGCGGCCAGATTCGATACTCGCAAGGATTCTTTGCAGTGGCACGAACATGTCCGCAATGCGGCGGCGCCGGAAAAGTCATCAAAGATCCGTGTGTCAACTGCGGCGGAGCGGGACGGATTCGCGAAGAGAGAAATCTCTCCGTCAAGATTCCGGCCGGCGTCGATGAAGGTTCGCGTCTGCGCGTGCCCGCCGAGGGCGAGTCGGGATACAACGGTGGACCTCCGGGAGATCTGTACGTGTTCATCTCCGTGCAGGATCATCCGCGGTTCACGCGGCGCGACTACGACATCCATTCCGAGCAGGCGATTTCGTTCACTCAGGCCGCGCTCGGCGCGGAGATCAAGGCGGAGACGATCGAAGGCGAGGAACCGCTCCGCATTCCGCCCGGAACGCAGCCGAATCAGGTTTTTCGACTGAAGGGGAAAGGCGTTCAGTTCCTGCAGGGACCAGGCCGAGGCGATCACTACGTACACGTCAACGTTCGCGTGCCCTCTTCGCTGAACGATGAGCAGCGCCGTCTCCTCGAACAGTTCGCAGCGCTCGAAGGTGAGAATCCTTCCGACGGCCGTGGAGTTTTCGACAAAGTCAAAGATTTCTTCAACGGGTAGATTGACCGACTACCTCCTCAAGATTTCCTATCCGCAGGATCTCGAAGAAATTGTTTTCGCCCGTCTGTTTCTCACGCGTTCGACGGGAAATGTCTCGGATGGCGGCGCGATGCTCTCTGCGTATTTCGAAAATGCGCGCGATCGCGATGCGGCTGTCGAAGCACTGCGCGATCTGCCGGTCAAGATCGAAGCGGAACAACACGATCGCATCGATTGGCTCGACAACTATCAACAATCGCTGCAGCCGTTGTTCATCGGCCAATCGTTCGTGATCGCGCCCGACCCCTCGGTGCTTCCGCGCGATACGAAGCGACATCAATTGATCATTCCGCAGGCACAGGCATTCGGAACCGGATTGCATGAATCGACCGCGCTGTGCATCGAATTGTTGGAAGAGGTCGATCTGCGCGGCGCGGTGGGCCTGGACATCGGCTGCGGCAGTGGCATTCTCGCGTTCGCGATGCTGCGCCTCGGCGCGCACCGCGTCGTCGCGTTCGATGTCGATCCCGATACGCTCGGCGCGATGCAGGAGAATCGCGCGAGGAACAGAACACCGGCGTCGCTTTTCGTCGGAACGCTCGACGCCTTGCGCGGCGGAGACTTCGACGTCGTAACAATGAACATTCTTCCCGAAGTGATCATCCCGATGTTGCCGGAGGTCAAACGCTTTCTCCGCGGATCGCTGATCCTCAGCGGCATCCTGAGGACTTCGCGCGACGGGATTCTGCGAGCATCCAATGGTCTGCGTCTCGTCAGCGAACGTGAAAAGGGAGAATGGTGGGCGGGTCGCTTCGCGATTGGAAATGCGCTTACACTAGCCCGATCATGAACCAGATCAGCGATCGTCTCCGTGGCCTTGTGCAGTCGGACATCCGGCGCATGTCGCGCGAATGCGAGCGTGTCGGCGGCATCAACCTCGGCCAGGGAATCTGCGATCTTCCGACGATTCCCGAGCTGGTCGAAGGCGCCTGCGACGCGATCGTCGCGAATAAGGCCACCTACTCGAAATTCGAAGGGATCGATCTCCTCCGCGAGCGCATCGCCAGGAAGCTGGAGCATTACAACGGATTCAAAGCCGATCCGGCGAAGGAGATCGTCGTCACGGTTGGATCGAGCGGAGGATTTCTCGGCGCTGCGATGGCCACGCTCAACGCCGGCGACGAAGTCATTCTCTTCGAGCCGTATTACGGTTACCACCTCAACACGCTGACCGTCCTCGGATTCGTTCCGAAGTTCGTGCCGCTGCAGGCGCCGGACTGGTCGATCGACTTCGACGCGTTGCGCGCGGCATTCACGCCGAAGACGAAGGCCATCGTGGTGTGCACGCCGTCGAATCCGTCGGGAAAGATGTTCACGCGCGCGGAGCTCGAGAAAATCGGCGCGTTGTGCCGCGAGTTCAACGCCTGGATTTTCACCGACGAGATTTACGAGTACATCGTGTACGACGGCCGCAAGCACGTCTCGGTCGCGTCGATTCCGTCCTGTCGCGACCTCGCGATCACGATCAGCGGTTTCTCCAAGACGTTCTCGATCACCGGGTGGCGGATCGGATATGCGGTCGCCGACGCTCGCGTCGCCGGACCGATCGGCTTGATGAACGATCTCTTCGCGATCTGCGCCCCGACTCCGCTGCAATGGGGTGTCGCGCGCGCGCTCGAAGTTCCGGACTCGTATTACAAGAATCTCGCGGCCGACTATCAGAAGAAGAGGGACATCCTCGCGGAAGCGCTGTCCGAAGCAGGATTTCACCCGTCGATTCCGCAGGGCTCGTACTACATGCTGGCCGCGATTCCGGATGAATTCCGCGACGATCGCGAAGCGGCGCAGTCGCTGCTCGAAAACGCGCGGGTTGCCTCGGTGCCGGGATCGGCATTCTTCGTTTCCGAGGCCGGCAGGAAGATGCTGCGATTCTGTTTCGCGAAAGATTTCGAGGCCCTCGAGGACGCCTGCAAGCGAATTCGGGCGTTCAGTCCATCCCGCGTCGCTAAGTGAGAAAAAAGACGGCGGCAAATGCTGCCAGTACCGCGCCGCCCTGGAGCGCGAGTATCAGGAGCGCTTCCCTTGGTTCCCGCGGCAGCCATTTGATCGCGAAGAATGCCACGATGGGGACCTGCAAAAGCATGAGGATCTGAAAGATGTGGGCAGCGGCGCCCTCGTCAGCCTCATGGACAATTCCGAACCTGGCAGCGTGAATCAACACAGTGGCCAGGGCGGCCAGAGACATCGCCAGCGGAAACACCGCGCTGGGCTGCTTCAGCGTCGAAATGCTCATCCGACAGCCTCCTGACTGTCGAATATAAAGTACTTGTCAATGTAAAGCAAATTCTCTTTACTGCATCTCGTGCGCGCTCTTCAGGTCCGCGAGGATGTCCTCGGCGTGCCTGGCGGTGTCGACCTTTTTGTAGATTTTCTTGATGCGGCCGTCGGCGCCGATCCAATACGTCGTCCGCGCCACGCCCCACGCCCGTCGCCCGTACATGTTTTTCTCTTTCCAGACGCCGTACATCTTCGCGATGTCGGCCGTCTCGTCGGACAGCAGCGGAAAATTCAGTTTGTGCTTGCTCGTGAATTTCTGATGGCTCTCGAGCGGATCCGTGGAGACGCCGAGGATGGTTGCGCCGGCTTTGGAGAGATCGCCCTCGTGATCGCGAAACGAGCACGCTTCCGCCGTGCAGCCCGGAGTCTCATCGCGAGGATAGAAGTAGAGGATCACGTCCTTCCCCTTGAATTCTTTGAGCGTGACGTCCTTCCCGCGCGTCGATGGCAACCGGAAATCGGGAGCAGCGTCGCCGACTTTTGGCTCGTAGTAGTCCTGCATTTTTCCTCCAGTGGCCGGTTGCCGGTGGCCGGTTGCCGAAAGCGCATCGGCAACAGGCCACCGGTCACCGGCCACTCAGTTCGCAGCATCCGCAACCAGAACTTTCTCCGCGACCAGCACGGCATTCAGCGCCGAGCTGCGGCGGAGATTATCGCAGACCGCCCACACCCAGAATCCGCCGCGGATCGTCGGATCCCTTCGCACCTCAGCGATCAGCACTTCGTCCTTGCCGGCGGCGTCGATCGTGCCGAATGTCTCGTCCAGCTCCGGCAACGCGATCGCGGGGTTTTCGCGAAGACGAACCATGATCTGCTCCACCGACAGATCGTCGCGCGTCTTGATGAACAACGAGAACGTGTGGCCGTGAAAAATCGTCCCCTGCGTGATCAGCAGCGCAAGCTCGGCGTTGCCATCCGTCAGCCGCCGAATCTGATCGACGATGAATTCCTCGTTGTGCTCCAGCGCCGGATAGAGGTTGAACGCCAGCTGCCGGTCGAAGACCTCTTTCGGCACGCCCTTCACGCTCAAGAAGCTGACGGTCTGCGCCGCGAGCTCCTCGACGCCGACCTGGCCGAATTCCGACGCCGGCTGCACAACTGTCGCGGTACACAGCTCGACGGCTGTCAGCAATCCGATCTGATGCAGGATGAGCGCGATCGGAATCGCCACCGGATGCGGCGAGACGATCAGGTTTTCTTCGCCGTCGATTTCCTCGAGGTTGATTCCGGCCACTGCCAGCGTGCCGTCGGCGATGGTCGAAGGCTGCGATGCATCGATCACGATGAAGCGGTCATCGCGATACCGCTCGATCCATTCGTGATTGGAGGCCGGCGGGCCGCAGAAGAAAACGAGGTCGAGGTCCTCGAGCTCGTCGTCCGAAATTGCGGTGACGACCATCGGCTCGTCGCCGACTTCCGTCAGCGCCCCGCTCGCTTTGCCGGTGCTGTCCAGCAGGACGAGCTTCGCAAATGGAAACGACCGTTCGCGCAGAATGGTTTGGATCTCGTTGCCGACCAGCGTGAGCGGATTGACGATGCCGACGCGGTACCCGACTTGCGACTTCGGCTGCGGCATCAGTGCGTTTCAACCGCTTGCAACACTTCCTCCGGAAGCTTTCGCGATGGAAACGCGATTGACCAGAGGCGCACCAGCGGGCCGGATGCGAGGTAGCCAATCGCGCCGATGAAGAGAAACTCGCGCGGCCATCTCGCGAAGATGCCGAGGACCAGCGCGAGGGCGACGATGTACATGAGCGAGCGTTCTTTCTGAACGTTCAGGCCCTTCTGGCTCCGATAGCGAATCGGCGAGACCATCGCGAACGCCACCCCGATCGTGACGAGCAGCATGATCAACGCGAAGCGGCGGTCCTGCACCGGCGCCGGCGCGTAGAAGATGATCGACGCCAGCGTGAGCGCGCCGGCGGGAATCGGCAGGCCCACGAAGTAGCGGTAGTCCGTTTTGCCGGTCATGATGTTGAATCGTGCGAGCCGCAGCGATCCGCTGACGAGAAACAAGAACGCCATCGCGACGCCGAGGTTGCCCAGGGCGCGGAGACCCCAGGAGTAGACCAGCATGGCGGGGGCGGCGCCGAACGTCACGCAGTCGGCCAGCGAGTCGTATTCCTTGCCGAACTCGCTGGTTGCGCCGAGTTGACGGGCAACCAGTCCGTCGAATGTGTCGAAAATGGCCGCGACGAAGAGCGACAGACATGCGACCTCGAAGAACTGGATCGCGAGATCGTTGCGTCCGTTGGCGATTGCCTCCACCCCGCGCATGCTGCTGACGATCGACCGGAACCCGAAAAAAAGATTGAGGACCGTGAATGACGTCGGGATGACGTACACGCCGCGGCGAAGATTTTTTCGGACGTCGGACCGCTTCATCAATGTTCCTCGATTTCGGCGATGACCGTGAGTCCGACTTTGACTTTCTCGCGCATCTTCACTTTGATGTTGACGGCCGGCGAGAAAAAGATGTCGACGCGCGAACCGAACTTGATCATGCCAACGCGCTCTCCGCGCACGACCTCATCGCCTTCCTTCTTGTCGAACACGATGCGTCGCGCGAGGAGGCCGGCGATCTGCTTGAACGCGATTCTTCCGCCGCGGCTGTCTTCGATCACGATGAGGTTCTGCTCGTTTTCCGTCGATGACTTCTCTGCGAACGCGGCAATCTTCTTTCCGGGGTTGTAGCGATAGTGAACGATCCGTCCGGTGATCGGCGCGCGATTTACGTGCACATCGAACACCGACATGAAGATGCTGACCTGCCGCGTGAGGCCGGGCCAGATGTCGCCATCGGTGATGTCCTTGATCTGCACGACGGTGCCGTCGGCGGGAGAGAGAACATCGACGTGACGGTCGGAGCCGGCGCGATGCGGATCGCGAAAAAAGTTGACGAGAAATAATGCCAGCAGCCCGAAAACAATCGCTGCCGTCCACCACTGCAGCAGCAGCGCGGCCGCGGTCAAAATGATCACGGGGATGAGGAAGAGCCACCCCTCCGGAGCGAACCGGACTTTTGGCATTGGGGGATGTTATGCAAAAAAGGCGTCAGGCGTCAGGCCTCGGGCGTCAGACCTCAGGCGCCAGGACGCCTTTCAACTGACGCCGGACGCCTGACGCCCGACGCCTGTTTCGTACGTTCGAATTCGTGCTGCCATCTGATCTTTGAGGTGCAGCTTTCGCTTCTTCAACGTCTTCTCTTCCATTTCTTCTTCGATGGTCACCTGAGGCTTGGAGGCGAGCTCGCTGAGGCGTGATTCGCAGGTGTGATGTTCCTCAACCCACTGCCGAAACTCTGAATCCTCGGTGCTGAGAATCTGTTGAATGTCTGCGACCCGATTCGACATCCTTTTCTCCTCCTTCAAAGATCCATCCCAGCGATTCTACACCCGCCGCCGCAATATTTTTCGATGGACCTAAGCGGCGTATAATCAAAGAGTTGACCCTTCCTTCGCGCACGCTGCAAGCCGCGCTCGCCGTCGCCGTCCTCTCCACCTGGATCACGCCCTTCGGCCGCCAGCTTTTCATCGGCGACGAGACGAAATACGCACAGGTGATACGCGAAATGCGCGCCACCGGCGCGTTTCTTTTGCCAACTCTCGGTGGCGCTCCATTCACGCACAAACCGCCGGTGCATTTCTGGATCATCGACCTCCTGACGGTCCCGCTCGGCGTCTATTCGATGTGGGCGTTCGTCCTTCCGTCGCTGATTGGATTCCTCTTTCTCATCTGGCTGATGTGGCGGATGGGCGGCCCGCTGGCGGCGTTCATCTGCGCGACGTCGCTTCTGATGTGGGGATCGGCGCAGACCGCCCGCATGGACATCACCTTCACGGCTTTGATCGTCCTCGGCGTGTGGATGTTGCGTCAGGAAAGAATGTTTCCTGCCGCTGTCGCATTCGGAATTGCCACCCTCTTCAAAGGGCCGATGGCGCCGGTGATCGGAATCGTGTTGTTTCTCCTCGAGGCCTGGCGGCAAAAGCGATTTCCACGCGTCGACTACCTTGCGCCGATCGCCGCGATCATCGCCATTCCGCTTCTGTGGTTCGTGCCCGCGATGTCGATGGGCGGGCCGGCGTACACGCATGAGGTGATCGTCAAGCAGACGGTCGGGCGGGCGGTGGCGGCGTGGGTGCACAACGCGCCGCCGTGGTTTTACGTCCTGCATCTTCCCGGAACTCTCTTTCCGTGGTTTCTTGTCGCGATCGCAGCGCTGCGCGGCGCGAATCGTTTCTATCTGAGCTGGATCGCGGCGGTTCTCATTCCGTACTCGCTGATGAGCAGTAAGCTCGACGTGTACATGATGGCGCTGATTCCGGCGGTGGCATTGATGATCGCGGAGCGTCCTTCGATCATCGCGAACAGATGGACTCTCGCGCTGATGATTCTGCCGGTGTGCTTTGTCGGCAAAGTTCCTGTTGAAGCGAAGCCGCTCGTGATCCTGTTGTCAGTCGCGGCGGCCCTCGCGCTCATCACGTGGAAATCGCAAATCCTTTCCACGATCGCGGTTGGACTCGTCCCGCTGATTCCCCTCGCGTATGCGGCCATCACGATGATGCCGTTCGCGAATTCGATCGCGTCGACGGAGCGACTGATCGCTTCACTCGAAAAGCAGCACGTCGCGCCGGAGCAGATCGCGCTCTATAGTTGCCCGAATCTGTGGAGCCGCTACGATTTTCCGCGTGAGCTCGAGCATGTTCGGTATGTCGACGCAGAAGACATCGGAAACGCCACCGTGATCGCGACCAGCCGGGCACACGCGCCGGAGATCTCGGCTACGCTGCGCGGTTATCGCCGCGTCGACCAGGTTCAAATGATCGGAAAGTGGTTCGATGTCTATCGACGGTAAGCGGCGTCTGGCCTCAACCGGCTTCATCGCGCTGCTGATTCTGTCGATCTTCTGGCCGTCGCCGGTCGTGGCGGTCAATCGTCTCTGCTGCAACGCGCCGCTCGGCGTCGACGAATTGTCATTCCTTGGACGCGAAGCGCCTGCATGGGACATTGTCTTCTGGTGCATCAGCGGTTTGTTCGCGCTGGCGCTTCTTCATGGCGCCCAGGATTTCAGTCCGATTCCCGCCGAGTTTCGCGCGACGCGTTTGCGCGTGTCGATCGGGCTCGGAATCGGAGTCATTGCTTCCGCCGCGATCGTGACTTTGCTGTGGATCTACGCCGATGCACCGGCGAGCGCGTGGTCGGAGCGCGTCAACTCCGAACGCGTCGAGGACTGGATCCGGCTCGCGAATCGATTCGGCGGCGGAATGAATCCGGTGATGGTCATCCTGTTCTTCGCGCTGGCGGGCGTGGCGTTCGCGAAACGCGAGTGGGTGGGTCACGCGATTCGCATGATGTTCGCGGGCGCCGCGGGTGGGGTGGTTGTGCAGCTCGTGAAGTTCGCGGTCGGACGCACGCGGCCGGAATTGTGGCTGGGACCGTTCCACCACGCGCGCGCATCGGCGAGCTCATTTCCGAGCGGGCACACCGTCGGGGCATTCGCGCTGGCCGGAGTGTTGATTCTCAACGCGGAATCGAAAACGCTGCGCGTGATGGCCGCCTTGCTGGCATTCGCGGTCGCGCTGTCGCGCGTGCTGGCGTTTCGTCACTGGACCTCGGACGTGACGGCATCGGCAGCGATCGGATTGATCGTTGCGACTATGATTCAAGCACGCAAATAGGAGCTCGTCTCGGGCAATACGAAGTTCTGGGCCCGCTCGGTGCGGGTGGGATGGGTGAGGTCTATCGTGCTCGCGACACGAGGCTCGGTCGCGAAGTCGCAATCAAAGTTTTGTCCGCCGGCCGAACGAACAGCGCCGAGGCGCGGCGGCGTTTCGAGCAAGAGGCGCGCGCGGTCGCTGCTCTTTCGCATCCCAACATTCTTTCGATCCATCACTTCGAGACCGAGAACGGCATCAGCTTCGCCGTCACCGAGCTTCTGCAGGGACAAACTCTGCGGGACCGAATCGAAGCAGGAAGGGTGCGATGGACGGAAGCGGTGCACATCGCGGCGGCAATCTGCGATGGACTAGCGGCAGCACATGAGAAAGGAATCATCCATCGCGATCTGAAGCCATCCAACGTTTTTCTCACTTCCGATGGCCAGGTGAAGATCCTGGACTTCGGATTGGCGCGGATCTCCTCTACTCCTGCTGATGACATCACCGATCTGAAGACCGCTCCGGGAACGGTGATGGGAACCCTCGGCTACATGTCGCCGGAACAACTTCGCGGCGAAGACGTTGACGCAACGACCGACATCTTTGCGCTCGGTTGTGTCGTCTACGAGATGATCGCCGGCAAGTCGCCTTTCGTCGGCGCCGCGGCCCTACGTGACGAGCCCAACAAGCTTACCGATGCGCCGCCGGCGCTGATTCGCATCATCGACCGCTGCCTCGCGAAAAACCGGCACGATCGCTACCACTCGGCTCGCGATCTGGCGCTCGATCTGCGCTCGCTTCCGCAACGGCGACCGAAGAAGTTCGTCCTGGTGGCCGGCGCGGCCGCCGTGCTCATCGCCGTGCTCGCGATCATGCTGACGCGAAGCCGTCCTGCTGCTCCGCCGCAACGCGAGATACGTTCCATTCTCGTGCTGCCGTTTGAGAATCAGAGCCACGATCCGGGGGCGGAGTATCTCAGCGACGGAATCGCGGAAGGGCTGATCAGCAAGCTGGCCGAGCTTCCGACTGTGCGCGTCATCGCACGGACCACGGCCTTTCGATTCAAGGGAAAACCGCTTGACTTGCCTGCCATTCGAAAAGAGCTCGACGTCGACGGTGTCCTCTCGGGCCGGGTGCTATCGCGCGCCAACAAGGTCATCGTTCAAGCGGATCTGATCGATGCCTCAACCGGAACGGAACTGTGGGGCAGTCGCTTTCATGAGGAAAGTGCCGACGTTTTGACGATCGAACAGGACATCGTCGGCAGAATTTCGGACGCGCTGCGCGTCCGTCTAACACCCGCGCAGCAAAGCCGGATGGCAAGGCCTTCGACTCGAAATCCGGAAGCGTACAGGCTCTATCTGCAGGGTCGTTTTTTCTGGAACAAACGCACGCCTGACGGAGTCAGAAAAGCAAAGGACCTCTTTGAGCAGGCAATTGCAATCGATCCGCAATTCGCGCTCGCGTATGCCGGCCTCGCTGACGTGTACAACATCGGCGGCGAATACCATTACCTGCCGCTGCAGGAAGCGCGACTCCGCGCGGGAGAGGCCGCGCGGACGGCGCTCCGCCTCGATCCTGAACTTGCCGAGGGACACGCATCGCTGGGGCTATTCGAGAGCAACCGATTTCATTGGGATGTGGCAGAGAGAGAATTCAAGAAGGCGCTGGAGATCAATCCGAATTACGCCAGCACCCTGCAGTGGTATTCGATTCTCCTGGGCGCTCGCGGTCGCATCGACGACTCGCTGACCGCCATTCGGAAGGCGGAAGAGATCGATCCGCTGTCCGCAGTGATCACGGCCAATTTCATTGCCCAATCGAATGCCAGGGGCGACTACGCTGCGGCGCTCGCAGCAGCGCGAAAAGCCATGGAGCTCGATCCCGGCTACATTTGGATTTACCTGCAGACTGGAGCGGCATACGAAGGGCTCGGACAGGTCGAAAACGCCGTTGAGACATACCTCCGAGGAGCGGACATTCCGGGTCCGCCAGGCTTCCACGAGTTTTTTCTCGCAAGAGTTGCTGCGCTGCGCGGGAATCGATCGTCGGCCGGCCGCTACGCGCGGGAGTTGGCGACGCGGGCGGAGAGCGGCGAGGTTTCTCCTGCGGTCGTCGCTTGGACTTACACCGCAGCCGGAGACCACGACAAAGCACTCGAGTGGTTCAATCGCGCCGTGGACGTTCGGGATGGCCAAATCCGCGGCGTGTTGCGCAATCCGATCGTCAGGGAATTGCGTGGCGATCCGCGATACGACGTCGTACTGCGGCGCATCGAGCGCGGCTTCCAGGACTAGACCGCTTCGATCTCCGCGAAGTTCACGCTGACCAGGCGCGAGCAGCCGGCTTCTTCCATCGTGACGCCGTACAGCACGTCGGCGGCCTCCATCGTGCGGCGCGAGTGCGTGATCATGATGAATTGCGTTTCGTGCGACATTTCGCGCACGAGGCGCACGAAGCGATCGTTGTTCACTTCGTCGAGCGGCGCGTCGACCTCGTCGAGGATGCAGAAGGGGCTCGGCTTGTAGCGGAAGATCGCGAAGAGCAACGCCAGCGCGGTGAGCGCGCGCTCGCCGCCGGAGAGCAGGGCAATCGATTGATTCTTTTTTCCGGGCGGCTGCGCGATCAGCTCGATGCCGGTCTCGAGGATGTCCTCCTCGTCGAGCAGTTGCATCCTCGCGCTTCCGCCGCCGAACAGCGACGAGAAGATCTCGCCGAACGACTGATTGACTCCGTTGAACGCCTCGCGGAACAGCTCGCGCGATGTGACGTTGATTCTTCGAATCGTCGATCGCAGCGACTCGATCGCCTGCACGAGATCGTCGCGCTGCGTGCGCAGGAACAACTCGCGCGTCTCGAGCTCCTGATGCTCTTCGATTGCCAGCACGTTGACGGGGCCGATGCGCTCGATGTGCTCAGTTAAGCGAGCGACTTCCGATTCGAGATTGACGCGCGCTTCATCGCTGGCCGGTGGTTCAACATCGGCCAAAGCATCAACGCCCGCATGCAGATCGAGTGCGATCTGCTCGCGAAGGAGCTCGAAGGCCGAGTTCGCGCGATCGCGCCGGCGTTCCGATTCGAAGAGCGCATCCTTCGCGGTGTTCCACTCTTCGCGAGATGCGACCGCCCGTGCTTCGCGCTGCTGCACGCGCGATTCGAGCTCCGCGACCTCCGCTTCCAATGCGACGCGCATCTCGCCGACATCGCGCAGCCGTACCTGCGCACGCTCGAGTTGCGTTTGCGCTTCGGCGGCCGCCGATTCGGTTTCCTGCTGCTTGCGATTCAGCGATTCGATTTCCTGCTGGAGCTGCGTCGTCCGCGATCCGAGGGAGATGACGATGCGCGAGAGGTTTTCATGTTCCCGCTGCACGGCGTTGACCACTCCGGTCGCGGCTTCGACGTCGACCCGCGCGCGCGTTGCGACGTCGGTGACTTCCTCGAACTGAGCGCGCGCGATTCCGAGCTGCTCCTCGTGAATCCGGATGTCGTCGTGGATCGATCGTTCACGCTCTTCGAGATGATTGAGATCGGTGACCGCCGCGTCGCGCCGCGAGACGAGTTGCTCTTTCTCTTCGGCGTACAGCGTCTGTTCTTCCGACGTGACGGCCAGCTCGCGTTCGTAACGATCGAGCTCGACGACGGCGTGATCGCGGCCGCCGCGCTGATCGCGGAGCGCGGTTTCCGCCGTGCGCCCGCGATCTTCCGCGATGATGCGAACGTCGTCGGCGGCGTGAAGCTGCTCTTCAACACTTTGCAGTTCCGCGGCGAGCCCGGTCGCGCGCGTCTCTTCGGTGCCGAGGAGCGATTCGAGATCGGAGAGCTGGCGCTTGATGGAGAACACGCCCGGCGTCGCGCCTTCGGTTTTTCCTCCGATGAGAACGGGGCCGCGGACGATGTCCCCGTCGAGCGTGACGAATGTTGCGTGCGGCTGCTCCTTCGCGCGATCGATCGCCTGCTGCAGATCGCCGACGATGTACGCCTCGGGAATCGCGCGGCGAACGGCATCAGCGACTTCGCCTTCGCCAACGACTGCGAAGATTGCGTCCCCTTGTGCCGCGGGCACTCCTGCCCGCGCTTTGTCCGAAACAATGAACGCCCCGCGCCCCGCGCCCCGCGCCCGCAGTCTCCTGATCGCCTCGTGCGCGACGCTGGCATCTTCGACGACCGTCGCTTTCGAAACATCGCGCAGCAACGTGTCGAGCGCCGCTTCGAATCCTTCCGCGGCGCGAACCGATTCCGCGGCCGACGCAGCATTCGGGATCAATTCGAGGATTGCGCCGCGCACGTTTTCGTCCTGTGCTTCCAGCGATGCCAGCAGCGTGCGGACGGAATCGATTTTGTACGTCGTCTGCGACACGCGGTCGCGCGCGCCGGCGAGCGACTCGCGCATGGCGTCGCGTTGCGCCTGCAATGCATCGCGTCGTGCGACGGCGTCCCGTGCGGCGTGCTGTGCGGCGACCAGCGCCGCTTCTGCTGCGCGCAGCGCGTCATCCCATTCGCTCATCGTTTTGCGCGCGCCGTCGCGGCTCTCGGTCGCCTTGCGCGCAGCGGCGGTCAGCTTGCCGAGGTAGAACTCGCATTTCTCGACGGCCACTTCGATCTGATGCACCTGGTTCCGCGCCTCGGACAGGCTCGCGATGGTGCGCATCAGAGTCTCGCGACCCTCGGCCAGCGCCTTCTCGTGTCCGCGCACTTCGTCGGATTTTTCCTGACGCTGGCGTTCGAGCTGCTCGGCAATGTCGCGGAGACGATTACGTTCCGCGCGCGCATTCGCGAGCGCTTCCGTTTTGTCGTCGAGCTGTCCCTGCTGCTCGGCGGCTTCGTCGCCGATGTTGCTCGTCTGCCCGCGCGCGACTTCGATGCGCGTGCGCAGATCCGTCAGCGCTGCCTCCGATTGCTGCAGAAATGATCGGAGGCGCTCAACTTCGCCGGTCACCGCCGCGATCTCTTCGCGAGCCGACGACGCACGCGACGCGCGATTGGTGAGAAGCGTGCGATTCTCCGCGAGCGCGGCGTCATCCGCGGTGAGGTGCGCGGCGAAATCACTCTCGCTCTCCTGCGCCGTTGCGACTCCCTCCTCCGCGGCCCGCTGCTCCGTCTCCGCCAGGACGATGCGGCCTTTGTACAGCGCCCGCTTGGCGGTCGAGAGTTGGTCAATCAATTCTCGATGGCGACGTGCCTTGCCGGCCTGGCGCTTGAGCGAATTGAGATTGCGCGTGACTTCGGCCAGCGTGTCGTCGATGCGCAGAAGGTTCGCCTGCGTTTCCTCGAGCTTGAGCTCCGCCGCGCGGCGCTTCGTTTTGTATTTCGTGATGCCGGCCGCCTCTTCGATCAGGCGCCGCCGGTCCTGCGGTTTGTTGGAGAGGATCAGATCGATCTTTCCCTGCTCCATCACCGAGTAGTTGCGGATACCGAGGCCGGTGTCCATGAGGATGTCGGAGATGTCTTTCATCCGCACGCGTTTTCCGTTGAGTCGAAATTCCGACTCGCCCGTTCGGAACACGCGGCGATGCAGCGTGATCAATCCATCCTCGGCCGCCGGATGACCGTTATCGGTCTTGAGCGTCAGTGTGACTTCGCCCATCGACAGCGGGCGGCGGCGCGCCGATCCCTGGAAGATGACGTCTTCCATCGTCTCGCCGCGAATATGCGCGGCGCGGTTTTCGCCGAGCACCCAGATGATGGCGTCGCAGATGTTCGACTTGCCGCAGCCGTTCGGTCCGACGACGGCGGTCAGCGCGACGGGAAAGCTGAGTTGTGCGGGATCGTAAAACGATTTGAAGCCGTTGATCTCTAACTTGTCGAGTCTGAGCATCGAGCGGATCGAGGGTAACACGCTGTCGAACAAAAAATCGCGTTGACACATGCCGGCAGCACATGTTCCAGTGCTGTCGATTGATCGAGTCATTTCTAAAGAGCGAAATCGACGTCGGATCATTCCCGTCGGCGGCGTGGGCGGTCGGCGACTCGCGGAAAATCATCGCGGAGGGGGCGGTCGGGAACGCGGTGGTCGTTCCTGTCCGGATTCCCGCGACGCTCGACACGATCTATGACTGCGCCTCGCTGACGAAGCCGCTCGTCACGGCGGCGCTGACTCTGCAGTCCATTAAAAATATAGACGATAAATACTTAGGTTTTACGTATCGCGATCTGCTGACCCATACATCGGGATTGCGCGCCTGGCTTCCGCTCTATGCGCGCGATGCGAAGTACGTCGACACCATCCTCAAAGAAGGGCCGGGGTACGAGCGCGGCAAAAAGGTTGTGTACTCCGATCTCAATTTCATCCTGTTGTGGTCCGCGCTGACCGATTACCTTGCGCGCGCGAAGGCGCTGCTGGTTGACGGTGCGATGTTCAATCCGCGTCCGTCGCTGCGATCGCGGATCGCGGCCACCGAATGGGGCCAGCGCTACGAAGCGAAGATGGCGAACATCCCGGCGCCGCGCGATCGTCTGATCTGGGGCGAGACGCACGATGGCAACGCATTCTTTGCAGGCGGCACGGCCGGCAACGCGGGACTGTTCGCAACGGCGCGCGCCGTCTTTCGCATGGCGCAGGGATGGGTGAATGCCGAGATTCTTCCGCGCGAGATCGTGGATGCAGCGACGCGCAATCAAACCGAGGGCCTCGACGACGCGCGCGGATTCGGATGGCAGCTGCCGACCGGAAGCGAAGCGACGAAGATGTTGTCGTCGCGCGCGTTCGGCCACACCGGCTTCACCGGAACGTCAGTGTGGTTCGATCCCGATCGCGATCGCATCATGGTGCTGCTGACGAATCGCGTGCATCCGTGCGCGGCGCCGATCAACATCCAGCGCATTCGCGGCGAATTTCACCGGATGGCGCTGGCGGTGTGATGGGCTCACATCTTCGGTTCGCCCCTTTCTCTACGATGCGGAGAGTTTTGGGCGAACCGAAGATGTGAGCCCACTC
>JALYZI010000288.1 GCA_030948915.1 Acidobacteriota bacterium
GGGAGTCCGGTTACAGCGGATCTACGCGGCAACACACCCCGCGGCAATCCTCCTTTACCTCAGGCCTGAGTCTCCGCTTGCGGCGCCGGCGAATCGCGAACGGCTCGTGGGCATTCTGCGGCTCGCCGGTCACCGGCCGCAGGTCGTCAGCACCTCGAACGAGCTGCGAGGCGCGGTCGCGACCGGCGAATTCGATCTGCTTCTCACAGAACCGGCTGACATGGCATTGGTTCGAGAAGCGACGAAGGCGGCTAAGGCTGAACCGGCGATCGTGCAACTTTACTGGGAGCCGTCGAGCCAGGATCTCGAACGCCTCGATCAGCGCGATGAGTGCGCCGCCCGCGTAAGCCGCAGAAGCCACGAGTTGCTGATCGTCGTGAACGACGTCATGGACCAGCGGCACAAGGGCCTCGCCGTGTCTTGCCGGCGGAGCCGGACTTGAAACTTCGGTTTGCGGAATTCACGCTCGACGGATCGCAGCGACAGCTTTTCAAAGGCGTCGAGGCCGTTCGCGTATCCCCGAAGGCGTTTCACCTTCTGACGCTGCTGGTCCAGGAACGCCCTCGCGCGCTGTCGAAGGCAGACTTGCAGCAAACGTTGTGGTCAAACACGTTCGTGAGCGACGGAAGTCTGGCCACTCTGGTGGGCGAACTGCGCTCCGCCCTGGGCGATGACCGCAGGCAGTCGCGATTCATTCGCACGCTGCATGGCTTTGGCTACTCGTTTACTGGGGAGGTGTCGGAGGAGGCACCTGCGACCGGGCGCCGCGTTACTCCATCGAAATTTGCGGCGCTCGCTTGCGCGCTTGCTGTCGCTCTTGTTTCGGCGCGCAGTGTGCCGAGCGGACGTTCCGTCGTCGATGACGAAGCAAGACGGGCTTATGCCGAAGGCAAGCAGCTCATCGACTACGCTCCCGACGATGCCGAGACTCTTTCCCGCGCGCTCGTTGCGTTCAAGAGGGCGGCGACTCGTGCGCCCGACTATGCGGATGCCTGGGCCGGCATCGCTCACTGTTACGCGGAGATGGGCTTCGCCTCGATTCTGCTTCCAGCCGAGGCGTTTCCCTCCAGCCGCGACGCAGCGGTCACCGCCTTGCGGCTCAATTCGAATCTTGGTGACGCGTATGTGTCGATTGCAGATGTCGAGTCGGAGTACGAATGGAACCGAGAAAAAGCTGAAGAGCACTACCTGCGCGCGTTGTCGTTGAGTCCGGGTGATTCCCGCGCCCATATGCGGTACGCCTTTTTTCTTGCGGTGAACCGCCGTTTCGATGAAGCAGTGCCGCACGCGAATCGCGCCGTCGAGCTGAACCCGTCCGGTCACGCCGGCAAGAACCTGGCTGCATGGATCAGCTACCTCGCAAGGCGGTACGACACAGCGATTCGCGATTTCCGCAGCGCGCTCGAAAGCGACCCGGACAACGCCGTACTCCGCGAGAATCTCGCCGATGCCTATCTCGCCGCCGGCCGCGCGGGCGAAGCGTTCGCGGTTTACCAGCAGTGGGCGCGCCTCGCCGGCTACGCGCCGGAACAGATCGAGGCGCTCGATCGCGCGTGGCGCACGGATGGAATGACCGGTTACTGGCGGCAGCGGATCGCGATGGAGAGAGAGGAGCAGTTGGCGAGCGGCGATGTCTTTTCGTATCGAATGGCACTCCTCTACGCGCGCGCCGGTGACAGCGACAACGCGTTCGAGTGGCTCGAGCGCGCGTACGAGCAGCGCAGCAACCACCTACTTCGCCTGGCTGCCGAGCCGGCGTTCGACAAGCTGCGCGGTGATGTGCGATTTCACCGGCTGATGCAGCGCGTCGAGGCGAAGTAACAGAACAAGAACTTCGGGCGGCCTCACGGCCGCCCGAATGTTGAACTGCGAATGAATGTGGCTTACTGCTCGTCCTCAAAATCCGCCAGACTGAGTGCCTCCTCATCCTCGGGACGCAACAGCTCCTCGAGGGTGGGCGCAGGGGCGGGTTCTTCCTTCTCCATGTAGATGTCGCGGTACTGCGGCATACCGGTGCCTGCCGGGATCAAGCGGCCCACGATCACGTTTTCCTTCAGGCCGCGCAGGTGGTCCACGCGTCCCGCGATTGCGGCTTCGGTGAGTACCCTCGTGGTCTCCTGGAACGAGGCGGCCGAGATGAATGACTCGGTCGACAGCGACGCCTTCGTGATGCCGAGCAGCAGCGGCGTTCCGTCAGCCGGTTCGCCGCCGCGGTTCATGACCTTCTCGTTCTCTTCCATGAAGCGGAAGCGATCCACCTGCTCATCCACCAGGAAGTCCGTATCGCCGACGCGTGTCACTCTGACTGAGCGCAGCATCTGACGGCAGATGACCTCGATGTGTTTGTCGTTGATGGCGACCGACTGCGAGCGATAGACCTCCTGGATCTTGTCGACCAGGTAACGCTGCAGCTCCTTGATGCCCAGGACCGAGAGGACGTCGTGCGGATCGATGGGTCCATCGATGAGCGGATCGCCCGCCCGCACACGCTCGGTCTCCTGCACGTTGACGTGCACCGATCGCGGCACCGAATACTCGTGACGCGTTCCCTCGTCGGTCTCCACGATGACGCGGCGCATGCCCTTCACAACCGGACCGTGATGCACGATGCCATCGACCTCGGAGATGATCGACTTGTCGCGCGGATGCCGCGCTTCGAACAGCTCGACCACGCGAGGCAGACCGCCGGTGATGTCCTTGGTCTTCGTCGTGGCGCGAGGAATCTTGGCCACGATGTCGCCCGGATAAACTTCCGCGCCGTTCTGCACCATCAAATGCGCGCCGGTCGGGAGCAGGTACTTGCGCTCGTCGCCGGACTTCTTGGTCTTCACTGTGACGGTCGGGGTTCGCTTCTCGGCAGTGGCCGACTCGACGATGACCATCTGCGTTAGGCCGGTGACGCGATCGGTCTCTTCGCGGACGTTCTCGCCC
>JALYZI010000299.1 GCA_030948915.1 Acidobacteriota bacterium
GAATTTCGCCGCAGCAGGCGCAGCAGCTGGTCTCGATCGTCGCGCCAGCGCTCAAGGGAAAGCTCGGCGAGCATCCGGAAGGGACCGTGCAACAAGCCGCGAGCGAGCACACGAAGCAAATCGCTCCGGCTCTTGAAACGGGCGACCATCAATCGATCGTTAACGCGATCGCATCGCTCGG
The DNA here is from genome assembly GCA_030948915.1 of Acidobacteriota bacterium. Lineage (GTDB taxonomy): Bacteria > Acidobacteriota > Thermoanaerobaculia > Gp7-AA8 > Gp7-AA8 > Gp7-AA10. The sequence continues at coordinate 182 of JALYZI010000299.1, forward strand.
ACAGAGGGTCCTCGCGGGAGTTCCGGCCAATCGTCTTCTGTAGGAGATAATCTGGCGCCATGCTGCGCCGGGATTTCATCCGCTCGATGGCGGCGATCGGCCTCTGGCCCTTCGCCAAAGACATCGCACCGTCGCCTGCGCGTCCGATCGCGTGGCCGGCGGCCGATGATCCGAATTTCTGGCGGTGGGTGCGCGGCCAACTCGACATACCGCGCGACGAGGCCTACTGCAACACCGGCACGCTCGGCGCCGTGCCGCGCCCGGTGATGGATACTGTGGCGGCGCACATGCGCGAGATCGAAAAAACGATCGCGCATTACGACTACCGTCCCGAGAATCCCGAGTACTTCGCGGGTTACCGCAAGCAGGAAGAGTTGCGCGCGAAAGTCGCAACGCTGATCCATGCCACCGGCGCTGAGATTGCGCTCGTGCAAAACGCGACCATGGGGACGAACTTCGTCGCGAACGGACTCGATCTCCAACCCGGCGACGAAGTGTTGATGACCGATCAGGAACACATCGGCAATCGCGGACCATGGGAGCTGCGAGAAAAGCGGCAGGGCATCGTCATCAGGAAGATTCCGATTGGCGCGCCGCCTTCCGATCCTGAGGCAGTCGTTCGCGTCTTCGCCGACGCGATCACGCCGCGCACGCGCGTAATCGACGTTCCCCACATCACCTCGAAACTCGGAATCGTGCTGCCAGTGGCGCGCATCGCGGAGCTCGCGCGCGGCACGAACATCTTTGTACTCGTCGACGGCGCGCAGGCGATCGGACAGAAACGCATCGATGTGAAAGCGATCGGGTGCGACGCGTACACCACCAGTCCGCACAAGTGGCTCCTCGCGCCTCCCGGCAACGGGCTGCTCTACGTCCGCGCCGAACGTCAGAAGGAATTGTGGGCAACGCTCGCGAGCGGAAGCTGGAACGATTACGACGAGAAAGACGGCGTCTTCCGATTGATGCAGTACGGCACCGGGAATCTATCGCTGCTGGTCGGACTCGATGCCGCGATCGATTTTCATCAGCACATCGGCACCGACAGGATCGAACAGCGCGTGATGGAGCTGTCCAATCGATTGCGCGACGGCCTCAGGAAGATTGATCGCGCGAGGATCTTTTCTCCGATGCATCCTGCGATGACGTGCGGCATCGTGACGTGGGGACTCGACGGCGTGACAGGCCCGAACCTCATGGACGCGCTGTGGAATCGCCGCAAGATTCGCGTTCGATCGGTCGACGCGACGATGGTCCGGCAGTCGACCCACATCTACAACAGTCCCGAAGAAATCGACGCCACGCTGGACATCGCGGGCTCCTGGAAGTAAATTCTCTTCGGCGCTGATCCGCGCCTAACCTCGACGGCCCTCCCCCAGCGTGGGCCCTCGCCGAGGCAAAGGGGGGCGTACTCCCGGATCGGTATGACGAACCTTCGTCGTCGCGGACGACGCTGCTGGGGGGCTTCGCTCGCGGCTGAACGAAGGAGATCGTGATGCCGAAACAGAAAGACCTCAAGCGGATCGTTCGATCCCGCATGGAAAAAACGGGCGAGTCATACACCGCCGCCCGCCTTCAACTGGTGAAAAAAAAGGAAGCCGGCCTCGCGGAACGCGCGGGCATGAGCGACGCGTCTGTGAAAAAGCAGACGGGCCGCACGTGGGCGACCTGGGTCAAGGTCCTCGACGAAGTGCAGGCCGCGGAAAAACCTCATCGCGAGATCGCGCAGTACGTCTCGTCCCTCGGAACTCCTGACTGGTGGACACAGATGGTGACCGTCGGATACGAGCGCATTCGCGGGTTGCGCGACAAAGGCCAGCAGCGCGGCGGCGGGTACGAAGCGACGAAGAGCCGCACGTTTCCGGTGCCCATCAAAAAGCTCTACGCTGCCTTCGCGGATGCGCGAACGCGTTTGCGCTGGCTGCCGGTGAAAGTCAACGTGAAGAGTGCAAGACCCAACAAGCGAATGCGCCTGGCGTGGGACGACGGAACGACTGTGGAAATTGGATTTTTTTCAAAGGCCGACCAGAAGAGCAGCGTCGCGCTAACCCATCAGAAGCTGCCCGACAAAGCGGCGGCCGAGAAAATGAAATCGTGGTGGGCCGAGCGCCTCGACGCCCTCGGCGAGATTATTCAGTAGAGAATCGGGTTCAACTCGCTCTGTGCTTCCTCCCCCGGTTTTGCACCGGGGAGGAAGACTTCGAGGTCGACCTGCTGATTGGGATTTGCCGGCGTAGCGACGCGTGTTCCGTTCGCGAAATAGATGACCGTGAGCACTTCGCGCACACGATCCGAGCGATTCGCGCCCGCGGAATGCAGCGTCGCACCGGCGTGAAACGTCGCATCGCCTGCGCGAACCGGCTCGCTCCAGATCGGCCAGCCGCGCTCCTTGATGATCGACGTCAGGCGGCGGTCAGTTTCCGGCGAGATGACGAGATCACCGAGTCCCGACGCGCGCTGCGACCCCGACGCGAAGATCATCGATCCCATCTGCATCTCGACGTCGATCAGCGGCATCCACATCGTGATCGTGCGATCGGTGTCGAGCGGCCAGTAGTACCGGTCCTGATGCCACGGCGTGCGATCACCGCCCGCCGGTTTGAAGAGCGCCTGATCGTGATACAGCCGGACCGATGGTACGGCGAGGAGTTGCGCCGCGACTTGCGCGAATTGCCGCGAAAAAACAATTTCTTTTGCCGCCGCGTTCATGCGCCAGACGTTTGTGACCTGAGTGAACAGCTTCGAGTAGTCGTCGATCCGTCCCTGGGGCTGTCTTTTGTGTCGATCGACGACCGCTCGGATGACGTCGCGACATCGCGCGATCTCTTCGCGCGAAGCGATTCCGCGGACGCAGACGTGTCCATCGCGTCCGAATGCTTTGGAGTCGATGTTCAAGGTCTCGCCGCCGCCGGCTCGATTCGCGCTTCTTTCACGGTTGCCTAAAATACTCTGGTCATGAAGACATTCCTGATCGCGGTTCTCCTCGCGGCGCCCGTGGCCGCCGCCGACGACCTGGCGCAGCGGGTGCGCGCCGAGTTTCTATTCTCATGGCAGGCGTACGAGAAATATGCCTGGGGTCACGACGAGCTGCGTCCCCTCAGCCAGACGCCGCGCGACTGGTACGGCGAGTCGCTGCTGATGACGCCGGTCGACTCGCTCGATGCGTTGATCCTGCTGGGCTTCAAGGACGAAGCCGACAAAGCACACGCGCTGATCGTCGAGCGACTTGCATTCGACAAAGACGTCAACGTGCAGAACTTCGAGGTCACGATCCGGTTGTTAGGCGGGCTGCTGTCCGCATACGAGATGACCGGCGACGCGCGACTCCTCGCACTCGCCGACGACCTCGGCACGCGCCTGCTGCCGGTTTTCAATTCGCCGACCGGTATGCCGTATCGCTTCGTCAATTTGCGGACGGGCAAGACCAGCGGACCGAAATCCAATCCTGCCGAGATCGGAACGCTCATCCTCGAGTTCGGAACGCTGTCGAAGCTGACCAACAAGCCGGTCTACTTCGAAAAGGCGAAGAACGCGCTGGTGCAGCTTTATCACCGCCGCTCGAAAATCGGGCTGGTGGGCGAGGAGATCGACGTCGAGACCGGAGAATGGACGAATCCCGCGAGTCACGTCGGCGGCGCGATCGATTCGTATTACGAGTACCTGCTCAAATGCGCGAGACTTTTCGCCGACAAGGACTGCCAGTCGATGTGGGACAGCAGCATCCGGGCGGTCAACAAATATCTCGCCGACGGCGCGTGGTACGGCGAAGTCGACATGGTCAGCGGCCAGCGCACGGCAACGCAATTCGGTGCGCTGCACGCATTTCTCCCAGCCGTCCTCGCGTTAGGCGGCGACATCCGCCGCGCGCGACGCCTCCAGGCCTCGGCCTACAAGATGTGGCAACTCCACGGCATCGAGCCGGAGGTCATCGATTACAAGAAGATGCAGGTCGTTTATCCCGGCTATCCGCTGCGTCCGGAGATCATCGAGTCGGCGTACTACCTCCATCACTTCACCCACGACCCGCAATATCGCGCGATGGGAAAGACCTTCTTCGACGATCTCGTCAAATATTGCCGCACGGAAAATGGCTACACGAATCTGAAGAGCGTTGTGACGAAGGAAAAGGGCGATCTGCTTCCGAGTTACTTCCTGGCCGAGACACTCAAATATCTGTTTCTATTATTCAGTGAAGATAATACATTGCGTTTTGAGGATGTCGTCTTCAACACCGAAGCGCATCCCTTCCGCATCAAAACTTCATCACGACCGCCGCGATGATGCTGATGTCGTTTTTCTTGATGCCGGCCTTCGGCGGCCGCGTTTTGTAATCGTCGATCGCGGAGAGCTTCAACTGGCTGCGCGTCGTGAGGTCGCTCGCGACCGACGCTTCGAAGTGATACAGCGCATCGCCGAAAGCCTTCGTCTTCCAGAGTCCCGAGGCGACCTCGCCGACGGTGGCGGTCGGTGAGAACTTCCAGGTGAGAAGTTGCCTCGCGGTCAGCGCACCGCTCGTCTCGCGCGCGAACCCCGCGTCCTTCTCCGTCACGAGACCCACTCCGCCCTCCGCTGCCAAGTCGAGGTCCTTCTCTTTGATGAAGTGATATCCGGCGCCGACGGTCGGCGAGACGAGATAGTCGATCTGCTTGAATTTGTCGCGAAGGAAATGCACGTCGCCGAATGCGTACATCAGCGGCGAAATCGTGTACTCGTCGCGGCCGCCGATTGTCGTGCGATCGATGATCAGATCGCCGTTCTGATCGCCACGCAGATAGAACGCATCGTACTTCGCGAGGTTCTCCGCGTCGATCCTCTGCGCCAGCTGGGCCGACAGATTCACATTCTTCGTATCGCTGTTTCCGCGAGTCAGCGAGAGTCCGGCGCCGAAATTGCCGCTCCAGGTCTGACCGGGCGGCGGCGGCTCCTGCCCATGAACGGGTGCGGTCGCAAGAAGCAAAATCATGACAAGAAGACTGCGCACAGAAACCTCCGACTTCAACAAAGCGTTGCTCAAATCCGGCGCACCGAACGCAGGACTCGGCACCGACAGGGATGGATACAGCTAAGGCTCACGCTGTAACGCTCTTATCGCGTTGTCAACAACATGTTTCGGCTGGACCTTCGTTGCATGCACTTCAGTACAGGAGGAACAATGAACTGGAAACGCATCTCAGGTTTTTTATCGATCCTGCTGCTGACGAGTTTACCCGCGCTCGCGCAAACTACCGCGAACCTGACCGGAACCGTCATCGTCGATGGCGCACCGATCCCCGGCGTGCTGGTCACGATCACGTCTCCGAACCTGCAAGGGTCGCGCACGGCGAACACCGACGTTAACGGAAACTACAACTTCACGGCGCTTCCGCCTGGTGACTACACCGTGAAATTCGAAATGGAAGGCATGCAGGCTGTCAACCGCACGGCCCGGGTCAGCCTGGCGCAAACGACACGCGCCGATGCCGCGCTGAACGTGTCGAGGGTTTCGGAATCGCTGACGGTCACCGCCGCGGCGCCGACGATCGCCGAGACGACGGAGATTCAAACGAACTTCTCGCAGAAGACCGTCGAGAAGTTGCCGCTCAGCCGCACGCTGATCGGCACGATTGACGTCGCCCCCGGCACCACTCGCACGGGTCCGGGCGGCGCGACGATGATCTCGGGCGCACCGTCGTTCGAGAACACCTTCTACGTCGACGGCTCGGTGATCAACGAAACGCTTCGCGGACAGCCGCAGAATCTGTTCATCGAAGACGCGCTGCAGGAGACCACGATTCAAACCGGCGCGATCTCCGCGGAGTACGGCCGCTTCACAGGCGGCGTGGTCACGGCGATCTCGAAGTCGGGCGGAAATGATTTCACCGGATCGCTGCGCGACTCACTCACGAATCCGAAGTGGACTTCGCAGACGCCGCTGAATGAGCCGCGTCCCGGCAGCAAGCTTTTCAACGTTTACGAAGGAACCCTCGGCGGCCGCGTGCTGCGCGATCGCCTGTGGTTCTTCACGGCCGGCCGCTATCGGAAGCGCGACTCGCAGGAGTCCCTCTTTCGCCAGCCCAGCCAGACCTACACGTTCGTCGACAAGGAACGGCGGCTGGAAGGGAAACTGACAGCGCAGATCACGCCGAAACATTCCATCGTCGGCTCGTACTTCGACATCAAGCAGGATCAGACCAACAACTGCTTTGGCAACTGCTACGAAGTCACATCGCTGGATAGTCCCCGCAGTCTGCCCAACAGCTTCGCATCGCTCAATTACAACGGCCTGCTGAGCAACAGCACCGCTCTGGAAGCGAGTTTTGCGCGCCAGCAGTACAAGTTCGTCGGCGGCGGCGGATTCCCGACCGGCGATCGTGCGACCAGCTCCGTGATCGTGACGAGCCAGGGCAGCATCGCCGGCTTCGCGCCGTTCTGCAACGGCTGCGCAGCGCCGGAAGAGCGTCCGAATCGCAGCGCGAAGATCAAGGGGAGCTACTTCTGGGCGCCCAAGGGGTTCGGCACGCACAACCTCAGCGCCGGCAACGAGGATTTCGCGGACATGCTCAAGGGAGACAACCATCAGTCGGCGAGCGACTGGGAAATCTTCACCGTGCGCGAGCCGCAGGTTCAGTCGAGCGGCCTCGTCACGCCGGTATTTCCGCGTGGCGGCGCATTCGTCGTGTGGTGGCCGGTCCTGCAGACCAGCCGGGGAAACAAGTTCACGACGCGCTCGGTGTTCTTGAACGACAAGTGGGACTACAACAACAAACTCAGCTTCAACGTCGGCGCGAGGTATGACAAGAACAGCGGCGTCAATCAGGCGCGCGCGAAAGTCGCCGACGACTCGCTCCTGAGCCCGCGCCTCGGCGCGATCTACGACGCCTTCGGCAACGGCCGCTTGCGTTTCAACGCCAGCTACAGTGTCTACTCATCGAAGATTGCGAACGGCAACATCGGCGACGCGACCTCGGCGGCCGGGTCACCATCCATTCTCTATTGGATCTACGGCGGCCCGACGATCCAGGGCGTTTCGAGCCCCGAGGCGCTGCGCCAGATTTTCAGCTGGTTCGAGAGCGTCGGTGGTAAGAACAACACGTCGTTCCTCGCCGGCGGCGGTACGGCCGGCATCACGACCCGCATTCCGAATCCGCTCAAGACGCCGTCGGTTTCCGAGTACACATTCGGCGTCGGCGGAACGCTGACCAACAACGCGTTTCTGCGCGCCGATTATCAGTACCGGAAGTACAAGAGTTTCTACACGAACGTCACGAACCAGAGCACTGGCCACGTGTTCGATCCGCTCGTGGGCGCCGACATCGATCTGAGCGATCTGGTCAACAGCAACGATCTGCGCCGCACGTACAACGCGATCATTCTGCAAGGCGGTTACAAGCCGCTCAGCAGACTCACCCTCGGCGGCAATTACACGTTCTCGCACCTGCGCGGAAACATCGTCGGCGAAACCGCGAACTCCGGTCCGGTTCCGACGGGCGGCCCGCAGCAATATCCGGAGTTCGAGGGATTCGCGCAGAACAATCCGGTCGGAGACCTGACCGCCGATCAGCGGCACAAACTGCGGGCGTGGGCCTCGTATGACCTTCCGTTCGCGCGTTTCGGAACGTTCAACGTCAGCCTGCTGCAGCGGTTTGATTCCGGCACGCCGTACTCGCTCGTCACGAGCATCGATCCGGTGCAGAGCGCGGATTGCCCGCAGTGCGTGGATCCAAACAAGTACACCTACCTGAATCCGCCGCACACGGTGAATTACTACTTCTCGAAGCGCGGCCAGTTCCATTTCGACAACATCACGCAGACCGATCTGGCGCTGAACTACTTCCTGCCGATCCACGCCGCACAGTTGTTCGTGGAGACGCAGGCACTGAACGTGTTGAATCGTCACGGCCGCGTGGCATTCAACACCGACGTCAATCTGCTCCAGCCGTTCAACCCCTTCACTGAGAAACCTGTCGAGGGCGTCAATTGGGAAAAGGGCGCGGACTTTGGCAAGGCGCAGAATCCGACGTCCCTGTTTACGCAGGGCGACTATCAGTTGCCGCGGACGTATCGGCTTTCAGCGGGAGTTCGGTTCTAGTAAATGGCCACCCTCTCCCCGCTCGGGCGGGGAGAGGGATCTCAGGGCGGGATGCAATAGAGTTGCGCTCGCCATGAAGACAATCGTGATCACCGGAGGCAGTTCCGGAATCGGCGCCGCCCTCGCCCGACATCTGGGCGAGCGAGGCGACAATCTCGTACTCGCAGCAAGACACGCCGACCGGCTCAACAGCGTCGCCGCAGGTGTGAAGTCGCACGTCATCACTGTCGTCGCGGACGTGACGCGACGTGCCGATGTCATCCGGTTGCGCGACGAAGCGTTGCGCGCATTCGGAACGATCGATGTGTGGATCAACAATGCCGGCCGCGGAATCGCGCGGCCCGCGCTCGAGCTGAACGATGCGGAGTTCGACGAGATGATGGCCGTCAACGTGAAGTCGGCCCTCTACGGTATGCAGGCGATCGCATCGCACTTCATCGAGCGGCGGCAGGGACACATCATCAACATCTCGTCATTCCTGGGCCGCGTTCCAATCGCGACACACCGTTCGGCATACAACGCAGCGAAAGCCGCGCTCAACTCATTGACCGCCAACGTGCGCGTCGATCTCGCGATGCAGTATCCCGATATTCACGTCTCGCTCGTCATGCCGGGCCTCGTCGCGACGGAGTTCGCGCGCAACGCAATCGGCAGCACCGGCGGCGCTCCTCCGCCGTGGGTTGCCAACAGTCCGATGAAGCCGCAGAGCGCGGAAGAAGTGGCGGCCGCAATCGCATCAGTGATCGAACATCCGGTCGCGGAGATCTACACGAATCCCGCAAGCGCGCCGATGGCCCAGCGCTACTTCGAGGACGTCAGCACTTTTGAGGCGGGCTTGCTGCCAGATCGCGCGAGAGCCTGACGCAGGTAGACCGAGTTCGAGAGCCAGCTCTTCTCGGGGTAGTACGCGAAGATCGCGCTGCCGCCTCGAATCGTGTCGATCAGTTTCTGAGCGATCTCGGAGCGAACGGCGGGACATCCCCAACTACGACCGAGCCGGCCAAGAACACGGATCGCCTCGCGGCTGACGTAGTAAGCACCGTGCAGCACGATCGCGCGCTCGGACGCCATGTCATTGACGCCCGCTTCGAGGCCGCGCAACCGCAACGAGTAGCCGTTGTGACCGATGTAAGTATCCTGCGTGACGAACAGTCCGAGACTGGTCGCCTCGCTGCCCGGCTCGTTCGAGAAAAAGCCCGCGACATCGCCGCCCGAGCTCTTGCCGTGCGCCACGAGCTCGTGGAAGAGCAGCTTCTTCTCAATGAGATCAAACACGAACATCCGCTGCTGCGACGAAGGGAGCGAATAGTCGATCACCGTCAGCAGATTGCGGCGCGGCAGGAGCCCGCGTTCAGCTGCGGAGCCGGCCGCATCCAGCGCCATGCGCAATACGTCGGCGCGCAGACCCGGGGCCTGACTCACCAGCGTGGTGATGAGCGCGTCCGGCGCGGCATACAGCTGGACTGCGCCGGCAAACGCAATTGCGATTGTGACAAATAACCGTTTCATGGAGCGATTTGGACGACGACAGAACAGTGTACCAAATTGGAAATTTCACCACCTGAGACCGCCTGGGCCGTAACCTTTTACGCCGCCAGAGGTTGATACATTCAGAAAAGATGGACGAACGGCTGCTAATCGAGGCGGCACAGAAGGATGCCAGCCGTTTCGCCGACCTTTACGAAGCGAATTTTCATCGCGTGTACGCCTTCGTTTCGCGGCGAGTCGGCAACCGCCAGGAAGCACAGGACCTGACCTCCGAGGTCTTTCATCGCGCGCTGGCGAATCTGAAGCGGTTCGAGTGGCGTGGAGCGCCGTTCGCGGCGTGGCTGTATCGCATGGCCGCCAATGCGGTCGCCGATCACTATCAGGAGAAAGCGCGTGAAGGAGAGTTTCCGACCGAGGAGATTTCCGATGACACGATGGCCGACGCGGAGCGACGAGCGTCGGTCGCGCAATGCGTCGACCGGCTGCCAAAGGATCAGCGTCGCGTCATCCAGATGCGTTTTGTAGAACAGCGTTCGATTCGGGAAATCGCCGAAGACCTCGGCAAGACCGAAGGAGCGATCAAGCAGCTTCAATGGAGAGCGATGCAGAACCTGCGCGCGCGAATGCATGGTGGCTGAGCGAAATCTCGTCGAGCAGTTCGATCAGGCGATCGACGCACTTCTGAGCGGACGCCCGGAGGCTGCCCGGTTCGATCCTGAGCTGGCCACGGTGCTCGTGATCGCCGCCGATCTGCGCGATCTGCCCGATCCGAATTTCAAATCACGTTTGAAAGGAGAGCTCATGCCCACCACCACCGAAGCAACAGTTGCCACGCGACATACCGTCGTCCCCTATTTCGTCGTGCAGGGAGCAGCCGATCTCATCGACTTCCTCAAAGCGAGCTTCGACGCGACGGAGCTCGCGCGGTTCCCGCGGCCGGATGGCACGATCATGCACGCCGCCGTCAGCATCGGCGATTCGATCATCGAGATGGGCGATTCCAGCCCGCAGTACAAGAGCCTCGCGTTCGGCATCCACATCTATGTCGCGGACTGCGACGCGGTCTACGAGCGCGCGCTTTCCGCCGGCGGCACTTCGCTGCACGAGCCGATGGACCAGTTCTACGGCGAGCGATCGGCCGCCGTCAGGGATCGATTCGGAAATCACTGGTACATCGCGACGTGGCTCCAAGGCGGACCGATTCGGCCGGGATTCAGAACCATCACGCCTTACTTTCACCCTGAAGGAGCGGACGGGCTTCTCGAATTCATCAAGCAGGCTTTCGATGCCACGGAATTCGAGGAGGTCCATCGGTCGCCTGAGGGAAAGATCGCGCACGCGACGTTGCAGATCGGCGACTCACTCATCGAGCTCGGCGAAGCGCACGATCAGTGGCAGTCGATGAAAATGCAGATGCATGTGTACGTCGACAACTGCGATGCGGCGTGGGAGCGCGCAGTTCGCGCAGGCGCGCAAACAGTGCAGCCGCCGGGTGACAGACCTTACGGCGAACGCAATGCATGGGTCACCGATGCGTTCGGCAACCAGTGGTTCATCGCGACGCCGAAGGAGTGACGAGCCCCACGATCCGGTTCAGCGCAGCGACCAGATACTTCCACGCCAGGTAATAGATCGCCACGGCGATCGGGAAAAAAAACGGAAGGATGTGCGGCGCTGGAATCGTGAAGGCCACCAGGCGCGCCAATACAAAAGCGCCGCACACAAGCGGAACGGGCAAGATCGCGCCGAACACGCCGATCGGAATTCGCCTTCCCGAAGCTTGCCAGATGATGTTCCACAAACCCCAGGCGTTCGGGACGACCGCCATCGGGAACACGATCACGCGCTCGAGATCGATCGGAACGTTGAGGACGTAGCGTGCGAGTGTGAACGCCGTCATCGCCACAATGAGAAATCCTGTCGGAACCGTGATGCCGGCCATGTACGCACGGAGATATGGATGCTGCTGCATGCGACCTCCTCTCAAAGGTGATAGAGCAGGGTCAACGCTCCCTGCGGATAGATCACGACCCACGCAAGGACCGCCGCGATGAGGGCCCAATCCCACATCGGCACGCGGATCGTCTGTTCGTCGATCTTTCGACGCATCGCCGGCCAGAGGTCGTGCTTCGGCTCGAGGTCCTTTACCGGCGGCATGGCTGATTTCAAAATCTCATTCATGGAGTGATTCCCACCTTTTCGAGTTTCCTGCGCAAGATCCGGACGGCGCGAAATACGCGCGACTTCACGCCGCCGATCGAGATGCCGAGCGCCGAGGCGATGTCTTCGTACTTCTGTTCTTCGATGAGCGCGAGTGTCGCCGCGGCCTGGAGCTTCGGCGGGAGCTCGCGAAACGCGCGCTGAATCTTCAGCGACGTATCACGGGCAACCGCCGCGTCTGGAGCCTGCGGCGCCACCGGCTCGGTCGCGTATGCGATTTCACGCGGCCGATGTCGCAGATGGGTGATCGCGAGATTCGTCGCAATGCGGCGGGCCCACGGTGCGAAAGCACGCTGCGGATCGAATCGGTCCGCCGACTTCCAGACGCGCCAGAACGTCTCCAGCGTCAAATCCTCCGCAACAGACGAATCTCGAACGATTCGCATGATCCAGCGATACACCTCACCTTGATGATCTCGGAATAGCGCCTCGAACGCCGCGACATCCACTCCAGCACTATTTACCCACGACTGGAGGGAGCGGTTTCACTTTTCTGTGCACCTCGCGACGCTCCCTGCGTATTACCGGTCGTAGAGGAGCCAAACACATGATTCGAAGGACCCTTGCACTCATCTTTTTCGGCCTGGCAGCAGCGAGCGCCTTTGCCGCTCCGCCGGCGCCGGCTACCGCCACGGCAACCGTGACGGCGACAGTCGATGCCGATTCTCGCCAGACCCGCGAGGAGATGAAGTCGCTGCTGCACCGTTATCCGCCGGAGCTGGGATACGTTCTCAAGCTCGATCCGACGCTGTTTGGCAATCAGACTTACCTGACCAATTATCCGGCGCTCGCGAATTTCGTCGCGCAACATCCCGATGTTGCCCACAACCCGTCGTACTTTCTGGACGAGGTCACCCTACCGAACGAACATTACGAGCCCGATCCTCCGGGCCTGCGCATGTGGCGACAGATTGTCGGCGACATTTTCGGAGGCATCGCGTTCATCGTCGTGACATCCGTTCTGATCTGGATCATCAAGACTTTGGTCGATCAGCGGCGTTGGAACCGCCTCTCGCGAGTCCAGTCCGAAGTGCACGGCAAGCTGCTCGAACGATTCACATCCAATGACGAGCTGCTCGCTTATATGCAGACTCCTGCTGGAAAGCGCTTCTTTGAATCTGCTCCAATTGCACTGGAAGCCGGTCCGCGTCGGATGCATGCGCCGATCAGCCGCATCTTCTGGTCGTTGCAGGCCGGCCTGGTGCTGATCGCCATGGGAATCGGATTCGATCTGGTGAGCGTGCGCGTCAAAGGGGAAGCATCGGAAGCGCTTTACGGCCTCGGCATGATCGGCCTGCTCGTCGGAATCGCGCTGGCAGTGTCGGCCGGTGTCTTCTACGTACTCTCTCGAAAATTCGGACTGTGGCAGCCGCCGGCAGCCAATGAATCGTGACATGATTTGAATGATGGCGATCACCGCTTTGATGCCAGAGACAACGCTGCCGGTCGAACGCGATTCGGCGAAAGCCCGACCGGCGCGGATGGACGAGGAAAGCTTCCGCGCGTTCTACGAACGGACCGCAAGACAGGTGTGGGCCTACCTCGTCCGTCTCACCGGCGATTCGCAACTGGCCGATGATCTTCTGCAGGAGGCGTTCTTCCGCTTCTATCGCGCGGGGACCAATTACGAGAGCGAATCGCATCGGCGCAACTCGCTCTTCCGGATCGCAACCAATCTCGCGCGCGATCATGGCCGGCGACAGCGGCGCGGAACCGACGTTCCGCTTCCGGAAGATCTCGAGATGCCAACCCACACTTCCGACACGCGCCAGGATCTCGTGAAAGCGCTCGGCCGGCTGAAGCCACTGCAGCGCGAGATTCTGTGGCTGGCGTATGCACAGGGTTCTACCCACGTTGAAATCGCGGAGATCGTCGGCGTGAGCAGCAAGAGTATCAAGTCGCTTCTGTTTCGGGCGCGACAAAAACTGGCGGAGTTGCTCCGTGCTTAAGCGCGACTGCGATTACGAACCGGAAGTCCTGCGCGCCGTAACCACAGGACGCATCGACGACGATCTGCGCGCGCATATCGCCGCGTGCGATGGTTGCGCGGAACTTCTGAGCGTCGCATCGGCGGTCGCGGATGATCGCCAGACTTTGACGCGCGAAGCGCCGATTCCGAGCTCGGGCTTGATGTGGTGGCGTACGAGCATTCGCGCGCGTGAGGAAGCCAGACGCACAGCCGTGCGAGCTGCGACGCTCGTTCAAGCCGCATTAGTCGCAACAGCAATCATCGTAGCCGTCGTCGTCCTTGGCGTGACACTTCCGCCGATTCACGTCGATCTGCGGCCGCTTCTCACCATCCCGCTCTTCGCCTTTGTCGCATGGGTTATCCTCGCGCCGGTCGCTGTGTACTTCACGGTCACCGAGGATTGATTGCGGGTCATCGACTTTCATAATCATTTTTATCCGCCGGCGTATCTCGACGCCCTTCGATCGGGATCGAGCCACGTGCAGGTCACAATCGACGCCGAAGGAAATCCGGTACTCCACTATCCCGGCGACTACAACATCGCGGTGCGCGGACATCGCGACATCGCGTATCGCGAGACCGTGCTGAAAGAGCATGGCGTCGACACGCAGATCCTCAGCCTCACGACTCCTGGAACGCATGTCGAAGAACCCGCGACGGCTGTGAGGCTGGCGCGACTCGTCAACGACGGATTCGCAGCGATCGTGCGGGGTTCGAGTGGCCGATTCGCCGCTGTCGCGACGCTTCCGCTTAGCGATCCGCAAGCATCGGCGAAGGAGCTGGAGCGTGCATGCCGTCAGCTTGGATTCTGCGGCGCTATGGTGTTCAGCAACATCAACGGCGCCGCGCTGAGCGACGATCGATTCCGGCCGGTGTGGGAAACGGCGAACGACCTCGGCGCGGTGATCCACATCCATCCGACTTCGCCGGTGGGCGTCGAGGCGATGAAAGATTACTGGCTGATGCCGCTGGTCGGCTTCCCGCTCGATACGACGCTCGCGGCCGCGAGTCTGGTCTTCAGCGGCACCGTCGATCGTTTTCCTCGCATCAAATGGGCGCTCGGGCACCTCGGCGGCGCGATTCCGTATCTCGTCGAGCGGCTCGATCGCGGATTCCACGCGTTCAAGGAGTGCCGCGCGAACATCGATCGGCCGCCAAGCGAATACCTGAAGGAGTTTTACTACGACTCGGTGAATTTCGACGGGCACGCCCTGCAGCTGGCGATCGACTTTGCAGGCGCGGATCACATCCTGGCGGGCAGCGATTATCCGCATCAGATCGGAAGCCTGCGCAAGATGCTCGACAGCATTGCGGCGCTGAATATCTCCGAATCCGACCGCGCCGCAATCCTGGGCGGAAACGCGGCGCGGTTGCTCATTCGCGACTAACATTCTTCAACACACCCGCAGTGGAGGCGTACAACATCGTATGAAACGTATGACAATTCTCGCTTTTGCGAGCCTCCTTTGCGGCTGCGCCACCGATAACGGCCAACCCGTGTACTCGCCGCGAAGTGGTCCTCCCGCCTCCGAATCGCGGCCGGTCGCGGCGGCCCTCGATATGCTCCCGCCGGCCGACTGGTGGCACCAGCCGATGATCGCGGATGCCGTGCGTCTCAGTAGCGACCAGATCGCCGCGCTCGACAAGATTGCGAACGATCAGGACGACATCACGCGACTCGATCGCGACATGATGGTTGCCATGCGCGACGTGCGCTCGGTGCTCGATTCGAATCAGCCCTCCAGCGCAGACATCATCGCCGCGGGCCAACGCCTTCGGACGCTGCGCGACACTCTGCTCGATCGCCAGATCCAGATGCTGGCAGCCGAACGCGCGATCCTCACGCAAAGCCAGTGGCAGGCGCTGCAACAGCAGTTGCAGGATCGCCGCTCGCAACGCCGACAAGACAGTGGATTCCCGCGCCGCGGCGGGCGGGGCATGGGCGGGCGGGGACGCTTCCCAGGGTAGAGGCAGTTAATCTATCGTTCATGATTCTTGAATCAGCATCGGGCTGTGTACCGTCCTCTGATCGGCCTGATGGCTGCCGTCTCCGCATTCGGGCAGACGCTGCCAACACCGGCGCCACAGCTTCCGCAACCCGCGTCGCCGATGTCGTTGTCGACCGCCCTGTCGACAGCGATGCAACAGGTCTCCACGCTGCGGCAGGCAGAAATCGATGAGCAGATCGCCGAGGAAGACTTGCGCCAGGCGAGGGCAGCGCTGTTGCCGCGAGCGCGCGACTCGTTCACCATCACATACAATTCGCGATCGCGCGGAACACCCGATCCGAGCTTCATCGCCGCGAACGCAGTCCACGAATATCAGAATCTCCTCGGTGTCACCGGTGACCTGAACCTCGGTCTCGTCGCGGCTGTCCGTCGAAGCCGGGCGCTCCTGGACGCAGCGCGAGCGGGAACGGACATCGCGCGACGTGCGCTTGTTCGCGGTGTCAACGAAGCGTATTACGGTGCGGCGCTGGCATCTGCGAAACGGAGTGCGGCCGAGCAGAGTCTCGCGGCGGCCGAGGAGTTCGAGCGTGTGACCGATCTGAATTATCGCGCGGGCGAGGTCCCCGAAGTGGATGCCATTCGCGCACGATTGCAGACCGCGGCGCGTCGCGATGATCTCGCACAAGCGAGGCAGGCCGAGGTGATCGCGAACGCCTCGCTCGGCACGCTGCTCGGATCCGGAATCACGAACGCGCCTTCGATCGAGCCGCTGCCGCAAGCGATCAATTCTCGGGAGATCGAAACGCTGACAGCCGCGAACGTCGGCCGGCGTCCGGAATTCGTGCAGCTCGACGCACAAGTGCGCGCGGCCGAAGCCAATATCAGAGTGTCGCGCGGTGAAATGCTGCCGCGGATCACCTATTCCGTCGACACCGGATTCGACTCGAACACGCTGACGCCCGGTATTCTCAGCCAGCATCGTGGAATCCTGGCGACTGCAAACGTCGACATCCCGATTTTCGACTGGGGCGCATCGTTCAGTCGCATTCGACAGGCGAACTTGCGTGCACGCGGCGCACGGATCCAACGCGAGCTGACGATCCGCGATCTCTATCTGCAATACGCCACTGCACGTCAGGAGGCATTGACGGCCGCGGAGCGCGTCGATAATGCACGGCGCGCAGTTGCCGACGCCGAGCGCAACGTCGAGATTTCGATCGCGCGCTACCGGGCCGGCGAGGCGACCATCGTGGAAGCCACCGACGCCCTGACGACGCTGGCGACACAGCGGCTGGCCCTGCAGCAGGCGCTCTTCGACTATCAAACTGCGCGCGCGCATCTGCTGGAGGCAGTCGGTCAATGACGATATTTCGAGAAACGTCGACGGACACCGACACGCGCGTCTGGTGGCGCGAGCGCAGATTTCTCGGAATCGCCGGCGCAATCGTCCTTCTCCTCGTCATTTTTCTGCTCTGGCGAAGTTGCCATGCTGCGACGCCAGCCGGAGAAACAAACGTCGAGGTCAGCGTTCAGGTCGCGAAGGCGGAACGTGGAACAATCGCCAGAGAAGTCACTGCGGTGGCGACTCTCGCCGCGCAGCGCGAGGCCACGATCAGTCCCAAAGTCGCGGCGCAGATCGCGCAGATGCCGCTGCTGACCAACCGACGCGTGCGCGCCGGGGATGTTCTGGTTGTCCTGGAGGCGCGCGATCTCGCAGCGCAACGCGCCGAAGCTGCATCAGCAGTGACGGAAGCGGAAACGACCGCGCACTCGACAGTCAACGGCGCGATCCCGATCACCAATGCCCAGGACACGAAGGCGGTCCGGGATGCGCGCGCGAATCTCGACACCCAGGAAAAAACCTACGAGCGCCGCAAGGTGCTGTTCGAACAAGGCGGCATTTCGAAAAAGGACCTCGAATCCTCAGCGCTCACAGTCACCCAGGCCCAGGACGATCTCCGTGTCGCGGAGGCCTCCGCCAGCGCCCATCACGCCGTCACGAACCCGGGCGACATTCAAGTCGCCCAGTCGCGCGCCCAGCAGGCGCGCGATCGCCTGAAAAATCTCGACGCACAACTCAGCTACACCGTGCTCCGCGCGCCGTTCGACGGTGTGATCACGGGTCAATTTCAATATCAGGGTGATCTGGCGGCCGCGGGCGCGAAACTCGTGACGATTGCCGACGCCACCAATCTCATCGCAAAGACGCAGATAGCCGAGGAGATCGCGTCGGCACTCAAGCCGGGAGATGCGGTCAAGATCATTCCCGAGGACCAAACCTTACAACCGCTAGACGGCGCGATCAGTCTCGTCGGTCACGGCGCCGACCCACAGAGCCGAAGCGTGGAGGTCTGGGCCCGCATACCGAATCCGACCGGACTCCTTCGGCCTAACGGCGTTGCCCGCATGGTCATCGCAGCGCAATCGGTCTCCAACGCCGTGATCGTCCCGGCGCCGGCAGTGACGCTCGATGCCACAAACGGCAACAGCGGAACCGTGATGGTTGTCGACAACAAGTCCATCGCGCATGAGGTGCATGTCACGATCGGCGTCCGAACCGCTGACCGCATGCAGATTCTTTCGGGGCTGCAGGGCGGCGAGACTGTTGTCACCGAGGGAAACTACGGGCTGCCCGACGGCACGAAAGTCACAGTCGCCAGCGACAAAGGCGCGCCCGCGAAATGAACCTCGGCCGTCTCGTCGACACGCAGTGGCGTGCCGTGGTAGCCGTCATGTTGCTGCTCGCGATCGGCGGTCTGATCGCGATGACGCAGGTCCCGCTATCGCTCTTCCCCCAGACGAACTTCCCGCGAATCATCATCGTGGTCGAGAACGGCGAAGTACCGGCGCAGCAGATGATGATCACCGTCACGCGACCGATCGAAGAATCGATGGCCGGCATGCCCGGAATCGCGCGCGTGAAGTCGGTGACCGCGCGCGGAGCCACTGAGGTCGACCTGTTCTTCGACTGGCGCGTCAACATCGAGCAGACACTGCAGATGGTGCAGTCGCGCGTCTCGCAGCTCTCGTCAACGTTGCCCGCCACGGCGACCGTCACGCGAGTCGAACGGCTGACATTCGCCGTTTTTCCCATCATCGCCTACTCCGTGACTTCGTCGAAGCGCGACCCCGGGACATTGCGCACGCTTGCCGAGCTCACGATCCGTCCGCCGCTCGCACGCGTGCCCGGCGTTTCGACAGTCACGGTTCAGGGTGGTGAGATTCGCGAGTATCACGTGAGCGTCGATCCGGCGCGACTCGAATCGCGCGGCCTGACAATCTCGCAGGTCGTCGACGCGCTCAAAAACACGAACGTGATCGACTCGCCCGGACTCATCGACGAAAACCATCAGCTCGAGCTGGCTCTCGTCAGCGGGCAGGCGACCAACCTCGACGAGCTCGGGCACATCGTCGTGAGCACCGTGAACAACGTGCCGGTGTTGCTGTCGGATGTCGCGACGGTGGAACCGGGATTCGAGCCGCGATATACGATCGTGAGCGCCGACGGAAAGCCGGCGGTGCTCGTCAACGTGCTGCGGCAACCGACTGCCAACACGGCCGCACTCGCCGATGCGATCAAGCTGCAGCTCGTCGACATTCAAAAACAACTTCCGCGCGACGTCGAGATCAAACCGTTCTACGACCAGTCGCTGCTGGTCCGCGCCGCCGTCAGCTCCGTCCGCGATGCCATCCTCATCGGGCTCGTCCTCTCCGTTCTCATCATGTGGGGATTTCTTCGCAGCTGGGGGACGACGCTCGTCGCGACGGTCGTCATTCCGGTCACGATCCTCGTCACGATTCTGGTGATGTGGCTGGCCGGGCTTTCATTCGATCTGATGACCCTGGGCGGCGTGGCTGCGGCGATCGGGCTGGTGATCGATGACGCAATCGTCGTCGTCGAGAACATCTACGCGCACGTCGCCGCGGGCGAGAATCGCGTCGACGCCGTGCACCGCGCGCTCGCCGAGATCTCGGGACCGATCATCGGGTCGACGATCACGCCGGTGGTCGTGTTTCTTCCGTTGTCGCTGCTCACCGGTGTCACGGGCGTCTTCTTCCGGTCTCTCGCGCTGACGATGACGGTTGCGCTCCTGACATCGCTCGTGCTCGCGCTCTTTTTCACGCCGGTCCTCGCGCGGCGGTTCGTCAGCGCGGCATCGCATACGGCGAAGAGCGAAGACGAACAGGGCGGACGGATTCTGAAGCGCGGCATGACGCTGTACGAGCGTTTGCTCGAGCTCGCGCTCCGCCATACACGCTGGATGCTCCTCGTCATCGCCGGGCTCCTCGTAATCGCGTATCTCGTTTACAAATTGCTAGGCAGTGAGTTTCTGCCCGAGTTCGACGAAGGGGCGTTCATTCTCGACTACGTCGCGCCTCCTGGAGCATCGCTGGTCGAGACCGATCGCATACTCCGCCATGTGGAGCGGTTGCTGAAAGAAACACCCGATGTGGAGAGCTTCTCGCGCCGCACCGGCTCGCAGCTGGGACTTGCCGGCGTCACTGAGCCGAACACCGGCGATTTCGCCGTCAAACTGCGCGACAAAGGTCGCCGGCCGAGTGATGAGATTACAACCGAGCTGCGCCAGAAAATCGAATCCACCGAGCCGGCGCTGCGTGTCGAGTTCATCGGCATCCTGAGCGATCTGATCGGCGACCTGCAAAGCTCTCCGTCGCCCGTCGAGATCCGTCTGTACAGCGAAGACACGATTGCCCTTCATCGCTCGGCCCGGCAGATCGCGGAGTCAATCGGCAAAGTGAAAGGCGTCGTCGAGATCTTCAATGGGATCGTGATCAGCGGCCCGGCCGTCACGTTTCGCATCGACCCGCTGCGCGCCGCAATGTACGGAGTGACCGCTGCCGACGTTACATCAACGATCG
>JALYZI010000022.1 GCA_030948915.1 Acidobacteriota bacterium
CTCAGGACTCAGGACTCAGGACTCAGGACTTGAAGAGATTCGTAGAGTGGGACCAGCTCGAAGTTCGCGTCAACGGCGAAAAGCTGAACGCGTTGGTGCAATCTTTCCGCGTCGATCCGATCGAGCGGCTGGAAGTCCAATTCGATAACGCTCTCATGCGCGTCGTCGGCTCGGTCCGGAAATTCGTCAGCGTCCCGTTCGAGGTCCAGATCAACGAGATCCTCGCAAGCGGGCGCAAGGTGCGTGTTCCGCTACGGTCGGTTTCGGCCTTCGGCGCCATTCCGATCCCTCGATTCCTTTTCGGCCTGATGCGCGACCGGCTGCCGCGCGATCTGGTCGGCTTCGAGGAGCCGGCGACGCTGGTTTTCTCGTTGGATCGATTCTTGCCAAATTTCATTGATGCCGAGATCCAGCGCGTCTGGATCATCGACGGCGGCCTGGCCGTCACGCTCGGCAGAGGCGGCGCAGATCTGCCCGCCGGCACGGAGGAAAGTGATGGAAGAAACCGCTGAAGACATCGAACGGCGCGTGCGCGAGGAAGAGGGGCGCCCCGTGACTCCGGACCGCGCACAGCGGTTCTACGATCGCGTACGGGCGTCGATTCAGGATTACATCGACAAAAAGGGTGGCGTCCTCGGCAAGACGGCCGAGTTCCTGATGCTCGTTCCGGATGTCTTCATCCTGCTGTGGCGGCTGACGACGGACCGGCGCGTCAGCGGCAAAGACAAGGTCCTCGTCGGCAGCGCGCTCGCCTATTTCATCCTTCCGTTCGACTTCATGCCCGAGGCGCTCCTCGGACCGATTGGATACATGGATGATTTGATCTTCGGCGTGTACGTTCTCAACAAGGTCCTGACCGGCACGGATGCATCGGTCCTCCGCGAACATTGGAGCGGAAGGGACGACGTGCTGGAGATGATTCAGAAAGTGCTCAATGCCGCCGATTCGCTCGTCGGCGGTGATGTCGTCGGCCGGCTCAAGAAGATGATCAAGATGAAGTGACGGGCGACGGCCCCACATACCGCGCCCGCGGCCGGATGATCTCGTCGCGCGAGTACTGCTCGATCGCGTGACCGACCCATCCGATCGTTCGTCCGAGGGCGAAGAGGGCGAGAGGAGTGCCGGGCTCCATCTTCAGGGCCAGCGTCATCGCGACCAGCGCGAAATCGATCGTCGGTCTTTCCGAGATCAATTCGCCGGCCGCCTGCGCGACGCGTAGCGCGAAATGCAGTTCCTTCGACTTCGGAAGATGCTCGCCGAGCATCTGGATGAGGACCTGCGCGCGGGGATCGCCGTTCGGATAAAGGCGGTGTCCGAATCCGTGGATCGGCTCGCCGCGACGCATGCGCTCGCCAAGCGCCGCCGCGAGGTCGTCCGCCGACCGCAATTCGTCGAGCATGCGCTCGACGCGCGCGGTGATGCCGCCGTGCTTGTTGCCCTGGATCGCGCTCAAACCGCCGCTGACGACGGCGTAGGGATTCGATCCGGCTGATGCCACGCATCGCGCGGCGAACGCGGAGACATTCAACTCGTGATCGGCGCAGAGAATCAATGCGGCGCGGATGAGATCGCGCGCCGGACGGGACCTGGGGGCCCATCGCTTCTGCAGCGTCTCCTCGACCGTCGGCGCGAGCTCTGACGATTCCGCGGCCACGCTGGTGAGGAGATTGAGAATGCGCCAGCCGGTCTGCGCGACCGCGTGCGGACGCAGGTCGTAAGCGAGCGAATCGCGCGCACCGACGATCGGCAGAATCGAGGCCGCGCGATTGATGAAGGGCAGACCTTCAGTGGCGCGCCCGGAAACGACATGAAGCTGTGTCAGCGCAAAGGCGACCGGCGCGATCGATCCCGTCCAGATGAGTGACGCGACATCATCGATTGAATTGTTTCGCGCAAGCTCGGCGACATCGTGGCCGCGGTAGTAGAGATGATCGCCGGAGATCAGCGTGATCGCTGATTCGAGGACCGGGCCGCCCCAATGCAGCGCGCGCTCGCCCGCCTTCTCGGGTCGCCGCCGCTCCACATCCTCCACGGAGTACAGGCGGCCGCGGGGGTTCTTCGGATCGGGAAACGATCGAATCAGGCCGCGGCTCACATAGGCATAGAGCGTCGCGACGCTGATTCCGAGACGCTGGGCGGCCTCTGCGGCGGTCAGCATATATTGATTTTATCATCAACATTGACGTGATTGATAATATACGTGCATGAATCAAGGCCTGGAAGGCGTCGTGGCGGCCGAGACGGCGATCAGCATGGTCGACGGCCAGCGCGGCGAGTTGATCATCCGCGGCTACGCGGTCGAGGATCTCGCGCCTAACGCCACATTCGAGGAAACCGTCCGCATCCTCGGCGCCGGCGAGTTCCTCGGTGGCGAGCGCGAGCTGCAGCCGATCGCCTACGAGCTTCTGCGCGCGGCTGCCAGGCGAAAAGACGATCCGATGGATGCGCTGAGAGCCGCTGCAGGAATTGGCGGCGCTCCACTGACCACCTTCCCCACGATCGTCGCGGCGTATTGGCGCTACCTGCATGATCAGGAACCGATCGCGCCGCGCAGCGATCTTTCACACGCCGCGAACTATCTGTTCATGCTCGACGGCACAGTCCCGTCGGCCGAGCGTGTCCGCGGACTGGAAACGTATCTCAACACCGTCGTCGATCACGGCCTCAATGCATCGACGTTCACGGCCCGCGTCATCACGTCGACCGGCTCCGATCTCGTATCGGCGATCGTCGGCGCAGTCGGCGCACTCAAGGGTCCGCTGCACGGCGGCGCGCCGGGGCCGGCGCTCGATATGGTGCTCGAGATCGGCGATGCGTCGCGTGCAGAAGAGGTGCTGCGGCGGAAGATCGAGGCGGGAGAAAAGCTGATGGGCTTCGGCCATCGCGTCTACAAGGTGCGCGACCCGCGCGCCGACGTCCTGGCGGCGGCCACCGAGCGGCTCCTGGGCGGGGATCCGCTCTACGATCTCGCAAAAAGCGTCGAAAAAACCGCCCTCCGCCTGCTCGAAGAGTACAAACCCGGCCGGCGCCTGCAAACGAACGTCGAGTTCTACACTGCCCTACTCCTCCACGGCTTAGGCCTCGAAACCGCGCTCTTCACGCCGACGTTCGCCATCAGCCGGGTGGCGGGGTGGATCGCGCATTGCCTTGAACAGAAAGCGGCGAATCGGCTGATCCGCCCGCAGTCGGTGTATGTCGGGCCTCGCGGATTGACGTGGCCTGCAACCCGCGAAGGTGCCCCTCGTATCCACTGAATGTCATGTTCGCACTGACACTCTTCGCGTTTCTATTTTTGGTTGTCTGCATCGTAGGAGCCGCCACTCTGGCGTTGAAACTCATGCTCAAAATCGCACTGCTGCCATTCAAGCTTTTGTTTCTGCCGATCATCGCGATTGTCCTGATCGTCAAATTCGCCGTCCTGCTGGCGGTCGGCATCGCGATCCTCGCCTGTCTGATCCCGATCATCATCCTGTTTCTGATTTTCGTGGGTCCGATACTGCTGATCTCGGCACTCACGTAAGACATCGGCGTGCGCGTTCGCCGGTATCCGCCTCTGCGGCGCGTCATAATGCGCTGATGCCGACAACACCGCATGTCGAACGGCACTTCACGTCGAGTGCAGTCGTCCGCGACATCGTCATCGGGATGGCCGACGGCCTGACTGTTCCCTTCGCGCTGGCGGCCGGATTGAGCGGCGCGGTCCAGCAAGCGGGGATCATCGTCACCGCCGGCCTCGCCGAAATCGCCGCCGGCTCGATCGCCATGGGCCTCGGCGGCTACCTGGCGGCGAAAAGCGACGCCGAACATTACGCGGCCGAGGAGAAGCGGGAGCACCAGGAAGTGAAGCAGATGCCGCGCGAGGAGATGAAGGAAGTCGCCGACGTCTTCCGCGAATACGGCATCAGCGAGGAGCACATCAAGCCGGTGGTCGAAGCAATGACGCGCCAGCCGAAGCAGTGGGTCGACTTCATGATGCGCTTCGAGCTCGGCCTCGAGCGTCCCGATCCGAAGCGCGCGCGAACGAGCGCCTTCATGATCGCGACCGCGTACATCGTCGGCGGACTCATTCCGCTCACGCCGTACATTCTGATTCACAACGCGCGCACGGCGCTCTGGTTTTCTGTCTCGGTCACGCTCGTTGCGCTCTTTGTATTCGGCCTGATCAAAGGCCGCTACACCGGCGCGCGTCCGATCAAGAGCGCGCTGCAGACGACGATCACCGGCGGCCTGGCAGCCACCGCGGCGTTTCTCATCGCGCGGGCGATCGCGTAGCGCCGTACTGCTTCGCGTAGTACTCGCGGAACTCGGCACTCCGCTCTTTGATGGCGCGCCACCAGGGCTGATTCTTCACGTACCACTCCACCGTTCGCCGCAGCGCATCGTCGAAGTTCGCCGCGGATTTGAATCCGTGACGCTCGAGCTTCTTCGTATCGAGCGAGTAGCGGCGATCGTGACCCTGTCGATCCGCGACCGGTTTGATCA
>JALYZI010000032.1 GCA_030948915.1 Acidobacteriota bacterium
GCAACCGGCAACCGGCAACCGGCCACCGGCAACCGGCCACCGGCCACCAAGTCACCGTATGCGGATGGTGAACGTCTCCCACGCGTTCTGCACTACGCGATTCGCGTTCACGGCGCTGTCGCAACCGCCGCATCCGTTGCTGCCGCCGTCTTCGGCGGACAGGTAACCACCGGCGATGCCTTGCAGGCTGATCTTTGCTCCGTCGCCGATGGCCGACTTGATTCCGCCGACCGCATGAATCGTGAACGTCTCCCATGCGCGGGCAACCGCTCGATTGGCATTCACCCGGGTGTCGCAACCGCGGCAGTTAGTAGATCCGCCGTTTTCAGCGCCGAGGAAACTTCCGTTAGGCGCCTGGATGTAGATCTGATCGCCGTCGGTGAGCGCGCCGCCGTTCACGTCGTACAGCGTGAATGTCTCGCACGGTCCGGCCGATGATGCGTTGGCCACGACGCGGCCGTCGCCGCAATCATCCGCGGAAACGAAATTCGCGAAATACGTTTGCAGAGACACGCTGTACTTCGTCGCGCCTGCGAGGTAGGTCGTATCGCGCAAGTATTCGAAGACACCTCCGGACGTCGCGGCGTACAGACGATTCCCGGAAGAATCGAGAGCCAGCTTGTTGATGTAGGCGCCGGAGAGACCGTCACTGATCTTGCTCCACCGCCGCCCTCCGTTCACGCTGCGATACACGTTGCCCGCCGACGTGCCGGCGTAGACCACCGACGCGCGCGCCGGATCCGTTGCCAGCGCGACGACATCGCCTTCGACATCCGGCGACTGCCAGCTCGCGCCGGCATTGCTGCTTACCCACACGTTTCCGCGATAGTCGGTTGCGTAAAGGAGTGAGGGATTGGCCGAGTCGATCGCGATGGCCGACGCCGCTTGCAGGATCGGTTTCCAGTGCACGCCGCCGTCGATGCTCTTGTATAAATGCTCGTAGCAGACGTACACGATGTCGGCATCGGAGCGATCGACCTCGATCGACGGCGAATAGAACCCGTAATAGAAGAAGTAATAGCCGAGAGGCATGTCATTTTGAATCGAGCGCCAGGTGTCTCCGCCGTCGGTGCTCTTCGACATCGCATTTGAAAGCGCCGCGTAGATCGTCTTCTGATCGGATGGCGAAATGCCGATGGCGGTGGCCGTTTTCGGAGCGCTCAGTTTCCAGGTCGCTCCGCCATCATCACTTTTATGAAGACCGGAAGAATTCCCGACAAGGACAACGCCGGAGCTCGTCGCCTTTACGCTTTGCATATGGACGGTTGGGCTTGATGCGACGTCGATTGCGCGCCAGCTCTCCGAATCCGTGGAATGCGTGGCCAGCCCTTGCCAGGTCGCTGCGTATACCGAAGCGCCGGCGACGGCAACATCCTGTGTGCTGGCGGATTGCAGTCCGGTATCCACCGGGCGCCACACCGGCCGGGCAGACTTCCAGTCGTACAGAAGCGACGTGTCCCAATTGAAGGCGAAGATGTGTTCTCCGTTTGCTTCCGTTCTCAGAATCACAGACGTCGCCTTCCCGGCGTCACCGACCGGAGTCCATCCGGTGCCGTCCGCGTATCGCAGGACACCTGCGGATGTCGCCATCACGACTCCTCCGGCGTAAGGCGCCAGCGCGTAGACGACGACCTCCTGGCTATCGAGCGGTGCGGATACCACGAGTCGTTCCCAATTTTTCCCGGCGTCGACGCTTCGCGTGATAAAGCCCCGGCTGCCGATCACGATGGTCGATCGCTCTTCATCGACGGCGAGCGACACGTTGGGGTCGCCGATGGCGAGAAGAGTGGTCCAGTCAGAACCGCCATTGTCGCTGACGAAAAGTGCGCGATCCACCACTCCGTAGAGCTTTCCATCCATGGCAGCGAGTCTTTCCAGTCGCTGCTGCTGGGGGATCGTCTGCCACGTGTCACCATCGTCGTCGCTTCGCATGAGGTCAAAGCTGCCGCTCGCCAGCGTAAAGAGGCTGCCATGGCGTTGATCGAAAGCGAGTGACCAGATGCCTCCCGGCAGACGGATGGTCTCGGTCCACGACGCGCCGCCATCGCGTGTCCGCATCACCGCTCCGCGCGTCGTTCCTGCGAAGAGCGTGGCCGGACGATCGTGTCGGATCACCAGGGAGATCACGCTCGGATCGGACAGCCCTTCATTGACGGCGCGCCACGAAACGCCGGCGTCTTCCGATTTGAAGATTCCGCCGCCATAGGTGCCGATGTACACGATGTTCGGGTTTGAGCGATCCGCGACGATCGTGGTAACCGATCCGCCGCTCGGCCCTCGGCTCGTCCATTGATTCACTCCGCCGAGCAGCTGAGCGGCAAACAGCGTCACTGAGACGATTGCGAGACGCATTTGGATCCTCCTGTCGCCTTGCGCCTCATTGGGCTCGGGCGGATAATTCAACATCGCCTGACAAGTCGAAGAAGTCCTTCTGGTTTCATGGGAAAATTATGGAATTTCCATAGTCTGCCCGCCATGCGCGTACATTTCGCGTCATTCGCACTCGACTCCACGACTCGCGAGCTTCGGCGCGGCGAAGACACAGTACACCTTTCCACGAAGGCTTTTGATGTGCTCCAGCACCTCATCGAATCGCGTCCTCGAGTCGTCCCCAAACAGGAGATTCTCGACAGAGTGTGGCCGGCGACGCACGTGGGCGAGGGGACGCTGGCGGCGATCGTCGCCGAGCTGCGCGGCGCGCTGGCGGACGATGCTCGCGACCCGCGGCTGATCCGGACAGTGCACCGCGTCGGCTACGCCTTCTGTGGCGAGGTGACATCCCACCGAAAGATCGAGCACGCGTACCGCCTCATCTGGGGTGCGCGTGAAATTCAACTCAGCTCGGGAGCGAACGTCCTGGGGCGCGATCAAAATGCAGTGGCGTGGATCGACGACCCGTCGATTTCCCGCCGCCACGCGGTCGTTCATGTCTCCGGCTCCGACGTCACCCTCGAAGACCTCGGCAGCACGAACGGGACGTTCATCGGAGGATCGCGTGTGCATCAGCCGCAACCGCTGCATGACGGCGACGCGATCACGTTCGGCCGTGTGCAGATGATCTTCCGGATGTTCAGCGACGGGATACCGACGGAAGCGGTGAACATCTCCTCACTGTAGAAGCTGTCATCCCGCGACCTTCTCCCCGAATTTCTGAACGATGGCCCTCATGATTTGCTCTCGAACAGCTCTCGCGCGAGCTGCGATTGGCGAATGATCGAATGCAATGTGCCGATGCGAAGCTCTTTGTGATCGGGAATCGGAATCGTAATCGTCGATTCACCGGAGCGTTTCCGCATCACGATGTGACTGCCGCGCCGGCGAACTTCTCGGAACCCGTTTGCAGCAAGAATCCACAGACCTCCGCGCCGGAAACGACGCGGAGCTTACCCAGCGCCGACCTCCAGCGCCGTCACGTACAGCTCTTCTCGCATTCGCGCTGCGATCTCGGACGGGTCGGCAGTCTCGATGAAAAGCTCGACCGCTTCGCGCAGATTTGCCGACGCTTCTTCGACAGAATCTCCCTGACTCGCGACATCGATCTCCGGGCAGAGCGCAACGTAACTACCATTTTCGCGATAGATCATGCCGGTGAATCTTCGGACGTCGCTCATGTCGCTCTCCTTCTGTTCTGCCCGCTTCGTCAAACCGCTACGACAAGAGTGTCAAAGGTCTCGGGCGGGACGGGAAGCCGATCTTCCTCCAGAGCAGCGATGCACTGCTCAACCGCATCGCGGGCGTTCTCGATCGCTTCCTCTCGAGAGCGACCCTGGGTGATGCACCCGGGGAGGCTCGGGCGCTCGGCCACCCACTGCCCATCCTCTCCTCGTCTGACGACGACCTGGCGCATGGACCTGATTCTAGGACTTCTGCGAGTTAAGAAGCGCGTCTCCTGGAAGGGCGCTTGGACCGACGTTTCGCCCCTGCGCTGCGCATGGCGCGGATGGCTGAGCGGAGAACGGTATTGACCGCTTCGGAAGAATCGAAGACTTCAGCGACATCGTCGTCAAGATAGATCGGCGCTGACAGTTTCATTCCGGCAAAGCGATTGCGCTTCATCTTGGTGTAGTCGAAGTCGTAATGCGGTCGCAAGTCGTCGTAGGCGTCTTCAGATGTTTTCTTCTTCATACCGTTTCTGTTCGTCGCGGTCCGGAACCCGGGCACTGATGATTCGCACGCTGGTCCCGCGCTCCGTAAAGCTTACCAAGACAAGCCGACCCGCGCGCGATTGACCGATGATGATCTCGCGTCGCTCCTCCGCCGAATGGTCGGGGTCATCATCGATCCTTGCTAACGGATCCTGAAACACCATGATTCAAAAGGTCGAGTGCCTGTTCGACGCGCTGCCGATTGCTCAGTGCCATGAAAACCTCGAATTTGTGATTGAACCGTGCAGTCTACCAGCGGTGGATTTCAGCGATCCCACTTCTCCTCGCTGCTACGATGATTTTCGCATGATGCGGCTGCAGGCTGGGCGACGATTGTCCTCGAATCGGAGATGAATCGGCGGTGAGCACGTTCCGAATCGACGGATTCATTTGGCTCGAGGAGATCGTTGAGAAGATCGCTCGCAAGCATGGTATCCATGTGAGCGAAGCCGAAGAGGTATTTCAAAATTCGCCGAAGTTCCGATTCGTCGAGAAGGGTTTCCGAGAGAGTGAGGACGTTTACGCGGCACTGGGGCGCACAGATGCCGGAAGATACGTTATTGTGTTCTTCGTTTACAAAACGGATCGCCGCGCTTTGCCGGTCTCGGCACGCGACATGAGCTCCGGTGAGAGACGAATGTATGGTCAAAAATAAAAGCTCGACTTCAGACGCAGATTCGTACCGAGGAATCGGCGAGTTCTGGGACGATCACGATCTCGGAGAATACGAGGAGGGGACCCACCCTGCCGCATTCCAAGTTCAGCTCCGCTCGTCGAGCATCTACGTTCCATTGGAAAAAAAACTCGCGGAACAGCTTCGCAACGCGGCCGAGAACCATGGACTTTCGCCTGAAGCGCTCCTGAGTCGTTGGCTGCGAGAAAAAATCGCCGAAGAGTCTCGCCACAAGTAGTGCCGCAGTCTCGTGACGGGAAGACCCCACTGTAGCTCCCAGGTATTTTGGAGTGGACCGTGGTGAAGGAATCATGAGTCTGGATGAACTGAGGGAGTCCGCGGTCCCTGGACGTTTTGTCGAGCGTGTCCAGGAGATGAAATGGTTCTGCGGAGAGACGCTGCTGCAGAAATGAGCATATTTTGTGAAGCACGGAAACTTCTACCCCGAGTAGAAAAGCGCATAATTCGGATCCTTCCCCAACATGCGACTCCTCGACGGCCAGCTCGTGCTCTCCCCTGGTGATCTGACAAAGTTCACACGCTGCGCGCACGTCACCACCCTCGACCTCGGACGCCTCCGCGGAACGCTGAAGCCGCTCGTCTATCCGCAAAAATCGCAGCACACCGAGTTCATCGCCGAGAAGGGCACCGAGCACGCAGTAGCGAGACAATCGCTAGCGCGACTGCTTCGTCATCGCGACGAACATCTTCCGCGCGTCTTCGCGTGATGTGACCGGCTCCGGAAACGCGATCCGCGTCCCCTTCATCCCCTCGGCCGTGCGCACGCGCACGACGAATCCGAGGCGGTCGCAGGACACGATGGTGGCGTCGAGCGCGTCGAGTCCGCCGAAGCGACGGGTGATGTCGCGCAGCGCGTCGGCGTGATCGCGGTTCATGTGCTCCATGATTCCGGCAGCGGCGTCGGCGAGTGGATCAGCGGCTGCGGTCGCGTAGTCGGTGTGCTCCACCCAGCCCATCACGCCGAATCCGCCGACGAAGTAGATGTGCGCGACGTCGAGCCGGAAGAACGAGAAATCGGAGTACGCGATCCAATGCTGCGCCGACGGGTGCCGCTGCAGATACAGCTCGCGCAGCGATTCGTCCCCTTCAATACGACGCGCGGTTCCGAGAAGCGTGGCGCGCGGTGCCCCCAGTGGATCGCCCCCGCTCCCGCTCTGCATCACGAGCAGACTCGCGCGCGCGTCGGCGATGACGTTCTGCGTATGGAGGGCCATTCCGCTGATGAGAAACAGAGGCGAGCCGTCGGGTGTGAGCGCGTACGGCATGACCGAGGCGAACGGAAAGCCGGGGTGGAGCGCGGAATGCGTGGCGAGCGTGCCGATGCGTTCCGTTTCGAGGAGCGTTCGCACGCGTTCGGCGAAGGTGGGTTCGGGGGCGGTGGGGCCCGCCGACGAGGTGGCATGTTGCGTCA
>JALYZI010000067.1 GCA_030948915.1 Acidobacteriota bacterium
GTGGACGGTTGCCGGCCGCCGGCCACCGGGAACCGGCCACCGATCCGATCGCGATGAGGCCAGCGACCACCGCATAGTCGATCGATTTCACGTGGGCCGATTAGACTAGCGCGCTCCATGGCGCGCAAGTCGCGAAGAAAAGTAGAGAGCCGCCCTTCCATTCCGAATGGCGTCATCCTCCTTTTCCTCGGACTCCTCACGATCGTCGTCTACGCGCAGGTCACCACGCACTCGTTTCTCAACTACGACGACGGCCAGTTCGTCACCGAGAATGCGCACGTCTCGCGCGGCCTGACTGCCGAGTCGATCGGCTGGGCGGTCGGATCGGCGTCGATCGGCTGGTATCCGATCACCTGGATGTCGCACATGCTGGACGTCGATCTTTGGCGGGCGCAGGCCGGCATGCACGTGATGACGAGCGTGCTGCTGCATCTCGCCAGCGCATTCCTTCTTTTTCTCGCGCTGCAGCGGATGACGCTCGCGACGTGGCCGAGCGCGTTCGTCGCGGCGATCTTCGCGGTCCATCCGGCGCACGTAGAATCGGTGGCCTGGGTCTCGGAGCGGAAGGACACGCTCAGCACATTCTTCGCGATGCTCGCGATTTTCTTTTACGCGTCCGCACCGACTCGCCGCTGGCGCGTGTTTGTCGCCATGGCGCTCAGCCTGATGGCGAAGCAGATGTACATCACGCTTCCGTTCGTGCTTCTGCTTCTCGATTTCTGGCCGCTTGCCCGTCGCGGAATTCGCACGCTGGTGATCGAGAAGCTGCCGCTGTTCGGTCTCACAGTTTTCGGCGCGGTGATGGCCGTAGTCGGCCAGCGCAATCTGACCGCGATGCAAAGCGTGGAAAACGTCCCGCTCGCGCTGCGGCTCAGCAACGCCGCGGTCGCGTATGTGCGCTACATCGGAAAATTCCTCGCGCCCGTGAACCTCGCCGTCCTGTATCCGATGGAGCCGATCTCGCCGGCCGTCGCGATCGGCGCCGTCATTGTGTTGCTCGCGATTTCGATCGCCGCGTTCTACTACCGCAACGCCTTTCCGTATCTCTTCACCGGCTGGTTCTGGTTTCTGGGAACGCTGGTGCCGGTGATCGGGATCGTGCAGATCGGCATTCAGGCGATCGCGGACCGCTACACATATTTTTCATTCATCGGGCTGTCGATGGTCGTGATGTGGGCCGTCCCGAAACGCGCGCTGATCGCGGTCGGAGCGATCGCGACGGTCGTGTTCGCAGCGATCGCATTCCGGCAGGTCGGCTATTGGAAGGACAGCGAGACGCTCTTCGCGCATACGATCGCGGTCACTCCGCCTAACGCGCTCGCCGAATACACGCTGGGACAAACTCTCGAAATGACGGCGCCCGATCGCGCAATTGCGCATCTGCGCCGCGGGATCGAGCTGGTGGAAAACGTCCGCGGCGCCGATCCGAAATGGCGCGCGCAGGCCTATGTCGGACTCGGAACGGCACTGATGATGCGCGCGCGGCCGCTGCCGATCGGCGCCGAGCGAACGTCGGAGATCAATGACGCGATCGCGCAATTCCAGCGGGCGTTGGCGATCGATCCGAACGCGCCGCATGCCAGGAACAACATCGCGCTGGCGCAGCAGTGGCTCAGCGCGGGCGGAGCTGCTCCACCGTCTCCCGTATCGCCCGCTGCACCGCCTCGGCGCTAGACATTTTCGGCAGCCAGCCGAGCGATTCCATCCGCCGCGTGTCGAGCCGGACTTGTGGAACATCTCCGGGCCAGCCGCGCGATCCGCCGGTGTAATCGATGCGCACGCTCTTCGGATCCAGTCCCATCGCTTCGATCGTCCATTGCGCGATCTCGTTTACGGACGTCGAGCCCGCGACCGCCAGGTTGTAGTAGTTGACGATCTCTTTCGCGCGCTGATGACCGAACATCATTCCGTCGAGGCAGTCCTCGACATGGACGTACGGCTTCGATTGCCGGCCGTCGCCGAGAATCTCGAGCCGCGCCGGATCGCGCTGCAGTTTCAAAATGAAATCGTGGATGACGCCGTGCGTCGGAAACGGCCCGGCGATGTTGCCGAATCGATAGATCCAGCTTCGGATGCCGTAGTTGCTCGCGAAGGCCGTGATCAACGTCTCGCACGCGACTTTGCTCGCTGCGTACAGCGAGATCGGAAGAATCGGCCCGTAGTTCTCGGGAGTCGGCATCACCTTCGGCTCGCCGTAAATCGCGCCGCTGCTCGAAAAGATCAGCTCCTTCGTCCCCGCGGTGCGCATGCCCTCGAGGATGTTGTACGTGACGAGCGTTCCGCCTTTGAGGTCGAAGTCGGTGTATTTCGTCCCGAAGCTGATGTCGCTGTTCGCAGCGAGATGCCACACGAGATCGGGCTTGACCTGCTGAAAGAGCTCGACGACGCGCTCGCGCTCGAGGAGATCGAATTCGTAAAAATGAAAATGCGGATTGCCTGTCGATCGCTCGATGAATTCGCGCTTGCCGAGAAAAAAGTTGTCGATGCCGTGGATTTCGTGGCCGCCCTTGAGCAGCCGAGGAAGAAGATTGGTCGCAATGAAGCCGGCCGCGCCGGTCACCACGATCTTCACGCCAGCGCCTTTCGCGTGCGCTCGAGCCCTTCCGGAGTTCCGATCTCGAAGAAATTCTGATCGACGACCTCGCACGCCAGAGCGCGCTCTTTCGCCAATCGCGGAAAGACGATTTCCTCGAAGGAGCCGTTCTCCGGCAGCCAGTCGATCACGCTCGATGGCATCACGGAGAAACCTGCGTCGATGAAGGGCAGCTCCGGCGCGCGTTTATCGAATCGGATCACGCGATCGCCATCGACATCGGTGTTGCCGGCCGAGATCCGACGATAAACGGCCAGGCACGGCTCGTCATGTTCGCGCACGAAGCGATCGTAATCGAAGCGCCGCAGAACATCGCCGTAGGTCAGAAGGAAACGATCGCCGAGAGACGCGCGCGCCTGACGAATCGCGCCGCCGGTACCGAGTGGCGCAAGCTCGCGGGAGTAGTCGATGTGAACGCCGAAGCGCTTCCCGTCGCCGAAATATTTTTCGATCACCTCGCCGCGATGGCCCGTCAGCAAAACGAAATCGCGGAGCCCGCGCTGGGCGAACGATTCGATCACGAATTCGAGAAACGGCCGATCGCCGATCGGCACCATCGGCTTCGGCAGATCGCGCGCAATTTCTCCGAGTCGGGTGCCGAGGCCGCCGGCAAGGATGGCGGTTTTCATTTCGGTGGCCGGTGGCC
>JALYZI010000097.1 GCA_030948915.1 Acidobacteriota bacterium
CGGCAAACGGCCAACGGCGAACGCCTTACAGGTCGGCATCGCGCTCGTAGAGCTTGGAGAGCAGCGTTTTCCACTCCGGTGGAAATCGTGATTCATGAATTTAGGATAGAATTGCGTCACTCGAAACTCGAAACGCAGTATGGACGGTCTCCTTCGATCACTCATTAAGTGTGTCCGCCGACGAATCCGCGATGACCAGGAAGTCACCGTGGAGGCCGTCACGAAGGAGCTTGGCTACACCCGGCAGTACGTTTCCGGCCGCTTTCATCGCGTGACCGGACGCCTTCTGAGCCATTTCCTCAAAGAGAAGCGTCTCGAGAAAGCCGCGAGGCTTCTCAAGGCCGGGAATCTTCGCATCTCCCAGATCGCGCGCCGGTGCGGCTTCGATTCCGAGAATTATTTTCGCCAGCAGTTTCGGGAGCGATTCGGAATGTCGCCGCGACAGTTTCGCTCGAACGGACATCTTCGGATGATCCGGCGTCCGCAAATGGCCTGATACTCTTTCGCCCTCAACCCAACTAACAATTGAAACTGCCCGAACTTCGGGAAGGAGAATTCGCCAGTCGTGGTTTTCGCGCATCATCGGCTCGATCAAGGGCGTGCTTTTCGGCCTCGTGATGTTCGTCGCCGCCTTCCCGATCATCTACTGGAACGAAGGACGGGCGGTGCGCACAGCCAGGAGTCTCACCGAGGGGTTGGGGGCGGTCGCGCGAGAGTCATCTCGCGCGATCTGCGTCGTGATCGAAGCCCGCTTCGATCCAGAGATAGCGAAGTGTATTGCGGTCAAACGTCCGCGCGTTGCGCAGAAACAGCAGCGCGCGGCGTAGCGAGGAATGCGGAACGCCGCGCTTCTCGAGATAGGCGCGATGCGCATCGGCCGAGTCGAATGTTTGCGCCTGCAGCGGATGCTGCAATCGGATGACGGTCCCCTGCACTGCGAAATCGCCGCGGCGGATCAGATGACGGCGATGAAACAGCCGCAGTTCGCCGGCGTCGCTGCCGAGGTGCAGAGGCTTGCCGGCGTAAATCGGAATGACGCGGATTCGGAATCCCCACGCATCGGCCGCCCGCATCACGCGCGCGATCTCCTCGGCCAATCCGGCATCGGCGAATTCGCGCTCGCGAAGAACCAGGATCCAATCCGAGGACGCCCCATCGATCGCGCGATTCAACTCGGCGCGCTTCTCCGCAAAAGAGACGCGCGGCGGAAGATCGGTGACCAGTTGTTCGATGCGACTGCAGTGCGGTGTGAGCGATTCGATGGCTTCGGTGTGGATGTGACCGAGCGTGACGATGCTGAGTTCCATTTTGGTGGCCGGTGACCAGTGGCCGGTGACCAAGGCCGATAACCGGCCACCGGCAACCGGCCACTAATCCCCTAGCCGCTCGTGAATTCTAGAGATGCTCACGGCGCGTCCGCTCGTCTCATCCACTTCGATCATGGCGCCCGACATGCGGATATCGCGCTTCGCGACTTCGAGCTTCTTCGGCGTGTTCATCAAAAAACGGTGCAGCGCTTCGTCGGGGCGAAATCCGATGATCGAGTCGTACGCGCCGGTCATGCCGACGTCTGTCTGAAAGGCAGTGCCGCTGGGCAGGATGCGCTCGTCCGCCGTGGGCACGTGCGTGTGGGTACCCAGAACGGCGGAGACGCGGCCGTCGAGGTAGCGGCCCATCGCCTGCTTCTCAGACGTCGCTTCACAGTGGATGTCCACGATGATGACTTTCGTGTCGACGTCTTTGAGCTCCCGATCGGCGCAGTGAAACGGGTTGTCGCACGGCGGCATGAAGACATTGCCCATGAACTGCATCACCGTCACGTTCACGCCGCCGGCCGTCTGACGCACGACCTTTCCTTTGCCCGGATTGCCGGCCGGATAGTTCGCGGGGCGAATGACATGGTCGTAGTGTTCGAAGTTGTCGACGAACTCCTTCTTGTCCCAGATGTGATTTCCGGACGTGTAGGCATGGATCGGCAGCTCCCCCAGCTCCTCCATGATCGCCTCGGTCACGCCGAAGCCGCCGGCGGCGTTCTCGATGTTGACGATCGTGAAGTCGATTTTCTCGCGATCGACGACGTGCTCGAGCTTCTCATGCAGCGCGCGCCGGCCCGGCTGGCCGACGACGTCGCCGATGTACAAAACGCGGATCATGCACCGGCGCCTCGCGCCCCGCGCCTTCGCGCCCTACTTCGCATAATCCACCGCACGCATCTCTCGAATGACCGTGACTTTGATCTGCCCCGGATACTGCAGCTCCGACTCGATCTTGCGAGCGACGTCCTTCGACAACCAGATCGCCTGCTCGTCGCCGATCTTCTCGGCGTTGACGATGATGCGGAGCTCGCGTCCGGCTTGAATCGCGAAACTCTTCGACACTCCCTCCATCGCGTTCGCAATTCCTTCCAGCCGCTCGAGGCGATGCACGTAGTTTTCGAGAATCTCGCGGCGTGCGCCGGGGCGGGCGGCCGACAGCGCATCGGCTGCATTGACCAGTACCGCTTCGACGGTGAGCGGATCGTAGTCGCCGTGATGGCACTCCATCGCGTGGATGACGTCGCGTTTCTCGCCGTACTTTTCGAGCACCTGACGTCCGAGCTCGAGATGCGTTCCTTCCATCTCGCGATCGATCGCTTTTCCGATGTCGTGCAGCAGGCCGCCGCGCTTCGCGATCGTGTCGTTGACGCCGAGCTCCACCGCCATCAGCGCCGCCAGCTGCGCGACTTCGAGTGAGTGCACGAGAACGTTCTGTCCGTACGACGTGCGATATCGCAGACGTCCGAGGAGCTTCAGAACTTCGGGATGGACGTCGGTGAGGCCGAGCGAGAATGCCGCGGCCTCCCCTTCTTCGAACAATTTCTGATCCAGCTCCTGACGCACTTTCTCGACCAGCTCTTCAATGCGGGCGGGGTGGATGCGTCCGTCCTGCATGAGGCGTTCGAGTGAGATGCGCGCGATCTCGCGGCGGATCGGATCGAAGCCGGAAAGGATGACCGCTTCCGGCGTGTCGTCGACAATCAGGTCGACTCCCGTCGCCAGCTCCAGCGCGCGGATGTTGCGGCCTTCGCGGCCGATGATGCGGCCCTTCATGTCTTCCGACGGCAGATCGACGACCGAGACGGTGTTCTCGGCGACGTAGTCCGAGGCCATCCGCTGAATGGCCATGCCGAGGATCTTGCGGGCTTTCTGGGTCCCGAGCTCGACGGCTTCGGTCTCGATGCGTTTGATGATGTTCGCAGCATCGAGCTTCGCTTCGTTCTCGATCCCGCGAGTGAGCTCCTGCTTCGCCTGCTCGACCGTGAGACCGGAGATCTGCTCCAGCTTGCGGTGCTGCTGGTCGATGAGCGAGTTGAGCTCACCCTCGCGAGTCTCGACGCCTTTCTCGCGGTCGGCGATGTCGCGGTCGCGCCGCTCCACTTCCGCGATACGGCTGTCGATCTGCTGCGTCTTGCGGTCGAGGTTCTCTTCCTTCTGCTGCAGACGGCGCTCGGAGTTTTTCATCTCCTCGCGGCGCTGCTGCGCCTGGCGATCGAAGTCGCTGCGCATCTGCAGCAGCTTCTCCTTGACCTCGAGATCCGTTTCTTTGAGCCTGGCTTCGGCCGCCTTGCGGGCGTCGGCAAGCAGGCGGTCGGCGTCTTTACGAGCTTCTGCAAGCTGGGCCTCAGCCCGCTTGCGAAAGACGACCCTCCACAATGTGACCACGACCGCGGCTCCCACGAGCACGATCGCGATGAGAACAATGATTTCTGTTGTGCCTAACAACTGCTTTCCTCCCCCTGTCGGGAGGCTCGCGCAGTTGGAGGAGTCTAATTCGAAGACCCCGCCTGAGCCGTGTGAGAATTCTTACTTGAACCCGTAAAAAACAGGTGGGCGCTCTACTCGGGCCGTTTTGGCTACCTTCATGCCCCTAAAGGCGAAGGCGTGCACGCGACCCATATGAGACCCGAGCACCCGGGTAAGAAATACGGTTCAAGCGTTTGATTGACTCATCACGTACTCTGCAGGGCTCCGAAAATTAAAAAAAGTTCGACTCTAAAAACGGCTCAGCTGATCACTTTGCTGAGCCGGTCTGATAACTCCTCCGTCTTCTCGATCCAGGAACCCGACGCCTGTTCGCGTTGTTTCCTGTACCTAGAAAACTCATCGGCGATGTTTAAAGCCGCCAGAATCGCGATCTTGACCGGGTCAACCGTCGCGACCTCGGCCGCGACCTCTCGCATCCTGGAGTCTACAAACCGCGCGAGCTCCGCTAAATAGTTCGGGTCTCCTTCTCCACGAACGTTGTATGTCTCTCCAAAAATCTCGACTGTGGTCGAGTCACTTGCGTCCATTTGCAAAAATTACTCAACAGCGGCGGCATTATAACAATTACTTCGGAGCAAGCGCGCCGATGACGGCGCCGCCGATGATGCTCGTCGCCAGGATCGGCACGTACGCTTTCGTGATAATCGCGGCCGGAACGTTGATCAGCAAACTGACGATGATGCCGCGCAGCCAGCCGGGAACCGGCATGCGCGTGACGCCGATCAGAAATCCGATCGCGAAACAACTGCAGAACGCGCCGAGCATGGCGGTTCCCTTGTCGGGATGCTTCATCGGGATCATCAGCGCGACGTCAGCCGCGCCGAAGATCAGGCCCGCGATGATCCCGAAGAGGATCGGATTCACACCACGAGATTAACGCTATTTCTTCTTCGACTTCTCAGCGTCGAAACGGTGCCGCTTTATGGATGCCGAGTGATGGCGATGACAGTCTCGACCGCGATGCGCTTTTTCCGCTCCGTGCGACCGGGACCGTAGATGAAGAACACTCTGTACGCGCCGGGCGTCTTGTTCTGGGCATAGGCCTCAAATACTTCCTCACCCGAGTTGCTTACGCCGCATTACCGCCCTATATTGTCCCCCGGCGACTCCCCATGGCTGCCAGCGCACGGCGTCTCGACTCGCAGTTTCGGCTTCCTGCTTCTGCGATTCCGGTTCTGGTGCCGGCTCTACCAGATGTAGATTCTGCGGTTTCCGAGGCGGTCAGGGAGCTGCGGAAGGGGTTGGAGGGGCGGATTGCGGCGCATTTGACCAGCGGCGCTGAGCTCATCGAAGCGCTCGAAAGACGCCGGCGCGACACCATCGTTCCCACCACCCTCCCTGCCGTTGACCTCCTCCTCGACGGAGGGCTACCGCGGGGAAAGATGACGGAGATCAGCGGCCGCGGCGCGCGATTCTCGATCGTCGTCGCCGCGCTGGCATCCGCGACGTCGATCGGCGAAGCGGCGGCACTCATCGACATCGGCGACGCGTTCGATCCGCAGCTCGGCGACGCCGCGGGGATCGATCTGCAACGCATGCTGTGGGTGCGCCCGAAAACGCTCAAGCAGGCCGTCGCGGCTACCGAGATGCTCGTCGCGACCGGATTTCAACTGGTGGTCGTCGATGCAGGCCTCCCTCCCCTTCGCGGCCGCGTTCCCGACGCTGCGTGGGTGCGGCTCGCGCGCGCCGCGGAAGCACACGGATCGGCGCTGCTCGTCTCCGCTCCCTATCCGATCACCGGCACGACTTCCGTCGCGATGCTGCGCGCCGAGCCGGCTCGAGGCCGATGGAATCACGGGTTGCTGATGGGCATCGACACGACGCTGCAGCTCGAGAAGCATCGGCGCAAACGGCCCGGACAACAGGCGCGGCTGGCTTTTGAAGTGGAGGCGTCAGCCGTCAGCCGTTTGCCGTCAGCCGAGGAAACGGCGAACGGCCAACGGCGAACGGCCAACGGCCAACGGCCAACGGCGAACGAACAATGACCCGTCTGGCGTGCTTCTCCGTTCCGATGTTTCCGCTGGCGGCGCGGCTCCGCAGCGAGCCGGAGCTGCTCGAGGAAGCGGTCGCGATCGTCGACGGCAACGGCAACAACGCGCACGTCATCGCCGCCACCCGGCGCGCGCGCAAGAAAGGAATTCGCAGCGGGATGTCGCTCGCGCAGGCGCGATCGATCGTGCCGAAGCTGATCGCGCGCGGACGCGATGCCGCCTGCGAGCAGACGGCGCAGGAAGCGCTGCTCGAGATCGGCGAGACATTCTCTCCGCGCGTCGAGGACGCCGGCGACGGGCTGGTGTTCGTCGACATCACCGGAACGGAGCGGCACTATCCGAATGAAGAGGAGCTCGCGAAAGCGGCGCTGCGCGCGATGGACGGGATCGCGCTGCCCGCGCGCGTCGGGGTGGCGGCCTGCAAACTCGCCGCACGTGTCGCCGCCGAGCTGGCGCAGACGCCGACGATCGTCCCGGCCGGTGAAGAAGCAAAATTCCTCGCGCCGCTGCCGCTGGCGCGGCTCTCTCCGGAGATGGAAGCGGCCGCGATGCTGCAGCGATTCGGTCTCGAATCGATCGGCGATCTCGCCCGCCTCCCCGAATCCGAAATCGCCA
Organism: Acidobacteriota bacterium; assembly: GCA_030948915.1. GTDB lineage: Bacteria > Acidobacteriota > Thermoanaerobaculia > Gp7-AA8 > Gp7-AA8 > Gp7-AA10. Next base: position 6,410 of record JALYZI010000097.1, read on the forward strand.
GCCGGCTCGGCGAAATCGGAAGGGAGCTCCATTTCGCCGCGCGTGGGGTCGATCCGCGGCCGCTGATTCCACGCGCCCTGCCGCCTCAGTTCCGCGAAGGGATGGAGCTGGAGTGGCCGCTGGTGGCGCTCGAGCCATTCATCTTCATCGCGAATGCGGCGCTCGACCGGCTGTCGAAACGGATGGAGGTGCAGGGCTTCGCGTGCAAACGGATCGAGCTGACGCTGACGCTCGAACCCGACGGTTACGATGCGCGCGGCATCGATCTGCCCGCGCCGACACGCGACGTCAAAACGATGCTGACGCTGATCCGGCTGGACCTCGAGAAACGCGCGCCGGGCGCGCCGGTGATCGGATTCACATTCGTCGCGCATCCCGACCGCCCGCGCCGCGCGCAGCTTTCGCTTTTCGGTCCCGAGGCGCTGTCGCCGGAAAAGCTCGCGACGACGATCGCGCGTTTGATCTCGATGTTAGGCGAAGGACGCGTCGGCATGCCGATGACCGTCGATGGCTTTCTGCCCGAACGTCACGCCGTGGGCGATTTTTCCCCCCCGCCCCCACCCGACACGCGCCGCCCCCCGCCCCGCGCGCGCGGACTGCTCGCCGGACGCACCTTCCGCCCACCCATCCCGGTGGAGGTGACGACCTGCGGCGACAGGATCGCGTCGCTGCGCGGAGAAAACATCGAAGGTACGGTGCGCGTGTGCTCGGGGCCGTGGCGCATCGAAGAAGGATGGTGGCGGGATGCGCCTTCTCAGCGGGAGTACTGGGATGTGGAGCTTTGGGGAGGGGGAATCTACCGTTTGTATCAGGGGGCTTCGGCCGGCGGTTGGTTTGTGGATGCGCGGTTTGGGGTTTAGCCACTGGGAGTAGAAAGAATTCGGAATTTGGAATTGGGAATTGAGAATTTAGAAATGGAACCAGATATCTATGATCGCGTTTTTGAATTTGCGTCCCGGATCGTACGTCTACATTGCGAATTGACGCGGCGACGCGGCAGTCACACAGTCCTCATTAATCAGCTCCTACGATGCGGAACATCCGTCGGGTCCAATCTCGAAGAGGCAAAAGCCGCTCAGAGCAAAGCTGATTTCATTGCGCGCTCTCGCATTGCCTTAAAAGAAGCTCGGGAATCGCACTACTGGCTTCGCCTCATCGCCGCATCAGGATTCGTGACGTCCACACGCATGGAACCACTCGTCGGCGAAGCAAATGAAATCGTCGCGGTACTTACGTCGATCGTGCTCAATACGACGCGAAATGCACAACATTCTTAATTCCCAATTCCAAATTCCCAATTCCGAATTCAAATGTCGCCTCAAAAAAAGCCGCCGACCCCACCTCTCTCCTGCGAATACGATCACCTCGCTTTCGTCCCCAAAAAATTCGGCGGGACGCAAAGCGAGGACGCGCACGAGAAAACTCCGAAGAAACCGAAAAGAAGCAAACGCCCCTACGCCGAACTCCGCGCGGCCAGCGCCTTCACATTCCTCGACGGCGCCTCGCTTCCCGAGGATCTCGTTTACCAGGCCGCCGAAAAGTATCTGCCGGCCATGGCGCTCGTCGACACCAACGGCGTCTACGGCGCGCCGCGTTTTTACACCGCCGCGAAAAAGGCGGGAGTTCGGGCGCTCGTCGGCGC
>JALYZI010000106.1 GCA_030948915.1 Acidobacteriota bacterium
AGTCCTTGCGGAGCGGGTGACCCTGAAAGGCTTCGTGCGTCAGGATGCGGCGCAGATTCGGATGGCCGGCGAAGCGGACGCCGTACATGTCCCACGCTTCGCGCTCGAACCAGTCGAAGCCCTTGAACACCGGCAACGACGAGTCGACGCTTTCGTTTTCGTCGACGCGGACCTTCAGACGCACGCGCTCGTTGTTCGCCAGCGAGTACAACTGGTAGACCAGATCGAAGCGTTTCGAACGTTCCGGGTAGTCCGCTCCGAAGAGATCGAGAGGCAGCGTGAACTCGAGATCGTTCTTGAGCGTGCGCAGAGTCTCGACGATGCGTTCTTTGCTGACGATGAGCGTCGGCAGATCCTGCCCCGGCTCCTGCCCGGCACCAACGCGGGCCGCAAGTTCCGCGCCGCGAACGTCCATCTTCGCCGCCTCGGTTGGAACATATGGATCGCGATTCGTGGGGGCCGGGCCGGTGTAGGGGGTCGCGCTGAATTTTGTGAGCGTACTCAACGCCGAATCTCTCCGCGCTCGATCTTCTCTTTCAGTTTGAGAATGCCGTACATCAAACCTTCGGGCGTCGGCGGACAGCCGGGAACCCAGATGTCGACCGGGATGATCTCGTCAATTCCCTGGACGACGTGGTACATGCGATAGAAGCCGCCCGATGTCGCGCAGGCGCCCATCGCGATCACGTACTTCGGCTCTGGCATCTGGTCGTAAATCGTTTTCAGCACCGGCGCCATCTTGTCCACGATTGTCCCAGCGACGATGATCAAGTCCGCTTGCCGCGGCGAGAAGCGGACGACCTCCGCTCCGAAACGTGAGATGTCGTAGTGGGATGAGACCATGGACATGAATTCGATCGCGCAGCACGCGGTGCCGAACGGCAACGGCCAGAGCGAGTTGCCGCGCGCCCACCCGATCATCGCGTCGAGTTTCGTCGTGAGGTAGGTTCCGCCGGCGAGATCTTCAATCTCGCGTTCGGCTTCACCGGGCAGTGTGATCAGGCCCTTTTCGGCGCCCTCGCCGGGAGGTCCGCCGGGCTTGCGCGCGATGATGGAGTCGTGATTGTCGGTTCGGTTTACGGGCATGCCGAGAGCGCCGATGAGGCGGCGAAAGTCTACGGGTTTGAGAAAATTTTCACAACCTTCGCCGCGCTCAGCTTTTCAGCCACCGAAACGCGTCTCGCACCACCTCGGGCGGAATCGTGTGCTCGCCCTCGAATTCGCGAAGTGCGACCGAGAACCCGGCGCTGCGAAGATCGCGAGCAATGGCCCGGCTGGCGTGATCGATCGGCAGGATCGGATCGCTGGTGCCATGCGAGAGAAAAATGCGCGGCTTTCCGACGCGGCGCAGCGGAATCACAAAGCCCGGCGAGAAGGCGATCACGTGCGAAAAGAGATCGCCGTTCGCGATGCCGAGGGATAGGGCGTACGACGCGCCATCGGAGAAGCCGGCGATCGCGAGATGCGCGGGATCGATCGTGCAACTCGCGAACGCCGCGCGGAGCGCCTTTCTCAAGAACAGAAAATCGGTTCCCGGGTAGCCGCGGATCGCGTCCCATGTCGGGCCGTCGGATTTCGTCGCGAGCAGTGCGACAGCGAAATCATCGGCCTGACTCGCGAAACGCCGCATGATCCGATCGGGTGCGCCGCCGGCGCCATGCAGAACCAACGCGAATGCGCCGCGATGCTGCTCGGGAATGTAGAGCAACGCCTCGCGCTCGAGTTTCAGCGGGTGAAGTCCGGCAGGCAGCGGCGCATTGCCGGCAACCGCGCGGACTTCGAAATGGCCGCTCCGAACATCCGGCTCGGTCGAGCTGCAAGCCGCAGCGAGCGCGCCGAGGCCGATCTGAATCGCGGCGCGGCGCGTGATCATCGTCGCACCGCCGTCAGGATCGTGGCCATTTGATCCGCGCTGAGCTCGAATTCGAGCGCGCCGAGGTTCTCGCGAATGTGCTCGGGATTCGCGCTGGAAGTGAGCGGCCGGACTCCCGACTGAATCAGCCAGCGCAGAATGACTTGCGCTGGAGCTCGCCGGCAGGCGGATGCGACGTTGCGGACAGCTTCCGCTTCAAGGATGTCGGTTTTTAGAGGGGAGTAGCCGAGGACCATGATTTCGTGTTGTGAGTGCCATTGGAGCACCGAGGGCTCCAGCGGCCAGCATGCGATCTCATTTGCGTCCGGAGCGTTCCCGAGCGAATCGATCTGTTTCGGTGTGAAGTTGCTGACCCCGACTCGACCGGCCAGACCCGCCGGCACGAGGTCGCGCATCGCCGCCCACGTTTCGACGACCGGCACGTCGCCGCTGATGATCGATCCGTTCGCTGCACGCGGTGTCCCGCGCCGAAGGAGCTCATCCCATCCTATTTTCTCCGCATCGTCGAGAGGCGCCACATAACGCCAGGCATCGGGCGCATGAAGGAGATAGAGGTCGAAGCGCTCAACGCCGAGACGGTGGAGGGAATCCTTGCACGCACGCCGCAGCCGCCGCGGAGCGAAGTTCGTGTGCCACACTTTTCCGATGAGATGCAGCTCGCTCCGCGGCGGCGCGTCCGCTCCGTGCAAAGCGCGTCCGACCGTCCGCTCGTTTCCGTATGCTTCGGCAACATCGAAAAGGCGATAGCCGGCCTGCAGCGCAATTCGCACCGCTTCTTCGACATCCACTGGCGCCGCGCCGGATTTGTAGGGTGAGGTTCCGAACCCGATCGAAGGAAGAGTCATCGGTGCGCGAGCTGCAGCTTCCTCGAAAAAAAGCCGACCAGCGCCTTCGCGGTTCGTTCAGGACTGAAAGACGCCGCTGTCTCTCGACCACCTTTGCGGAGCGAGTCGAGCAGACCGCTCGCTTTGCCGCCGTCGTCCATGAGCTGGCAGACACGTTCGACTAGCTCGTAGACGTGTTGGTTCGGAAACACGATCGCGTTTTGCCCCGGCCGCAGAAAATCGCGTCCGCCACCGGCTTCGTAACAGATCGCCACGCATCCGGCAGCCATGGCCTCAGGCACGGTCGTATTGAATGCCTCGTGCGAATGGACGTTGACGAGGAACATCGACGACCGCATCAGCGAGGCGACGTCGCGATGCGAATAGCCTTCGAGCGGCACGAGCGACCAGTCCGTCCGCCGGCCGACTTCCTTCTGGAGGAGACGCAGCGCGATCTCCTGATCGGGGATTCCTGCGGCGTGATATCCCTCTTTCGTCGCGAACAGAATCCGGCGCTCGCGCGCACCGGTGGCCGGTTCGAAGAAATGTGGCGCGACGAACGGCGGAACGACGTGAGCGGCAACGCCGAAGTGCCGCTCGACGACTCGCGCGACGTGGGGCAGCACGGCGATCGCTTCTTCGTATCCGAGCTCCGCGTAATCGGAGTGCGTCTGCAGGCCGCGGAAAATGAGAAAACTGCCTTGAACGAATACGATGCGCCGCCACGGAAACTGCTGCACGATCTGGCTGGCGGCGAGAACCTCCGGCACGACGACGATGTCGGTTTCGGTTGGCTCGAAACCCACTTCGTCGAGATAACGGATCGGGACATCGATCTCGAGCCAGTCGGGACGAAAGGGCGCCTGGTGATGGAGTGCGCACGCGTCGTAGCCCGATTCGCGCAGGATTCGCACGTGCTCGTAGATCATTCCATTGCCCCAGCTCTGGGGCGCGTAGTCGGCGATGAGGTAGAAGATCTTCACGCCGTCAGCGCGTAGATGCAGCCGCGGCAGATGAAATCCGCGGGCGCCGGCTCGATTCCATACACCCAGCGCCTGTAAAGCGACATGCGCGGCCCGGTCAGAATCTCGTCGAGACTCTGTTCATTGAGATTCCCGACGACGTACTGATCGAAATAGTCCTGGCAGCAGAGAACGCAGTCGGCGTGCGGCGTGATGTGGACCCACTGCACGATGCGTGAGCCGGTCTGCTCGCATCCGCACAGGCGCTCGTGACGTGTCTCGGGATGCAGTCCGATCGGCACGGCGCCGGCGCGGTCCATCACCTCATAGAAGTGAATCTTGAATCGGGTATTCGCGAAGTACTCGCTGATCTGCTCGAAGTCCAGGCGATGCACGGCGTCGCCCTTGCCGAGGACGGCGATGTCCATTTGCGGGGCGAGGGGTTTGTCTTTGACATAGTCGAGATTGCGCAGCACGAGCGGAAGATGGTCGCCGGCGCGATCGCGGTTGTAGCGCTCGCGGTCGAGCGTCGAAAGGTTCACGGAGAGATAACGGAGGCCGCCCATCTCGAGGATCGCATCGATGCGGTCACGGGTCAGGCCGGTGGCATTCGTGAGCACAGCAGGAGGCAGACCGTAGCGCTTGAGAACGCGCACCTGATCGAGGAATCGCTTGTCGGCCGTTGGCTCGTTGTAGTGAATCATCGAGACGCCGTCGATCGTCTCGCGATGCTCCGCCAGCTGCGCGGCGATACGTTCGTAGAGCTCCATGCTCATCGAATGGTCTTCGCGGCGATCCACGGAAACGGGACAGAAATAGCAGCCCTGATTGCAGACGGTGCTGGCCTCGAAGGAAACGTACTTCAGACGAAAGCGCGCTCCGACATCGACGCCGCTCTCGATGAGCCATCCGTCAGCAACCAAGGCGCGCAGGAGGTTCTCGGGAAGATCGGACGGCGAGGCGGCGGCGCTGCGGATCCGGTGCAAATCGTTGAATCCAGGATCAGCGGCCGATAGAAACCGGTCGGTGAGCGTGTTGTAGATCCTGTCCGGTCCGTAGTGAAGAAACGGTTCCGCCATGAGCGTCGCAGGCGTGGCGACAGTCGACGGAATGGACAGAAGTTGATCGAACATGGTCACCCGACTCGAGTATACGTTGCGGCCTCACCAAACGTCGGTGCCGCAGGCCTCATTCCGATCTCTCGCTGAAGAAGCGCTCGAGTCTGTCAGCGACCGCAGGCGCGCGCCACTGCTCGGCGACCTCCCGCGCGCGCGAGCGCAACCGTTGGCGAACATCCGCGCCGTCCAACATCTCGATGAGGCGCTCGCCCATTTCGACGGCGTTTCCCGGCGGTGCGAAGAGCGCGTAATCGTTCTGCGCGTCGAACGACAGAAAGGACGGGATGGCCGCCAGGATCGATGGGATGCCCGCGGCCAGCGCCTCCATTGTCGACAGTGAAAATGCGGTTTCACGCTCGTTCGGAGCGAGGACGATGTCGCAGGAATGCATCAGCCGCGTCATTTCGGCGGTGGAGAGCGCGACATGAAATTCCTGGACGGAATCGAGCGGCTCTTCCCGAGACGGCGCCCAAGCTGAAACGCGGATGAGATCGAGCTTCTGATGGAACCACCGCGCGTGTCCTGCGGCGCCGTAACCATCGTCGATGCCGCGGCCATCTTCCTGCGCGGGGCCGCAGAGAAGCACTCGCGGCGGCTGATGCTCGCGCGGCGCCGCTTTTCGATACACCTCGTCATCCACGATCGCACCGATGAAGGTGATGTCTTTCGCGAAGTTTGCGTAACGCTCGAGCAGGATCTTTGAAGCGGCGAGCATCGCGATGTCGACCCCTGCAAGCGCGGAGGGTTCATCGTCGCCAAAGCAGTAGTACGCGTTGGCGGTTTTGAGCGTCGAGAGGGAAGTGGCGACGACGAAGTCTTCGCCGCCGGAATCGTAGACTGCGAAGTTGTCGACGTGCACCCATTCGGCGGAGGAGTGGCGCCACGTCAAATCCGGTCCGTCCGTGATGAGGCGCACCCGATGACCGCGGCTGACGATCGCATCGGCCAGGGCAAGCACCGCGCGAGTCCTGCCCGAGATCGCGGTCGTCTCGAGCAGCCAGGCGATGTTCATGCCCGTTCGTTTCGGCGTGCGACGACCGTGAATCGCGTGACCAGCAGATCGTCACTCATGGCGATCGGCAGCTCGGCGTGAGCCGACGCGTCGGTCACCGTATCCATCGTCTCGATCCTCCATCCGGCGATGTCCATCAGCTCTTCGAGTGACGCGCGAGTGAAAAACCGGACCTGCTTTGCAACGTCGAAATGACCGGCGATGAGATCGGCAATCGTGCGTGCGGTTGCGACATTCGGAACGCTGGTGATGAGCAATCCGCTCGCCGAAGAAATGCGTCGCAGCGAGGCAAGCAGCGACCAGGGATCGGCCGAGTGCTCGATCGTGCCGCTGGCGACGATGCAGTCGAACTCCTCGTGGAGAATTGCGATGACTTCTTCGACTTCGCCGGTGTAGACGTCATCGAGACGACGTTTGGCGAGCGCCGCCGCCTGGCGGCTCGTCTCGATTCCGACGACGCGACAGCGCTGTCGCTTTCTGATCCGCTCGCCGAGGCTTCCGTCGCCGCATCCTACGTGCAGCAGCGAGCGAGCCGTCGCCGGCACGTAGCGTTCGAGGTCTGGTCCGGTGTCACTTCGCCATTTCGAGGCCGAGACTGTCGTCGATGTCGCGACGTCGCCCCCTTCGATCGCGCGCCTGAGCGATCTCCGTTCGCGCCGGAGTCTTTCCACGTCACAGAAATAGAGAAGGGGCTCACCTTCGGATTGGACGATCAGAGCGGTGACGCCGAGTGCCTGCATCTCGGTCTGCAGCTGCCGGGCGATATCCGGTCGGACGACGACCAGGGGCTCGAGCACCACCAGCGCATGCGATTCGGCGACATCCGCGACCACGTCCGCGGCCACCTCGTCAGGATCGTAGCGCACGATCAGTGCGATGCCGTCAGCATGCAGCAACTGCAATTGAGCCTGCCGGGTCGCATACCATTCCCCCACCGCGTCATACTCTCGCCTCGGATAGAGCACTGCGACGCCCGCAGTCATGGCCGGTTAGGCGGGGCCGCCTCTCCCGATTACCGCAGCGATTTCGGTCAGGCGCCACAGCGCCATCGATCGATCCGAGAAAGCATCGCCATCCAGCGCGCTTCGCTCGTTGATGATCTCGAGCGGCTCGGGAAAGTTGAACGGAGGCCGGCAAAGGTTGATGGGTCTGAAATCACCGGAAACGATCTCAGGATTGCTCGAGCGATTCTCGAAGTGACTGGTCAGAAGAAACCGGGAGCCGCTTGCAACGAAGTTCGCAAGCGATGCCCGGCAATCCCGCGTGCTGAGGTGAATCAAAAGGTCGCGACAGAGGATCAGGTCGACGCGCGGAAGAGAGTTGCGCGTTGCATCGAGGACCACGAAGCGCCGGCGGTTCGCGCCGTAACGATTCTGATTCTCCTCGACGATCTCGCGGACGATGTCGGCGCCGGTGTAGTCCACGTCGAGCGCCACGTGTTGCATCCAGTGAAAGTCGCCGCACGGGATGTCGAGCACGCTCTGGACGGAAATCCTCTCGACAAGACGGGGAAGTGCGTCGCGCAACGATGCGGTTTCCTCGAGCGTGGCCGCCGCTCCGGAAACGGAGTCGGGATGATGGTAGATGCCGAGTCGATGCAGCAGATCAAATCGCTCCTGCAAAGTGAGGCGCTCGACAATGACTCGGAGGCGCTCATGGAGCTCGGCCGGAGGGATTTCCGCCAGCTCCTGTGCAAGTTGCGACATGTCGGCAGCCATCGATTCTCCTCACATGATAACGGCATGCCCGCCTCGGTCCGGCATGTAGAATCATCGTTTACCTCATGACCACGTTCCCCGAGGGCGAGTTCCTCCTGCCGCTGTTTCCGCTGCCTAACCTGGTTTTTTTTCCAAGGACGCGATTGCCGCTGCATGTGTTCGAACCGCGATATCGCAAGATGGTCACCGATGCCGTGGCGGCCGATCAGCGCTTCGGCATCGTGCTTCTGCGGCCGGGTTGGGAGGCGGATTACTTCGGCACGCCGCCGATCCACACTTGCGGCACGGTGGGTCAGATCGAGCAGGCCGTTCCTCTCGACGATGGGCGCTACAACATCCTCGTGCGCGGCGAGGTGCGCTTTCGCGTCGTGGGCGAAGTCTCCCGCGAACCATACCGGACCGCGCGCGTGATCATTCAACCCGAACAATCGCATGACGCATCGCAGACTCACGCCCGGAAAAACTGGCTGGCCGATCTTTCGCGCCAGTATCTGCACTACCTGCCCGACCAGGTCGCGGTTCCGGAGATCGAGACCGTCGAGCTGGAGGCGCTGACGAATGCGCTCATCATGTCGCTCAACATCGACGTGCAGGAAAAGCAGCGGTTGCTGGAGATCGACGATCTCATCGGGCGCGCCGAACAGATCGGCAGTGAGTTGCGGACCCGCATCGAGAGCCTGCAGTTTCTCGCCCCTTACCGCCGCAAAGGCGATCCCGGTCAGAACTGAAGCGCCGCAAGCAGCTCGTCGCGTGTGAACGGCTTCGCGAGGAATCCGTCAGCCTTCGATTCCCTGGCGAGATCGCGCGATTGTGGCGAGTCATCGCCGGTCGTGATCACGACGCGCGGCGGCGCCGGTACGGATTTGAGCTTCTCACAGAGACGAAACCCGCCGTAATGCGGGAGGATGAGATCGATCAGGACGATGTCGAATGGCTCGCGCTGCGCAGTCTGCAACCCCTCTTCGCCGGTTGCCGCCTCGGTCACATCAAAACCGGCGTCGCGAAGATAAATCGCGATCAGACGCCGGATGTGGAGGTCGTCGTCGACCACGAGAAGCTTCATCGGGCGAATTCTATGTCTGCCAGGCGGGCGACCTCATCACGATCCGCTCGCGTGCGCTGCAGCAGGTAGGCGCCGAGCGCGCGAGCGCGCAGGGCCGCGTCGAGAAGCGCAGGCCTTGACAGGAGAAATGCGACGCGGCGGCTCCATCGAATGCGCGACGTGAAGAATTCGTGATGGCGCCGGCGATAGAGATCGGTCTTGCCGTTGACGATGCAGGGCGCGGCGAGCAGCGCCGACTGAATCGCCATCGCCATGCCGCTGCCGGTCAGCGGATCGACGATTCCCGACGCGTCGCCGATCATGAAGATGTCTTGTTCGATCGGCGATCGTGCGCGGAAGATCACCGGCTCCGAGGAGAGAAAAGAATCCTGCGCAGGTTCATATCCCGCGTACATCCGTTCGAGCCTGGGTTCCTCCCGCCGGATCTCGTCGATGAACGTATCCCATCGTCCTTTGTGCCCCGCGAGGCGCGTGGCATGCACGAGGCCGCAGATATTCGTGACGCCGTTCTCCACGGCAGACACACCGAGATAACCGCGATCGAATGAGTAGAGCTCGATCGTGCCGTCGAGTTGTGCGCCGCGGTAGTGCCGTTTGAATCCGAAATTGCGATGCGAATGATCGCGAACGAATCCGCGCTGCAATTGCTGGTCGAACCGCCCCCACCGCCCCCACGCCCCCACGACCGCCCGCGCGCGGACCTCGCCGCGGTCCGTTTGCACGGCATCGCGTGACAACGACGTCGCAGTGCAGCCGTCCATGATCTGCGCGCCGGCCGCTCTCGCGGTGCGCAGCAGGAGATCGTCGAGGAGCAGCCGCGAGACTCCGCGCGCTGCGTGGGGAAAAGCGAATTCATATTTGCGGTGCCGGCCGACGACGCGACAACGTTCGATCGCCGGCGTCCCGTTGAGTGACACGCCGAGGCGCTCGAGGACGGGGAGAGCGTCGTAGGAAAGGAACTCGCCGCACAACTTGTCGCGCGGAAAGCGATCGCGATCGATCAGCGCAACCGAAACCCCGCGGCGGGCAAGAAGCGCCGCCAGCGTCGATCCTGCCGGCCCGGCGCCGACGATCGCGACGTCTACTTCCACAGCAGCAGCCCGAATCGAAACGGCCACGCGCGGACGACATCGACGCGCCTCGCCGATACGCGGAACGCGATCTCGCCGACTTCCTCCGGCGTGTAGCCGCGCAGAACCGAGGCAGGCGCGTCGTTGCGCGTGATCCTTCCCGTCATCCGCAGCCAGCCGATGATTTTCACGACGAGGAAGGGGATGTAGTGACGACGCGTGTCGTTGATGATCACGCCGCGACGCGCAACCCGCAGCGCTTCCTGCAGCATCTCCTCGTTCTCCTCGGGCGTCAGGTGATGAAAGAAGTGTGACGACGTCACGACTTCGAACGCATTGTTGAGAAACGGAAGATGCAGCGCATCGCCGACCACGCGGCGCACCGCCGATCCCTCGCGCATGTAGAGCAGGTGATCGATTTTGAAGTCGACGCCGACGCGCAGCGGAGTGCCGGAGAACTTCTCGAGGAGGTCGGCGGTCCCGGTGGCTACATCGAGAATCGCGAGGGGATCGTGCTTCGCCATTCGCCGCAGCAAACGGCGATAGACACCGTTTCCGCCGTAAAAGCGATTGAAACGCCTCAGATCCCGGAGCGAGCGCTCCATGTCTTCGCGCGGCGCATCGTGTTCATCGAGAAGCTCGGGAGCATCGATGCGCTTCGGGACGAGCACTCAGACTCGCTTCAAGACCAGCGCGGAGTTCTTCGACCCGAAAGCGATCGTGTTGCACACGGCGGCGTCAATCCGCACGCGGCGGCCAGTGTCCGGCACGTAATCGAGATCGCATTCGGGATCAGGATTGTTGAGATTGATCGTCGGCGGAAGGATGCCGTCGCGCATCGCCATCAGCGTTGCCGCAACGCCCGCGGCGCCACACGCTCCCTGGGGATGCCCGATCATCGACTTGGTGGCGGAGCCGGCGAGCGCAGTCGCTCTCTTTCCGAACGCGAGCTTCACGGCACGCGTTTCGATGCGATCGTTGAGATCCGTCGACGTGCCGTGATAGTTGAGGTAGTCGACATCGGCCACGTCGATGTCGGCGTCTTTCATCGCGAGTGCCATCGCGCGCGCGGGCTCTTCGCCTGATTCCTCCATGCGGACCCGGTGATGCGCATCGCACGTCGACCCATATCCGCCCACTTCGGCGTAGATCCTTGCACCCCGCCCTTTGGCGGTGTCTTCGCGCTCCATGACGAACATCCACGAGCCTTCCGAGAGCACGAAGCCATCGCGGTCTTTGGAGAAGGGGCGCGACGCAGCTTCCGGCATCTCATTTCGCGAGTTCGAGACAATGCGCATGATGCAGAAACCGGTCATCACCGCTTCCGTGATCGTCGCGTCGGCGCCACCGCAGATGACGTAATCGATCACCCCCAGCTTCAGGTTGCGATACGCGTAGCCGATGGCATCCGTCGAAGATGTGCAACCGGTCGAAATCAGATGCGAGAATCCGTGCAGGTCATAAGCCATCGAAATCTCCGAAGCGATCGTCCCGATCGTTCCGGACGGGATGGAGTAGATCGACGCCTGCCGTTCCGCGTCGTTGAACCACAACTCGTACATCCGTTCGCTGAACTCCACCGCCCCGCCACCCGAACCCAGCATCACCCCGATGGTTCGCCGGGTCTCGAGATCGAGCGACGACGGATCGAGCTTGGCATCGCGGAGCGCTTCATCGGTTGCGGCCAGCGCCATCGGAACGACTCGGGCGACATGGCGGAGGTTTTTCGAATCGACCCAGGCGCCTGGATTGAAGTCGATCTCGCCCGCGATCCGGCAGGGGAGCGCCTTCGGGTCGAACTGGGTGATGTTGCGGATGCCGGAGCGGCCATCAGCGACCGCGGCGAAATAGCTCTCCCTGCCAATTCCGTTAGGGCTGAGCGCGCCGACGCCGGTGATGACGATGCGGTTACTGTTCATCGCGCCGGTCAAACGCAATTCGCCATCCGAACATTGCAAAACTTGAATGACAGGAGTCTCGCGGCCATGCGGAAACTCGCTTTGATCCTCACGATTCTCGTTGCATCGATTGCTCAAGCTCAAAAGGCAGCGGCCCCTACGGCAGATGATGTTGCACGCCGCGCCCTCGACGTTCTCGGCGGCGGACCCGCCTGGGACAAGGCAAAGTACATTGCGTTCACGTTCAAGGTCGAGCGCGGCGGCAAAGTCATTTCGTCATTTCGCCAGGCGATGGACCGCAACACCGGGACATATCGCGTGAGCGGGAACGCCGAGGATGGAGTGCCATTCGATGTGGTGGTGAACATTCCGACAAAAAAAGGGCATGGTACCTACTCCGGAAGACCGATTACGTCGGATGACGACAAATGGGACGACGTGTACAACATCGCCTACCGGCGCTTCATCAATGACATGAATTGGCTCCTGATGCCGCTCGAAGTCTTCGATCCGCGGGCGCATCGCGTTCTGGACGGCCAGCGCACCGATTCGTGCGGGCGCACGTGGGACATCCTGAAACTGACCTGGGACGCCGGCGCAGGTCTGACGGCAGGCGACGTCTACTGGTTGTGGATCAACCACGACACGGGCGTGGTGGAGGAATGGGACACGAAGAGCGGGGCGTCGGCGGCGGAAGCCCCCCCCATCCAGCTCATATTTCGGGAGTATCGCCGCGTGGGCGGTCTTCTGCTCTCGGCGCGACGCGAGGTGAAGGGGAAGAACCAGGTCATCCGATTCGACGACCTGCAGGTTCTCCCCCAGGCACCCAAAAACGCGTTCGACTAAATAACCGTTACGGCTGGATCGAAATCTGATCGATCACACGCGTGACGCCGTTGACCTTTCGGGCGTCGTCGAGCGCCTTCTGCTTGTCGCTCGAGTTCTTCACGTTGCCCTTGAGGGTCGTGCGGCCGTCTTTGTCGACACTGATGGACATGCCGGTAATGCCGTCGGCGGCCATGTTCTTGCGGATCTCTTCGGAAATCGCCGTGGCGTCCAT
>JALYZI010000170.1 GCA_030948915.1 Acidobacteriota bacterium
GGTCTGGAAAATCAACTTAAGGGACACGAGTGGTAGACGTTAAGTTGATTTTCCAGACCTGACCCCAACTTGCCACGGATCGTAGTCGGGATCGGGCGCCTCTTCGGCCGGACGTTCGCGTTCCGGAACGTGGCGAAGGTTGACGCGAACGCGCGTCCAGGTGCTCGAGCGTCCGCGCATCGCGTCGACGAGAACATCATCGACTTCCAGTTTCGCCGCAGCTTTCGGATGCCGCGCTTTCCAGCGTTCGAGACCTGCGAGCGCATCTTCCTTATGCTGCGCTTTCGCGACAGTGAGGAGTGGATGCTTCTGTCGCGAAGGCGCGACACGGGGTGGCTCGCCCTTCTGTTTCTTGTAATTCGGCGGCCAGGGAGCGTCGCCGAGACCTTCCTTTTCATGCTTTGCCGACAGCTCGAGCAGTTTCGTCAGCGAGCCGGCGGCGTCATCGATGCCTTTTGAAGCGTCGCCTCGCTTTGCGAAACGCTTCGGCGCGGTGACGAGCGTGAAGGCAGCGGGATCGCAATCGGCGACTTCATCCCATTCCAGCGGCATCGACACGCGCGCATCCGGCGTCGGCCTTACAGACCACGCCGAAGCGACAGTCCGATCTTTCGCGTTCTGGTTGTAATCGAGGAAAACGCCGTGGCGCTCTTCCTTCCACCACTTGCTCGTCGCCAGGGTGGGCGCGCGACGCTCCACTTCACGCGCGAGCGCAAGCGCTGCGCGGCGCACCTCATCGAACGTCCAGCGCCGCTCGACGCGCACGTTCACGTGAATGCCTCGCGATCCGGAGGTTTTCGGCCATCCAACCAGATCGTTCTCATCGAGCACTTCGCGCACGATGATGGCCACGCTTCTGACGTCGGCAAACGTCACACCCGGCCCCGGGTCGAGATCGACGCGCAGTTCGTCGGGATGATCGAGGTCGTCGGCACGCACAGGATGCGGATTCAGATCGATGCATCCGAGGTTGACGATCCACAGGAGTTGGGCGGTGTTGCGCACGACGATCTCGCTCGCGGTGCGTCCGGACGGGAAGCGCAGTTCCACGGTCTCGATCCAATCGGGATGCGTCTCCGGCGCGCGCTTCTGAAAAAACGGCTCGTGGTCCGCGCCGTTCACGTAGCGCTTGAGAACGATCGGCCGATCGGCGATTCCGCGCAAAGCCCCGTCGGCGACTGCGGCGTAGTACTTTGCGAGGTCCAGCTTGGTGTAGCCGGCCTGCGGAAAATAGATTTTTTCTGGATTGGTGATTACCACCTCGCGGCCGGCGGCCTCGAGGACGGTCTGCTGCGACTTCACCATGGGAGAGTCTTAACCGGATTGCGGGTTACTGCGCAAGAGGTTGCGGCACAGCCGGGAATGCCTGTGCCACAACGCGAAAATTACGCGTTCGCGATCTTGCGAACTTTCTGCTGGAGCTCGTCGACCCTGTCGATCACCTGATCTGTGACCTCGCCGACTCTTTTCTGCATCTTCTTGCCGGTGATCGGCGCATAGAGCAGGCCGAGAATTGCTCCTGCGACAACTCCAAATCCGAATGTGAACGCGTAGTTCCTGAACGTTCCTCTGCTTCTTCCAAACATAGTGGCTCCTTTTCGTTGACCGATCTCATCCGCTTCGTGGCGCAGCCTAGTCCTTCATCGTCTTAGGACGCCCCCAATTGGTGAGGAAACCGATTCTGATTAACAAAACTGCACGATGCGAGCCACGGATCGAGTCCGTCGCTATAATCCGCGCCGGTATGAAGAGCCTTCTCGTGCTCCTGCTGGCTGCGCAACTGCGGCCTGTCCACACTTTTTCGATTGTCGCGCGCGATTCTGCCACCGGACAGATCGGCGTCGCCGTTCAATCGCACTGGTTCGCGGTCGGTCAGATCGTGCCGTGGGCGGAGGCCGGTGTTGGCGCTGTCGCGACGCAGAGTTTCGTCGATCCGTCATACGGCAAACTCGGCCTTGATCTTCTACGGGCCGGCAAGTCCGCCCCCGACGCGCTGCGCGGACTCCTCGGCGGCGACTCTGCGTGTGAGGTCCGCCAGGTCGCGATGATCGATGCCGACGGAAACGTCGCCACGTTCACCGGCGCGCGCGACATCCTGGCCGCCGGCGGTCTCGCCGGAAAAACTGTGACCAGCTCCAAATCGGATTGTGGCTCGGCCGGCGGAACGCTCACCATCGGACATGACTTCGCCGTGCAGGCGAATCTGATGTCGAATGACAGGATCTGGCCCGCGATGGCGAAGGCCTATTCCGAATCGAAGGGTGATCTCACCGATCGTCTGCTGGCGGCGCTCGACGGGGCGCAAGCGGCCGGCGGCGACATTCGCGGCAAGCAGTCGGCGGCCCTCATCGTCGTCAGCGCGAAATCGACGGGCAAGCCCTGGCAGGATCGCATTTTCGATTTGCGCGTTGACGATCACCCGCTCCCGCTCGTTGAGCTGCGGCGTCTCGTCGCCCTGCAGCGCGCGTACAACCACATGAATGCCGGCGATCTCGCGACCGAGAAGAAGGACAATGACAGCGCATTGCGCGAGTACGCCGCTGCAGAGCAGATCGCGGCGACGACATCAGGAGTTCCTGAAAGCCGAATGGCGGAGATGATTTTCTGGCACGCGGTGGCGCTCGTGAACATGAACCGCGTCGATGAATCGCTGCCGCTCTTCGCGCGAGCTTTCCGGATGGAGCTTGGCTGGCGCGAGTTGACGCCGCGACTGCCCCGATCCGGCCTTCTGCCCGACAATCCGCAAATCATCGAACGCATCCTCGCGTCGGGAAAGTAAGGAGCGCCGGCTTTCAGCCGGCCGGTCGCGCGGGCTTTTAGCCGGAGGAAGATAATCGCGCAACTGGAAAAACGAGAGAAAGTAGGTCCCGCAAATGAAATTGACGGAGATGTTCCTCGGCCAGCTCGAACGCGAGACTCCCATCACGCGGCGCGCGCTGGAACGCGTGCCGCCGGACCGCGCGCAGTGGAAGCCGCATCCAAAATCGATGGCGCTCGGAAATCTCGCGTCGCTCATCGCCAGCATGCCGTCATGGATCGCGACGATGATCGAAAAGGACGAGCTGGATATCGGGGCGGGGGAGGGCGGGTCGGCCCCGACGAGCACGAATCGCGAGCTGATCGAATTGCTCGACAAGTCGATCGACACCGCCCGACGCGCACTGTCGAACACGACGGATGAACATCTGATGACCAGGTGGAAGCTGCGTTTCGGCGAACGCATTCTGAGCGAAGCGCCAAGGTACGTGATGATCAGCGGGGCAGTGCTGAGTCATCTCGCGCATCATCGCGGGCAGTTGACCGTGTATCTCCGCATGAACGGCATCAAGGTGCCGGTCATCTATGGAGCAACGGCGGACGAGGCTCACTGAGCGATTCGCAGAGCCGATCCTATATATGGATAAGTCGCGAAGCGTTACGGCGGTCGCAATGTTCCGATTTTGGGCACTTACTGCACGGGCGCGGCGAGGCGTGCAGCGCGCGTGGCCAGCCGGAATGCGAAGGAACGCGCGGCAAGTTCGGCGGTCGTGATCCGATCCGAATTCGCAAAGTCGGTCTCCAGCATCGCTCGCACCTGTGAGGCAAAGTCGCCGTCGGCGATCGCAATCGTGATCTCGAAGTTCAGCCGGAACGAGCGGTTGTCGAAGTTCGCGGTTCCGATGGTGCAAGCCGCGTCGTCGATGAGCGTGACCTTCTGGTGCATGAAGCCGCGCGTGTATTGGTAAACCTGGATGCCGACTTTCTCGAGATCATCGAGATAAGACCAGACCGAGAGGCTGACCAGCAGATTGTCGGACTTCTTCGGAAACATGATGCGGACGTCTACTCCGCGCAGCGCCGCCAATTGCAGCGCCGTGATGAACTGCTCGTCAGGCACAAAGTACGGACTGGCGATCCAAAGCCGCGAGGTCGCTGCGTTGATCAGGGCGATGAAGAACAGCGTGCACGACTCCAATTCGTCAGCCGGACCGCTCGGGAGGGCAAGAATTGCGCGGCGCGCACCATTGGCTGCCGGACGTGGATCCCAGTTGAGCTCAGGGAATTCGTCGGATGCCCAGTGCCAGTCCTCGAGGAACGCGACCTGCACCGATTGCGCGACCGGCCCTTCCACGCGAACGTGCGTGTCGCGCCAGAATCCGACGTTCGAGTCGCGGCCGAGGTATTCGTCGCCGACGTTGAGACCGCCGATCCAGGCGACAAGCCCGTCGACGACCACGATCTTTCGGTGATTCCGAAAATTCAGTTGGAATCGATTGGCGCGGCCGCCAACGGTATGGAACGACGCGACGTGAATCCCTCCCTCGCGCATCCGCATGACGCAGCGTCGGGAAAGGTCATGGCTGCCGATTTCGTCGTAGAGGACGTAAACCCGCACGCCGGCCCGCACGCGCTCGAGCAGACGCTTCTGAAGCTCGCGGCCGATTGTGTCGTCGCGAAGAATATAGAACTGCACCAGGACGTAATCGCGCGCGCTTTCGATCCCCGCGAAGATCGACGCAAACGTCGCGTCGCCGTCGATCAACAACTCCGCATCATTGCCGGTCGTGAACGGGAGTTTCGCCAGGCGCTCGAACGGCAGTTCTCGCGCGTGTTCGGTGCGGACCAGCAAACCCCGTTCGACCAGCGCGGCGTACGCTTTCTTCGCGATCGGAGTCGCTTGCGAGAGATCGCTGCGGCGCGCGATCACGTAGCCTTCGAATTTGCTCCTCCCGAAGATCCAGTAGAGCGGAAGTGCGATGCTCGGAAATCCGATCAGGGCGACCGCCCACGCGACCGCGCCTTGAGCCGTGCGTGCGTCCATCACCGCGCGGATCGCGCTGACGATCCCCAGAATCTGGATCAGGGCGACGAGCCAGGCCAGGTGTGAAACTTATCGCCCTCGATTTCCTTCGAGCATCGCTGCCCAGTGCCCGAGCTTCGGATCCGGGACCAGCGGAAAGCCGCCGAAGTCCTGATAGGGCGCCTTCTCCTTTGCATTCGCCACTGCACCAACGGCCAGCAGTGCGACAGCACTCACGGAAGATTTCCTCATCGCTACCCTCCGCATGTCCGCGCATTCTAGCAGCCTCGTCGGCGGCGAAGTTTTCTCTTGACGTGAGTCGAGGACGGATAAATATTTTCGCGGAGCCTATTTCGAGACAGGAGATGTTCATGCGAACTGCCCGGCCCCTGTTGTTTGCTGTTGCCGTCATGTGCGCGCTTTTCGTCGTCGCTCAGGAACCGGAAAAGAAGCCACCAGTCGCCGAGGATGCGAAAGTAAAATTCGCGGCCACGCTGCGGAAGATGTCGGCGGAGAAGACCGCGATCATGCGCGACGCTCGGCAACATCTCGCAGAGCGCTACGACCTGGCCGATCGCGCTGCTGCCGGCGTGACGATGACGCGCGGCAAAGCCGTTCAGGATGGCGTGCGCGTCAAGCTGTCCGCCGGGGTCACGTGGCAGCAACTCGCCGCGATGTCACCCGCCGAGATCCGCAGCCGCGGCGCGTGGCCCCTCGGCTTCATGCCGCTTCCGCATCCGAATCATCCCGAGGGAGGCATGCTCTTCCCGCAGTTCCACATCGACGAGGTCAAGCGGCAGACCGACCGTGATCTCACGCGCTTCGACCTCGACTTCGACATCCCCGATCTATTCCTGCCAGAGTTCCCGCCGCCCATCTTCCTCACTACGCGTCCCGACCTCGGCGACGTCTCGCAGGGAAAGCTCGTCACCAGTGAGAATTTCAACGAGATCTTTTCCGGCATCCTCAATCCCAAGCAGCTCGAGGGGCTGCGGATTCTGCTCACGCCGTTTCCCCAGCAGCAGTTCAACGCTACCGAAGATCGGCGGTCCGTGCGGCCGAGCCTCGGAGTCACGTGCCTCGACTGTCACGTCAATGGACACACCAACGGAGCAGCGCATCTGGTTGGAGACATCCGGCCGCAGGAATTCCGGCATCGGATCGAGACGCCCAGTCTGCGCGGCGTGAACATTCAGCGGCTGTTCGGATCGCAGCGCGCTCTCAAATCTGTGGAGGACTTCACCGAGTTCGAGCAGCGGGCCGCGTATTTCGATGGCGACCCGATCACCGCCACC
Organism: Acidobacteriota bacterium; assembly: GCA_030948915.1. Lineage (GTDB taxonomy): Bacteria > Acidobacteriota > Thermoanaerobaculia > Gp7-AA8 > Gp7-AA8 > Gp7-AA10. The sequence continues at coordinate 6,076 of JALYZI010000170.1, forward strand.
AGGAAGGGTGTGAATCCGCTGGAGTTCCGCCCGCACCGAAACTCGGAGTGGATGGGAAGCTCGATCCCGCCAAAGCCACGCCGGCCGAGATGCGCGGGCAGCAACTATTCTTCGGAAAAGGCGCAGTGCTCGACATGCCACGTGCCGCCGTACTACACCGACGGGAGCATGCACGACCTGCAGACCGGCCGCTTCTTCGAGCCGAAGATGATCCGCAATCACATGGCCGTCATGGACGGGAAGATCAAGACCTTCCCCTTGCGCGGCATCAAGGATTCGCCGCCGTACCTTCACGACGGACGCCTGATGACGCTCGACGACACTGTCGAATTCTTCGATCTGATCCTCGGCGTCAAGGTGAGCGATCAGGAGAAGAAAGATCTGGTGACTTTCATGCGCGCGTTGTAGGCGGCGGGGGGCGTCCCGCTATCGGGCTGGAGAATTGCACAACGTAGGGCGGATGACTGGCTCGACCGTTCTGATCGTCGATGACGACAGCTCGCTTCGCCGCGCCCTGGCTTTGAATGTCGAGGTTGCAGGTTATCGCGTGGTGGAAGCCGCTGACGGGCTGGAGGGGATTCAACAGTTGCAGAGCGATCCGACGATCGGCGTCATCATCTGCGACATCATCATGCCGAAAATGAATGGCGCTGATTTTCTGGAGAAAGCTCGCGCCATCCGGCCGGACGTTCCCTGCATCATGATTACCGGATACAGCGCGAATGACCTGATGCACAAGGCGCTGCGGCACGGGGCGTACACCGTCGTGTCGAAACCATTCGACCCTCGTGCCCTCCTGGCGATCGTCGGACGCGCCATCACGGCGCCGGTGGTGCTGATCGTCGACTCGGAAGCGGAAGCGATCGCAGAAATGCTCCAGACCAGTCACATTCGAACGCGGGTGGTCGCTTCGCCGGCCGCGGCAATCGAAGCACTGCAGGCGAATAACATCGATGTGGCGGTTGTCGATTCGAGCAAGACGGACATGTCGAGTCTGGAAGCCATGACGCGCGCGCATCGTGGAATCCGGCTGGTCGTGCTGGTCCCTCCCGATCAACCGCCGATGTTGCGTCTCACCGGAGGGGCGACCGCCTTCACGTTCATGCAGAAGCCGGTGCAAGCCGACAAGCTCCTGCAGGTCATCGCGACCGCGCGCGGTGTTTCCCTCTCGACGTGAGCGGCGCGCTTTCTGAACTGAACCTCATCTGGCTGACCGGCGCGAGTTGCGACGGATGTTCGATCTCCGTGTTAGGCGACGATGCCGACGTCGCCATCGAAGACCTCCTCCTCGGCCGCGTCGAAGGTCTGCCGCGAATCCGTCTGGTCCATCCGCTGCTGTCATTCGAAGAAGGCTCGGCGTTCGTCGATCTTCTCCGGGCCGCGGCGGCCGGCGCGTCGGATCCTTATGTCCTGGTGATGGAGAGCTCGGTGCCCCGCGAGCTGGCTTCCGGATCTTTCGCCTCGATCGGGGAAGAAGGCGAGAAGCTCATCGACATCGCCGAGTGGGTACGCCGGCTCGCAGGCGGCGCGGAGATTGTCATCGCCATCGGCGATTGCGGAGTCTTCGGTGGGCCGCACAGCGACGAGAGCAATCCGAGCGGCGCGAAAGGAATCGAATCGATCGTCGGATTTCGTTTCCGCAGCCGGGCAGGAATGCCGATCATTCATCTTCCAGGTTGCTCGGTTCCTCCCGTGTTCATCTCCACGCTGACGACGCTCGTCCGGCACTGGCAGGGTGAGGGGCCGGCGCTGGAGCTCGATCCTCTGGGTCGACCGACCTTCGCATATCCGTCATGATTAGAGATGAATGTGCTTTCGACATCTGCCGATTGATTTCGATGACGCCGGAAAGGCACATCTGCGCGCCTCCGGATGGGACAGCGCCGGCCATCCTCCATCGTTTGCCGCGACCGAGCCGCCCGCCGGCGCTCATCTGAAGCGGCTGCACGTCGCGCCGGTTACGCGGATCGCAGGCTCCATGGATTTCTACGCGAC
>JALYZI010000209.1 GCA_030948915.1 Acidobacteriota bacterium
ACGGACTCGTACGCGTGACGATGCCCCTGCCGGCCAACGTCAAGCTCGTCGATCCGATCACGCATGAGCCGACTAACGACACCTCGGTTGATCTGTGGCGCGCCGTCATGCCGATCTTCAATGTCGCGATCAGCGGACCTGATGCGGTGGCCCCGGTCTGGCCGCCCGGCGCAGTGCGCGTTCCGATCATGGGGCAGGAGGCGAACGGACCGAACCTGCGGGGCGGCTACCAGCACGACGCACGCTTTGGCAGTCTGCAGGAACAGGCCCGCGGTGCGCTGCTCGGACATGCGCAAGTGCTTTCCGAGCCGCCGGCGCGCATGCTCGATGACCTCGCGGCTTTCGAGCAGACGCTCTTTTCTTCGCCGCGCGTTGCGGCGCTGGCCGAGGCAATCCTCTCCGATCCGGCGTCACTCCCTGATCCTGACCCGAAGCTGAACGCGCTGGAGCAGCAGGGCAAGGTCGTGTTCGACCGCGCTTGCGGTCAGTGCCACGGCGGCAAATTGCATCCGGGGACGTCGACTCCGGAGACGAATTTCGCACGTCCGATCGTGCGGTATCACAACATTCAGACGGCCTGCCCGCGCCCGGCGGCGCCGGACGACTTCTCGCCCTGTCCCCAGCGGCTTGCGCGCAATGCGCGCACGTATCGCATCACGCTCGCCAATGGCACCTTCCAATTCGCCACGACCTCGGACCCCGGCCGGCTTCTTCTCACCGGCCAACCGGCGGACCTGGGGGTCATGGATATCACGCAACTGCGCGGGATCAGCAAGACTGCTCCGTATTTTCACAACAACTCCGCGGCAACGATGGAAGAGGTCCTCGACCATTACGACGCGCTCTTCAAGCGCGCGGCGCGATTGAATCCGCCGCCGGGCCTGCCCCCGTTTATCTCGTCGAACGGTCTGGATGTCGATCGCGGATTCGTCACAAAGGATGAGCGGCCGGCGCTCCTCGCCTATCTCGGGCGCTTATGAGCCACTGCAGCGCAGAGTTAGGCTGCGGTCCGAACGAGCGCGACTGGCGCGGATCTTGTAGCAGGCCGTTCCATGAACTGGCTTGTATGGCTCGGCCTCGCAGTCGTCATCGCGGCCGTTGCCGCCGTGACCGGGATCAAACCGAAGGGAACGCGACCGGTTTCTCATTCCCGAATGATGGGAATGGGACGTCTTGCTCTTCTGGTAATCGTCGTCATCCTTGTCTACATTGCGTTTCGCGCGCGCTCCGGCGGCTGATGCCGTCGGGTCCACGGACGGCCTGACGGATGACCCGGTTGCACGGGAGTCCGGAGCACATACGCTGAAGAATCAGCGACTAGTCAGCGTCCGGATGAACACGGGACAGCGCCAGAATGATCGGGAGTTCACGGTCCTCGTGGTGTAGTCGCAGATAGATGGGTTCCGGCTTGTCCCACACAACGACGCGTTCGCCGACTGCCCACTCGGGATACTCGGCGTCTTGCCATGAGCCGTCGAACGTGGGAGGCCCAAACTTTTGTTTTAGCGCACCGGCGACGCGTGAATGCTGCTTCGTATTCCGCGTAAATCTCCTCGAAGAGCTCTTGCTCCTCGACTTCGTAGAAGTCTTCTGAGACCGCAAAGTAAAAGTCGGCGTGGTCGGAGGCCAGGAACTCGGTTGCGACATCCGTCGGGTCGCGCTCTTCGGAATGTTGGCAGTGTGGCAAGTCCATCGTCATTTCAGACGCCGCCGGGCCCCGGAAGGTGCCCGAAGGCAACCGCTACTCTGGCGTGAGCACAAAGTCCGCTCGGCCTGCCGGCGCCAGTACGGTCTCTTCCTTCGATCGGTAGCCCGCCTTCGAGGCGCGTAGCCGGACCTTGATGCCGTCAGGCAGCCTTAGCGAATACCCCTCCACGCCGTAATCCCACGCGCCGCACACGCCTTTATGTGTCGACTTGTCGCCGACGCGGGCACCATCCAGCACTTCCACTACTGCTCCGGGAAGGCAAACGCCCGATGGGTCGAGGACGAACCCCGACACAACTCCGGTGGCGGCGGCCGGCGGCTCAGTTTGCGCCGGCGGCTGCGCCCTCGGCGCGGTGGGGGAATCCCCATTGCAACTGAGGAGAAGCAACACCAGCGCTGCGCCGGAAAACTGCCCGCGGGCAGGGCGCGATTTCATGAATGCCTCCGTACGACGATGACGTATCGAGCAAGGAGTTGTGGGACGATACCACCTTGTCTCCGAAGCCGGCCGATCGACGGCGGAGCAAAGAACGACATTTCACTACAAGTGTTTCTCAGGTCTTCATGATCTTTCGACCTGCCTTGCGGTCTTTGACCTTACCCTTGCCACCCGGTGACTTCGCCGCTCGCTTCTTGGCTGCGGTCATTCGGCCGCCCCTGCTTTTCTTGGCCATCTTGACAGCACCTCCTTTCCGCAAAATTGGAGCTTCACGTCACTCCACTATTGTTGTCAGCAAGACTCACACCTATGGTTTCCGGGTCTTGAGAACTCTTCATGGCCGTCCCCTCGGCCGCGATGCTCGTCACCAGCCGAGGATGTACGCGAACATCAGCGGCACGACGATCGAGGCGTCGGACTCGACGATGTGCTTCGGTGTATCCACGCCCAGCTTGCCCCACGTGATCTTCTCGTTGGGGACGGCGCCGGAGTACGAGCCATAGCTGGTCGTCGAATCGCTGATCTGGCAGAAGTAGCCCCACAACGGAATCCCGGTGCGCTGGAGGTCCTGATGGAGCATCGGAACAACGCAGATTGGAAAATCGCCCGCGATCCCGCCGCCGATCTGAAAGAACCCGATCGAGCTTTTAACACTTGTTTTCGTATACCAATCTGCTAACTCAATCATGTACTCAATTCCGGTGCGCACCGTGTGCACGTTCTTGACGTCGCCCGAGATGCAATGCCCCGAGTACATGTTGCCGAGGGTGGAGTCTTCCCAGCCGGGAACGAACATGGGGAGATTTTTTTCGGCGGCCGCCACCATCCACGAGTCCTTCGGATCGATCTGATAGTGCTGTTTGATCGAACCGTCGCGAATGATCTCGTACATGAACTGATGCGGAAACAGCCGCTCGCCTTTGCGATCCTTCTCGACCCAGTGGCGCAGCACCGCCGACTCGATCCGCCGCATGGCCTCACCCTCGGGGATGCAGGTGTCGGTCACGCGATTCATGTGGCGGTCGAGCAGCGCTTTTTCATCCTCGGGCCGCAACTGCCGATAGTGCGGCACCCTCACGTAATGATCGTGCGCCACGAGGTTGAAGATGTCTTCCTCGAGGTTCGCGCCCGTGCAACTGATGCCCTGGACTTTTCCACGGCGGATCATCTCCGCGAGCGAGAGTCCGATCTCGGCGGTCGACATCGCGCCGGCGATCGTCACCAGCATCGATCCGCCTTGATCGAGGTGGCGGATGTAGTCGTCGGCCGCAGCGCGCAACGCGGCGGCGTTGAAGTGACGGAAGTGCTGTCGGATGAAGTCGCCGATCGGACCAGGCATTTCGCGCGAATGATAGCAAGAGGTTAGATAATGGCGCCGTGATCACACTCCTGCTCGCCATTACGCTCGCCCGGCAGTTTCAGGCCGATGTGAAAGTCCTCGCGTCCGATCGCATGGAAGGCCGCGGACTCGGAACGCAGGGGATCGAGCGGGCTGCCGACTGGATCGAAGGACAACTGCGCGCGACGACGCTGAAGCCGGCATTTTCTGATCGTTCGTACCGTCAGCCGTTCCGCGTGAAGATCGGCGTCGCGCGCGCGGAGGGCAATCGTGTCGCCGGCCTGGCAGAGGCGGAGTGGACGCCGCTCGGAATGTCGAGCTCTGCGTCCTTTCACGGACCTCTCGCGTTCGTTGGATATGGAATCGCCGCTACGCCGCTCAATTACGACGATTTCGCGGGCATCGATCTGAAGGGAAAAGTCGCGCTGATGCTGCGCTATGAGCCGCAGGAGCGCGACGAGAACTCGGTATTCGACGGCAAGCGTCCGAGCCGATGGTCCGCGATGCGCTACAAAGTGCTGCAGGCTCGCGAGCGCGGCGCGGTGGCCGTCGTATTCGTCACCGGCCCGGCGCAGGACGAAGGAAAGGAATTCCTGCCGGTCCTCAAGAATGATGGACCGCAGAGTCCTGCCGGCATTCCGGTTCTGCAGGTGAAGACGTCCGTCGCGCAAAAGTGGGGAATCGACCTCACGCAATTTCAAAAGGATGTCGATGCCGATCTGAAGCCGCGATCGCGCGTGCTTCCAGTCGACGTCGATGGCCGCGTCAGCCTTCGCACCACGTACGCGCAGACGGCAAATCTGGCGGGAATGCTTCCGGGGGCGGGCCCGCTCGCGCGCGAGGTCGTCATCCTCGGCGCGCACTACGATCACCTCGGCTACGGCGGCGAAGGATCGATGAAACCGAATCTTCATGCGATACACAACGGCGCCGACGACAACGCGTCGGGCTCCGTCGCGGTCCTTCTTGCGGCGCGAAAGGTCGCGCACGATTTCGCAAACTCGCGCAACCATCGGACGTTTGTCGCAGTGCTCTTCTCCGCGGAGGAAGTCGGCCTCGGCGGATCGTCATGGTTCGTCGATCACTCGCCGGTGGCGCTCGATCACGTCGTCGCGATGGTCAATCTCGACATGGTCGGCATGCTTCGCGACGATCAGCTCGCGGCGCTCGGCGCCGATACCGCCGCGGAGTGGAAACCGGCGCTCGAATCGGCGGCAACAACTGCACATCTGAAAGTCGCAGCGCGCGGCGACGGTTACGGCCCGTCGGATCAGACGAGCTTTTACGCGAAGCGAATCCCGGTCGTTCACTTTTTCACGGGCGCACACGAGCGCTACCACACGCCGGACGACAAGTGGAATTCGCTCAACTACGCGGGCGCGGCGCGCGTGACGGAGTTCACGACCGACGTCGTCGAGCGGCTCGTTCGCGGCGACGTCACGCCGACATATGCGCGCCTGGCCGCCGCCCCCGCGCTCGAAGGCGACAGCCGCGGCTACGGCGCCTACCTCGGCACCATCCCCGACTATCGCGCGATGGAAGCGGCGACCGGCGGCGTCCTGCTGGCGGATGTTCGCGCCGGCGGCCCGGCGGATCTCGCCGGCATTCGCGGCGGCGATCGCATCATCCAGATGGCGGGAACGCGCATCGAGAATCTCTACGACATGACGTTCGCGCTGCAGGATCACAAGCCAGGCGAAACAATCGACGTGACGGTGGTCCGCAACAGCGAGCAGAAAAAACTCCGCGCAACTTTGGGAACGCGTGGGGCGCCGCCGCCCCCGGCGGCACTGTCAATCAAGGCAGGCAAGCCCTTCGAAAAAACCTTCGAGGGCGAAAAGCACCTCAAGAACATCCGCCAGCTCACGTTTGGCGGCGAGAATGCCGAGGCGTATTTCAGTGCCGATGGGACGCGGTTGATTTATCAGGCCACACCGCGGGGAGCGGCCTGCGATCAGGAGTACGTCCTCGATCTGAAGAGCGGAGAGAGCAAGCGCGTGTCGAGCGGAAAAGGGCGCACGACGTGCGGCTATTTCGTTCCGCCGAAAGACGATCGCATCATCTATTCGTCGACCGAAGCCGGCGGCGCGGATTGTCCTCCCGCGGCGGATCGATCGCATGGCTACGTCTGGGCTGTCTATCCGACCTACGACATCTACGAAGCGAATCCCGACGGATCGGACGCGCATCGCATCACGACGACGGCCGGCTACGACGCCGAATCGACGTGGTGCGCGAAGGGCGGCAAGTTCGTGTTCACTTCGGATCGCGACGGCGATCTCGATCTCTACGAGATGGATGACAAGCGCAACGTGCGCCGCCTGACAAACTCGCCGGGCTACGACGGCGGCGCGTTTTACAACGCCGATTGCACGGAAATCGTTTTTCGCGGATTCCATCCTACGGGCGCCGCGCTCGACGAATATCGCGCCCTGCTCGCACAGCATCTCGTCAAGCCAACTGTCATGGAGCTGTTCGTCATGAACGCCGACGGTTCGAACGTCCGGCAGTTGACGCAAACCGGAGCCGCGAATTTCTGCCCGTTCTTCACTCCCGACGGAAAACGCATCATCTATTCGTCGAACGCCGGCGATCCGAAAGGCCGCGAATTCGATCTGTGGCTGATCTCGAAAAGCGGTGGTACGCCGGAGCGGATCACGACGGCGGCGGGATTCGATGGCTTCCCGATGTTCAGTCCCGACGGAAAACTGATCGTCTGGGCTTCGAATCGTGCGGACCCGGCGAGCCACGAGACGAATCTGTTCATCGCTGAGTGGGTGGAGTGACGGCTGTCCTCTACGCCGCAACAGCCGCACTGCTGTTGTGGCTTGCAGATCGATACGTTCTTCCAATTTCGCGCGGCGCCGCAATCGTTCTGCTGCTGCTTCCGCTTTGCTTCACCGGCCGCGCGCTGCTGACGGGACGCGTCTACGCGCCGGTCGAGATGCCGTACATGACACGTCCGCTGTACGACTATCGAGGCGCTCTGCACGTTCCACCGACGCACAATCCGACGCTTGCCGACATCGCGTTTCAAATGATTCCGTGGCGCGAGGCCGTTCGCCGGTCGTTCGCGGAAGGGGAGTGGCCGCTGTGGAATCGCTTCATGTTCTGCGGCGACATTCTGGCTGCCGGGATGCAGCCGGCGGTCTACAGCCCGTTCACGTGGATCGCGTGTCTGTTGCCGGCGGCGCTCAGTTTCACGTACACCGGCGCGATCGCGTTTTTCGTGGCAGGACTCGGCGCGTTTCTCTTCGCGCGCGAGCTGGGCGCATCGATGGAAGCCGCGCTTTTCGCGGCGATTGCCTGGACGTTCTCCGGCCCGATCGCCTTGCTCATCCTGTGGCCTGTCGGTCTCGCATGGGCGCTTTTCCCATGCGTCCTTCTCGCGACGCGCCGCGTTGCTCGGGATCCCTCGATCCGATCGACAGGGCTATTGATCGTCGCGTTCGTGCTGGAAATCGTCGCCGGCCATCCGGAGACGCTCCTCCACGTGACGGCGATCGCGTTGGCATACGGCCTGTTCGAGTTACTGCGCGCACAAAACCTGGGGCATGTTGTCATTTCGGCGGTCGTCGCGGGCGTGCTCGCGCTGCTGATCACCGCCATCGCGCTGCTGCCGCTGCTCGATATCGCGCCCGAGTCGTACGATCACCTCGTCCGTACCGCGATGTTCGCGAAGATCCCGCTCAGGATCGCGCCCGGCGCCGTGCGGGCGCAGACGCTTCAAAATCTCTTTCCCTTTCTGCGCAACACGGCCGAAGATTTGCCGCTCAATCGCGCCGACGCCGGCAGCATCCTCCTGGCCCTTGGCATCGCGTCGCCGTTCGCAGTCCGGCGGCGCGAGCTGAAATTCTTCGTTCCGCTGGCGATCGTCGCGTTTCTCGCCGGCGTCAACGCCTGGCCGATCGCACAACTGCTGCATGCGTTGCCGCTCTTCAGCTCGACGTTGAACGATCGGCTCGCTGTGGCGGTGCCGCTCGCGCTCGCGATGCTCGCGATGGTCGTCATCGATGCCTGGCCGCGATGGGTGATGGTCGCGGCGATGGGAATCGTCATCGAGGCCGCCGTTGTCGGCGCGGTCGTAACGGACGCCCCCATACAACGCGCGCGCGTGTTTGCTGATCTCGTTCCGCTCGTCATCGTTGCCGTGGTAATCGCGACTGCGCGAAAACAGATCGCGCTTCCCGCGCTGCTCGCGCTTACGCTCCTGCAGCGCACGATCGCCGATGGCTCGCTCATTCCGGTGCATCCCCGCTCGATCGCGTACCCGCCGCTCGGCCTTTTTCAGCCGATGGAGCGCGTCGCGGAGCCGTTCCGCATCGCGCCCACCGGGTACGCATTGCTCTCGAACACCGCGACGCTCTACGGACTCGAAGATGTTCGAGGGTCGACGCCGATGACGCTTTCGCTGCTGAACGACACGTTTCCGCTGTGGATCGAACGCCAGGGGCGCAGCTTTCCGCAGGTCAACGACCTCACGCGGCCGTTTCTCTCGATGATCAACGTTCGCTACGCGCTCATCGAGCTCGGCGCGCCGCTTCCGCCTGGCTGGAAGGAAGTGTCGTCGGACATCTCGATGCGGCTCATCGAGAACACGCGCGTGCTTCCTCGCGCGTTCATTCCGCGCAACGTGACTTTCGTTTCCTCTTCGAAAGAGGAACTGGATGCGATGGCACAAGCGACCGACTTTGCGGATCGGGCGTGGCTCTACGTGCCGGGAAGACCGGAGGACCGCGCGAATGGACCGGGCAGCATTTCGGTCGCGAGAAACAAATCGGGCATCGACGCGAACGTGACGATGCAGCGGCCCGGCTTCGTGATCATCAGCGAGCCGGCGTGGTCGGGCTGGCGCGCGTACGTCGACAATCGCCGCGTGAAGGAGCTCCGCGCGAACCACGCATTTCTCGGCGTGTACGTTCCCGCCGGAACGCACAGCGTGCGGTTGCGCTATCTCCCTCAGTCGTTCGTGGTCGGGCGGATGATCTCGCTCGTGACGCTGGCGCTCGTGGCGGCCTTTCTCGCAGTTCGACGCGCGAAAATCGCGAGCAACAGCAAACTGATCGCGGTCACGAGTGCACCCGCGAGCAGTCGTGGCGGAAAGTAGCTGCGCTCGATGGTGTGCTTTCCCTTTTTCACCGGGACGCCGGTGAAGGCAAAGTCTGCCGGAAGCACTGAAGCGTCGGCGCCATCGACGCGCGTGCGCCATCCGTCGTAGAGCGCTTCCGAAAGTACGACAGTGCCGTCGCACGGCGTGTCGACCTCGTACGCTGCGGCATTGAGTCGTCTCGTCACCATGCGCACTGGACCGGCGCACGGCCCGACAAAACGCGCCGTTTGCGCCGCTCGATTCACATACAGATGTAATCGCGCCTCGGGAAGTGCGCCGGCTTCGGGCAGCGGAACCGAATCGATGGTCGTGAAAACGGTGACGGCACCCCGATCGAGCAGCGGCAGCCTTTGCGGCCACGGTAAGCGATTCACCGTGTCCGACATGCGCGCGATACGCCACGGCGCGAGACCGTCGTAGTCGGCGTGGTAGATCACCGGGATTCGAAACATCGCGGCGGTGTAACCGTTCAGAGTCGCGATCTGCCAGCGCGCGAGCCAGAAAAGCTCATTGGTCGGCGCGCGCAGCACGATCGGACGCGGCGCGGCGTAAAAGCGGCCGCCGCCGATCAGGCTGCGAACTGTCGATGCGATCGGTGGCTCGTCGAAGATCGATCGCGGCGCGAAGACGTTGACGCCGGCACCGCCGATCGCGAGGTCGAGAGCGACAATCGCCGCCATCGCGACCTCGCGCCGGCGCGGCAACCACGCCGCCGCCGCGAATGCCACAGCGAACACGATCGTGTGCGCGAGACTTCGCGCGAGCGGCGCCGGCGCGAGTCCGACCGCGACCGACGCGATCATTGCTCCCGCGATCGCCGCAAATGTCGCGAAGCGTCGAGCGATCGACTCCACGCCATACCCCGCGAGAATCGCAACCGGGAGCAACGCGGCTGCAATCGCTTTCACGGGATAGCGAAATGTGGCGATGAGCGGCACATCGTAGAAGAGGCGGAATCCCGGCAGCCATTTTCCGAGCGAAAGCAGCAACGCGATTCCCGCAAACAAGGCGAGGCCCTTGTGCGACCGCGCTCCCGCGATCGCGAGGATCATCACCGGCACGCCGAAGTAGATGCTCAAGACGTACGGGAAGCCGTCGGTTTCGAAAGCGCGACCCCAGTAGTCGCGATCATCGAGCGTATCGGTCGGACCGAAGTAGCGCGGCACGATCAACTCGGGAAGACGGCGCGGATGGACCGACCAGCTCGTGAACGCGCCGTACGACTGACGCGCGCGACGCGACGACTGCGCGATCACGCTGGTCGCCGGCAGCATCGGCAACGCTCCGATCGCAAACGTAAAGAGAATCGCGATCGTGACACGCCGCAGCGAGCCGCGGATCAGCAGCGTCCACACGATCATCGTTACGAACAGAATCACCGCGACTTCGGCCGCTCCGCCGTAGAACGGCATCGCAGCTGCGATTGCAACAGGAGCAATGGACCGGTCGTCGCGCAGCGCGCGATGCAGCAGGCCGATCGTGAGCGGAATCCAGGGCAGTCCGAGGATCCAAGGCATGAGGTTGAGCGAAGAGAGGGTGAAACCGCAGAGCGCATAGATCGCTCCGGTGATGCATGCGGCCGTCGCGCTGAGTCCGATCGTCCGCGCGAGCCAGTACGCGAAAGCTGCGCAAGCGACGACGTGAAGAACCAGGATCCAGTTGAACGCGACGATCGGCGGCAGGATCAGGTAGAGCAGATTTGTCGGGTGAAATGCGAAATTCGCCGGGCTTGCGAGATAGGGCTGTCCGCCGTTCGTGTACGGATCCCAGAGCGGAATCTCGCCGGCGCGAATTGCCGTCGCGAGGAAGAGTTTTTTCGGATAGATGAGCAGGTAGAGGTCGCGAAAGAAAAATGTCTCCGAGATGAGCGGACGCCAGAAGAGTGCCGCGATCAACGCCGCGAGCAGCCACAGCCCTCGCTCGCGGACGACGTCGCGCAGCCGCATCGGCGTCTCAGCGCGTGATGGAGACGCTGGTCGTCGCGCTGGTCGGCGTGTTCGTGTCGTCGTATGCGTCGACGCGAAGCTCAGCGTGCACGCTGCTGAAAAGGCGATCGTCGGGAACCGACTTGCGCGGGACGAAGTGATATCGCAGATCGCCGTTGCCCGGCAAATTCGTGGGAAAACCGGCGTCCTTGATCTGTGCGGCGTCCCACGACTGGTCGCCGAGCTTGATGCCGGCCGGACCGTAAACGGTGGCGGTGACGCGACTGACCGTTACGCCGCGTCCGCCCGTCTCACGCACGAGGACATCGACTGGAAAGTCGTAGTTGTTGCCGCCGGCGGAGACGGCAACGATCGGGTTCGGCATGACCTGAACGCTGATCGCGCCGTGGCCGGGAAGCGAGACGGTGCCGCTGCCCGGCTGCGAGGACTGGCAGAACGAGACAGCGAGGAGAAGCGGAACGATCGCGAGGCGCTTCATGACTTACGGATGCATGCCGGCCGACATCATCTCGATCACGCCGCACGCGATGCGCGCACCGGCGTTGCCGGAAGGCTGCCCGACTAGATCGTCCGCTTTTTCGTGGAGCACCACGGCTTTTCCGACGGGGTTGTTCGCTTCGCCGCTCTTCAGCGACACCGAATGCGTCGTCATGCGGGTGTGCACTTCGCCGTTCGCATCGGCAGTCACGTTCCCGAAATCGCCGGCGTGATGCGACACGGCGTCCGGTGCTCCATGGACCATGCTGGTCGGATTGAAGTGACCGCCGGCGTTCTGGCCGTTGTTGCCGCAATCGCCTTTCTCATGGATGTGAAAGCCGTGCGTTCCAGGCGGCACGCCGGTCAGATCGACCTGAACGTCCACGTTTCCTTCGCCGGCGTCGGAGAGATGCACGGTTCCCTTCGCGGTCTGGCCGCTGCTCGGCTGCAGCGTGGCCATCGACGACGGAAGATGCGAGCTCGCGCATCCGATTGCCAGAAGTGCTGTGGTGAGAACGATAAGAATCTTCTTCATGATTCCTCCAACATATCATTGAGACCAGGCTGCGATCCGGCGGCCTAGGGCGCCGAGCCAGCTTCGGCTGAGATCCTGATAATACGTGGCCGCGGCTTTTTGAACAGCGTCGGCGAGCGAGGGATAGGGTGAGATCAGTTGCGCGAGATCGCCGATCCTCATCTTTTTCTTGCGCGCCACGACGAGTTCCTCAATCAGCGTTGATGCGTTTGTGCACATTGCGTGCGCGCCCAGGATCTGTCCTTTGGCATCGCAGACGAGCTTGATGAAACCCTGCGTCGCGCGATCGACGACGGCGCGGTCGACATCGGCCATCTCGACATTGTAAGTGCGCACGCCGTCTCCGAACGCGCCGCGAGCCTGCGGTTCCGTCATTCCGATGTGGCCGACTTCCGGATCGGTGTAGAGCGCCCACGGCACATCGTCGTAATTCACAGCCGACTTGCCGGGGAACAGCATGTTGCGAACGAGTTTGATCGCTTCGTACGCGGCGACGTGCGTGAACTGCAGCTTGCCGTGCACATCGCCGCACGCCCAGATGCGCGGCGCTGTGGTCTCGAGGTATTTGTTCACTACGACGTACGACCGCTCGGTTCTCACGCCAGCTTTTTCCAGATCGAGATTCTCGATATTTCCGCGACGGCCGGAAGCGACGAAGATCTCGTCGATCCGAATCTCGCGCGTCTCGCCGGTTTTGTTCTCGATGCGCACGATTTTTTGTCCGCCGTCGGCACGGATGGACTTGGCAGCCCAGCCAAGGTGGATCTCGATGCCTTCGTCGCGCAGCATCTGGCGCACGCGGGCCACGACATCCGGATCCTCATGGGGAAGGATGTCGTCGGCCATTTCCATGACGCCGACCACGCCTCCGAATCGAGAGAGCATCTGCGCGAACTCGATTCCGATCGCGCCGCCGCCGAGGATCAGAACGGAATCTGGAAACGAATCGCGTTTCAGAAACGAGGCGTGATCGATGAACCCGGTTTTTTCGAGGCCGTCGATCTGCGGAATGGCGGTGCGCGACCCGGTTGCGATCACGATGTCTTTCGCTTCGAGACGGCGGCCGTTCACTTCGACCGCGTCGTTGCCGGCGAGCCTCGCCGCGCCTTCGATGACATCGATGCCGAGCTTGCGAAATTTTTCGGGATCGTCGTGCTTCCCGGCGATGCGCTGGGCCTCGCGCATCGAATCCATGATCGATTTCGGATTGATTTTCGGCGAGGCCGGATCGAGTCCCCATCGATCGGCGTGGCGCATCTGATGTGCGAGTCTTGCCGAAGCGACCAGCGCTTTCGTCGGAACGCAGCCCGTCCAAAGGCAATCGCCGCCCAGCGCCTCACGTTCGATCAGCGCCACGCGACGGCCGAGGCGCGCGCATCCGGACGCCGTCACGAGACCGGCCGTGCCGCCACCGATCACGACGACGTCGAACTTCTCAGACATTCGCGCTCCACTATAACCATCCGCGATCCCGCGCGATGCGCGCCGCTTCGATGCGGTTCTGCGCGCCGAGCTTACTGATCACTTCCGAGAGATAGTTGCGCACCGTGCCCTCGGACAGATTCAGCGCGGCCGCAATGTCGCCACTGCTCTTTCCCTCTCCAGCCAGACGCAACACCTGCCGTTCACGATCGGTCAGCGGATCGGGCTCCGTCCACGCCTCGGCGGCCAGCTCGGGATCGATCACACGACCGCCCGCATGTACGCGTCGAATCGCATTCGCCAATTGTTCGGCGGGAGAATCCTTCAGCAGATATCCGGACGCGCCGGCCTCGAGAGCGCGGCGGAGGTATCCGGAGCGCGCGAATGTCGTCAGGATGACGACGCGCGTCGGAAGCTGTTCCTGCCGGACGGCGCTCGCCAGTTCCAGGCCGGTCATCTTCGGCATTTCGATGTCGGTGAGCAAAACATCGGGCCGTTCGCGTCGGACGACGGTCAGCGCCGCCTCACCGTCGGGAGCGCGCGCGATGACTTCGATGTCGCTTTCGATATCGAGCAGCGCCGCCAGCGCACCGAGGAGCATTGCCTGATCCTCGGCGACGACGACGCGGATCACGCAGAGCGCTCCATGGCGCGATCGAGCGGAAGTTCGATCGTCAGTGTCGTTCCCCCGGAGGTTTCGCGGATCAGAGTTCCGCCGAGCGCGGCGATGCGTTCGCGCATCCCGATCAGACCGAAGCCCTCGGCCTCGGAACTTCCACGGCCGTCGTCGGCGATTGTCAGACGCAGTTCACGATCGCCGCGCACGAGCCGAATCGTGCAATGCGCGGCGCCGGAGTGCCGGACGACATTCGTCACGCCTTCGCGCATCGCGAGCGACAGGATCGCTTCCTGCGACGGAGCCAGCGCAATCTGTTCGACGTCGGTCGTACATTCGATGGACGCCGCGCGCAACATTTCCTTCGCTCCGTAGAGCTCTTTCGAGAAACCGGCACTGCGATAGCCGCCGACAGCCTGGCGGACCTGACTCAATGCGTCGCGCGAAATGCGCTCGACATCACGTATTTCGTTGCGTGCACGCGCTGGATCGCGCTCGGAGAGCTTCGAGGCCAGCTCCGATTTCAAAACGATGAGCGAGAGCGTGTGGCCGAGAAGATCGTGGAGATCGCGGGCGATGCGCTCGCGCTCGGCAAGCTTTGCGAGACGCTCGATCTCGTCCTGCGCGAGGCGGAGGCGCTGATTGGACCGATCGACCTGCGAGTAATGCGCGTTCACGGCTCCGATCAGCGCAGCGAAGAGGATGGGCCAGACCGCGTTGTAAACGTCGACGCGGAAGTACCAGATCTCGAGACAGAGGACGAGCTCGACGAGGAGAGTCAGTCGGAATGCAATGCGGCCCGACGCGGTGTGCCCCGCGAACGCGGCCGCATAGATGAAGAACGTCCCGGCGCCCGGATTAAACGGGTAGAAGATGAGGCCGAGGAGCGTGATGCCGGCGATGATCGGGTAAAGATCGCGCCCCGCGACTCGGTATCCTCGGAAATACAGGGCGAGAAAGACGACCAGTCCCGCCGCGGTTGCGGTCCATTCGGTGGCAGTCGTGTGCGGTTTCAGCGCCGGATATGTGATGAAAAACGACAGATAGACGAGCCAGACGTAGATCGTCCAGCCGTGGTTCTTGTCTGTATGTGAGGCGGACATCGGCTCTATTGTCCTCTCAGCCGCAGCTCATCGATCTGAAAATCGGCCGCACCTGCGCCCGGGCCGCCGAAGAGAATCGCCTGGATGTCCTTTGCATCAAACCCGAAATCCGACCAGGGGACGTTGATCTCGGTCCATTCGGCGGCTGCGTGCACGGTTTTCATTCGAGGAATGCGCCCTGTGCTGATGGAGAAGACCATCAGCCGTATATCGACATTGCCTTTGGCGAAAAACGAGAAGCCGCTCTTCGACGACAGGTCGACGGGACGCATCGGTGTTGATCCGAAGAAGATCATCGCGCCGGCCCACGGGAACGCTGTCGCTGGTTTCGTATCGGTGTGAATGTGCAGCGACTTCTTAGTGCCGTTCGCGCCGCCGTCGACGACATCCATCGTCGCAGCCGACGTGCCGCCCACGAAGCTGTCGGTGGAGATCACCCACATGCTTCCGATCAGCGCGTCAGGCGAACCCGATTCGAAAGTGCTCACGACGCCGGCTTCGAGTTTGCTGGCTGGGATCGTGTCGACCGCCGCCTGCGCTTCTTTTGTCTCCGGAGTTCGGGTGAGCGGAACGCCGGCCTTCCAGACCGTGACAATGTCGCGCGTCGCGAGGATGTTGGTGGTTGGATCTCCATTGACCAGTACGAGATCGGCGCGGAGTTTCGGAGCGATGCGGCCGCGGTCTGCGAGATGAAAAGCGGTTGCCGGCGCCGACGTTGCGGCGATGAGCGCTTCGACCGGCGTCAATCCCGCCTTGACGAGCAGCTCCA
>JALYZI010000236.1 GCA_030948915.1 Acidobacteriota bacterium
TTCGTGTTCGCCCACACGCGCGCCATCTCGAGCAGCAGCGCGCAGCCCGATGCGTTGTCGATTGCGCCGTTGTAAATTGCGTCGCCGCGCTCATCGGGTCGTCCGATGCCGAGGTGATCGTGATGCGCGGTGTAGAGGACGCCTTCGTCGCGCAGTTTCGGATCGCTGCCTGTGATCTTCGCAACGACGTTCCCGGTTTCGAAGGGACGAATCTTGCTCGCGATGGTTCCGGTCAGTTTGAATCCGAGCGCAACGGGTTTGAAATCGCGCGATGCCGCCGCTTTCGTGAGCGTGTCGAGATCGTAGCCGGCTGCTTTGAAGAGATCGCTCGCAACTTTCTCGGTCATCCAGGCGGCGATGTGCAACGCGGGCTGGCCGGGAGTGAGTTTCACATACGAAGACTCGCTGCCCCATGAATTGCGAACGACCGACCACGGATAGCCGGCGGCGTCATTCGTATGGATGAGGATGACGCCGTCGGCGCCCTTCGAAGTTCCGATCTCGTATTTGTAAGTCCAGCGTCCGTAGTACGTGCGCGCTTTTCCTTTGAAGAGATCGGGCTCCTGCGCGGTCGCAGGTGGATCGTCGACCAGCATGATCAGCGTCTTGCCGTGCGCGTCGAGACCCTTGTAATCGTCCCACCGATATTCGGGCGCGACGTCGCCGTGTCCGACAAAAACCAGCTCGGAGTTGAGCGTGCTGCTCGCGCTCTGCGACTGATCCGTTCCGACGAACTCGTCGAGATGCTTCAGCGGACCGATCGTCGAGCCACCTTCCTTCACGAACGACAGATTCGTGTCGGCGGCGTCCATGCGGATGCCGAGAAGCGGAACGCGCTGGATGAAGCTGCCGTTGTCGCCGGCGGGCTCGAGCCCGTACGACTCGAACTGCGCCGCGATGTACTGCCGCGCGATCTCGTCGCCGCGGGTTCCGGGGCCGCGTCCTTCGAGCAGATCGCTGGCAAGAAACTTGTCGTGCGCCTTCATCGCGTCGCCGCTGAACATTTTCATTCCGCGCTCTACGACGGTTGGAGCGCTTGACTTTTCGGCCGCGATGAGAGGCAGCGCTGCTGCGAACACGATCCAGGTAAACGACCGTAAACTTTTCATGAACGGAGTCCTTTCAGTTAGGCCGCGCGCGCATTTTCGCGTGACGCAGCGCACGTTTTGCCTCGGGAAATTGCAAAATCGAGGGTAGGGACTTGATGACGGAAATCACTCCTATACAGGGTGCGATACAAAGCAGAGGAATTCACGGAGAATGATCTTGCCGAGGCCATCGAGAGCGTTGCCTTCCTCGATGAGCCGATCTTCGAAGAGGGGCAACTTCCTTTACAACAACAGGTGGTCGACAAGCTGGCTGACATGCTCTTCGCGAGCGACATGCTGCTGGACATGCTGCGCGACGAACGCTATCGCGTGCCGCCGCATCTACTCGCGGTAGAGCCGCAAGTGCGCCGACTCTACAACGAAGTCAACAATCTGATGAAGAAGCTCACCGACTAGCCGCTGCAACCGGTTGTGCCGGGCGCGCGAGTCCCGCCGCCCAATTGTCAAAGAACCCCGGTGCGTTCTCGTTCAGATACTCGACGAATCCTTTTGCGACCTCTTCGATCTGTTTGTAGCGCAGCGGATCTTTGATTGCCGCGCGCTGCTCCGGAACGAACCTTCGGATTTTTTCCCAGACCAGCAGCAGCTCCATATTGTTCGAGCGATAGAAGAGCTCGCGATTGAGGATGCCGTTGGCGACGAATGATGCCGCCATCTCCCAGTACGTCGTCACCATTCGGAAGTATGCGTTCTCTTCCGATCCCGGCGGACAGACTCTCAGCCATTCGTCGCGTGACGTCAGCGCCGGCATCGATCCGATCCACTTTCGCGCAGCGCGCAATTTTTCTTCGCGCCGCAAATCGTAGAGCCGAAGAATCAGATTCGCATCGTCGTAGGTCGGTGTTGTTTTCATCGGCTTCTCCGTCCTGGCACCCTGGCGCGGGGAAATGCGCGTCGCCGCGGTTCTCGCGACGTCACCAGTTCGACGCCTTCTTCGCCGCGGCGGCCGGCGTGTCCGCGCCGTGCCTTCTCAATCGTCATGAGGAATCCTAGCGCGGGATCCTTGAATTGGAGATG
This sequence comes from Acidobacteriota bacterium, assembly GCA_030948915.1. Lineage (GTDB taxonomy): Bacteria > Acidobacteriota > Thermoanaerobaculia > Gp7-AA8 > Gp7-AA8 > Gp7-AA10. The sequence continues at coordinate 2,127 of JALYZI010000236.1, forward strand.
CCGAAGCACTTTCCAGTGGCGGTGCACGTAACCCTGCAGATATGCGAGCACGTGTCCGAGGCTGATGATGCGGCAGGGAGGGACGGGAGCGCCGGGCGGAAAGGCGCCGAACGCGACCAGGCGCATGTTGACGCCGGTCGGCAGCTTCGTTGCGCCATCCTGCAACAGATCGCCGACCACGCGATCGATTTCGCTGCCGGCATCGCCGAGGCGTCCGATCACGACTTTGAGAACCTCCGGATCGCGCGTTCCCATGTTGATGCCCACGCGGCCCTCTTTCACTTCGCCGATGATCATGTCGATGGCGTCGGGCGGCACGCCGAGTCCGGAGTCGAGCTCGCTGACATCGAGACCTTGCGGAGCCCGCTTGCCGGTCGGATCGCCGATTGGCAAGCCGCTTGGAAACCGAAAGGCCAGAATGTCGATGTCGGTGATGGTGCGCACTTCGTTGCGGCGCGCGG
>JALYZI010000254.1 GCA_030948915.1 Acidobacteriota bacterium
CCGCCGACTACGATGTCACGAATCTCCTCTCGCTGCGCCGGCAGCTCAACGAGATCGAAAACGCAAAGATTAGTGTGAATGATTTTGTGATTCGCGCGGCCGCTCTCGCGCTCCGTCATCATCCGAATGTCAACGCGAGCTGGGGCGATGACGCGATCACGCAACACGGCGAGATCCACATCGGCGTCGCGGTCTCGACGCCCGAAGGTCTCATCACTCCCGTTGTTCGCAACGCGGATCAGAAATCAATCATGGAAATCGCGAACGACGTGCGCACGCTGGCCGACAAAGCGAAGAATCGCAAGCTGCGTCCCGACGAGTACCAGGGCTCCACGTTCACGATCTCGAGCCTAGGCGCGTGGGGCATCGAGGAATTCACGGCGATCATCAATCCACCGAATGTTGCGATTCTCGCGATCGGCGCGGCGTCGTCGCAGGCGGTCGTCATCGACAAACAGGTCGTCGTCCGCGACCGCATGAAGATCACCATGTCGTGCGATCACCGCGTCGTCGACGGCGCGGCGGGCGCGGAGTACTTAAAAACGCTTCGGCAATACCTGGAGCAGCCTGTGCGTTTGATCGTCTAGCGCTGGTGTTACACTAGCTGCACCCCGACATGCCCAGCCTCGAGGAGCTCATCGGGATTCTCGTAGTCGTTCTTGTCATCTGGGTGCTCCTCAAGATGGCGCAGATTGCGATCCGGCTGATTCTCTTCGCCATCGCTTTGATTCTCATCCTCGGGGGACTCTATTTCTTGTTCGTGAGGTGAATGTGGGAGATCGGAAGTACAAACACAAAGGTTATCAGGACGGCGGCGGATACAGTTCCAACAACAACAACAACGGCGGCGACCGGCCGCAGAGTCCGCGTCCCGAGCCGCAGCGCCAGCGCATGGAGGGGGCACCGCGCGGGCGGACGGCGGGTGGGTTCGGTCCGGAAGTCTTCAAGTGCAACAAATGCGGTGAGCAGCGGCTCGGCCTCGAAGATCCGACCTTCGAAGAAGCCTGCGTGAAATGCGGGGCCGATCTGCACACCTGCGGCAACTGCCGCTCCTTCGACACCACGACATTGTGGGAATGCCGCGAGAACATTACGGCGCGCGTCGCAAGCAAGCATGGCCGCAACGAGTGCACGTTCTTTCAGCCGAAGGTCGTCAGGGACCTGGCCGCCGACAAGCATCGACAGCCGCAGACGCCCGACGACGCGCGGAAGGCGTTCGACGCCCTGTTCAAGAAGTAGTCTCGCGGTCTCGCGGTTGCGCGGTCTCGGAGTGCGCTACTGCGAGACCCCGAGACCCCGAGACCCCGCAACCCATGCCTATCCTTCTCGCAATTACCTCCGGCGTTCTTTTCGCGCTGGCGTTCCCGAACGCCGGCATCGGCTGGCTGATCTTCATCGCGCCGATTCCGCTCTTCATCGTTCTCTCGCGTTCGACGCGTTCACGCGACGCATTCCTCTTCGGGTGGCTCTCGCAGGTCACGGCGTGGCTGATCATGGTCCCGTGGGTCGTGCGCGTCATGTCGCACTACGGAGGTCTGCCCTACATCACCGGCGTCCTCATCTTCATCGCGCTCTGCATGGTCCTCGGCCTGTACGGCGGCCTGTTCGGCCTTGTGGTTCATCGCATCCGCGCCGGCGATCACTTCCGCCGCTGGCTTCTGATTCCGCTCGCGTGGGCGGCGATCGAATACGCGCGCACATATCTGCTGACCGGCTTTCCGTGGAATCTGACCGCAGCGGCGATCGTCGATTACACACCGCTCGTTCAGTTCGATCGTGTCGCCGGCCCCTACGCCCTCGGCGTCCTGATGTGGATTCCAGCGGCCACAATCGGATGGCTGATCGCAACGCGGCCGCGCGGCATCCGCGTCACGATCGCTGTGGCGTCGGTGACGATTCTCTGCTTCGTGTGGTGGGCGACCGGCCTGGTCGCTCAAAAACTCATCGCGAGGACGCGCATCGGCCCGACGTACACCGCCGCACTCCTGCAACCGAACATCTCGCAGGAGATGCGATGGAGCGCGGCCAGCCTGATCGAAATCTTCAAGCGGATGATGGACATGACCGACACCGCGACGCGTGCCGGCGCCACGGTCGTCATCTGGCCGGAATCGACGGTGCCTCTTTCGTACGCGACGACGGATTTCTATCGCAGCGCGATCGAGTCCGTCTCCCGCCAATCGGCCGTCGACATCATCCTCGGATCGGTCGCCGAAGATCCGGAGAACTCCAGCACGGTGTGGAACGCGGCGTTCCTCGTCAGTGGCGGAAAGACGATCGGCCACTACGACAAGATGCGGCTCGTTCCGTTCGGCGAATACGTCCCGCTCCGCAAGATGCTTTTCTTCGTGCGCAAGCTCGTGCACGAAGTCGGCAACTTCGAATTCGGGACGAGGGACACGCCGCTGGTCGGAGCGCTGCATTACGGTCCGGCGATCTGCTACGAGATTGTCTTTCCGATGATTCCGCGCACACAGGTGATTCACGGCGCGGAGGTGCTGGTGACGATCACGAATGATGCCTGGTACGACGGAACGTCGGCGCCGAGGCAGCATTTGAATCAGGCCAGGCTGAGGGCGGTGGAGACCGATCGCTATCTGCTGCGCGCCGCGACGACCGGCATCTCGGCGTTCGTCGATCCGACCGGCCGGGTGGTCGAGGAAATTCCGATGAACCGGCAGGGCATTATCTACGCGCGGTTCCAGCCGCGGCAAACGACCACGCTGTATGTCAAACTCGGAGACTGGTTTGCGTGGATTGCTTGCGCGATCACGGTTTTTGCCATGTACCGAAAGAGGGGTCCTGCGTCCTGAGTCCTGCGTCCTGCGTGCCTGGAAACGGACGCAGGACACAGGACGCAGGACACAGGACTTAGAAAAATGAAAGAAGAAACACTCACAAAGATCCCAGCCGTCAAAGACCGACTCCAAAGCGTCCGGAGCTATCTTTGACCTCGATTCGGCGCGCAACTCGCTGCAGGAGATCGAGCGGCAGATCTCCGTTCCCGGATTCTGGGACAACCCGCAGGCGGCCCAGGAAGTCGGACGCAAGCGCTCGCGCATAGAGAAGCGCATCGCGCTCGGCGAGTCCCTCAACACGAAATCGGAAGAGCTCGACGTGCTGCTGGAGCTGCAGCGCGACGGTGAGAACGTCGACGCCGACATCGAATCGCTGGTCAGCCAGCTCGAATCGGAAGTCACGCAGATCGAGATGACGATGAAGCTCTCCGGCGAGCACGACGACCGCGACGCCATCGTTGCGATCCATCCCGGTGCCGGCGGTACGGAATCGCAGGACTGGGCCGAGATGCTGCTGCGGATGTATCTCCGTTTTGCGGAGCGCCGCGGCTGGACGACGGAGACCGTCGAGTATCAGGCCGGCGACGAAGCGGGAATCAAGAGCGCCACGATGATGGTCCGCGGCGACTACGCCTACGGCTATCTGAAATCGGAGCATGGCGTGCATCGCCTCGTCCGCATCTCGCCGTTCGACGCAGCGAAACGCCGGCACACATCGTTCGCGTCGGTCTACATTTATCCGGATATCGATGAAGACATCGAGATCGAGATCAACGACAAGGATCTGCGCGTGGATACCTATCGATCGTCCGGCGCCGGCGGCCAGCACGTCAACGTGACCGATTCCGCGGTGCGCATCACGCATCTGCCGACCAACATCGTCGTCACATGTCAGAACGAGCGCAGCCAGCACAAGAACCGCGACACCGCGATGAAGCTGCTGCGCGCGCGGCTGTATCAGCTGGAGGTCGACAAGCGGCAGGCGGATCAGGAGAAGCTGGAAGGAGAGAAGAAGGACATCGCTTTCGGATCGCAGATTCGATCGTACGTCCTGCAGCCGTATCAGCTCGCGAAGGACTTGCGGACGGGTTACGACGTCGGCGACGTGCAGCGGGTGTTAGACGGCGATCTCGACGGCTTCGTGGAAGCGTACCTTGCGCAACGCGCGCGGACGAGTGCGGAATGAGTGACCGCTTGCCGGTGGCCGGTTCCCGGTTGGCGATGTTCACGCCAATGCCTCCGACCCGGAGCGGCGTCGCGCATTACTCCTCGATGCTGATTCCGGCCTTGCAAAAACAGATCGAAGTCGAGGTAATCACCGACGACCGGCAACCGGCCACCGGCCACCGAATCTACCAACTCGGCAACAACCCCCATCACGAGTGGATCTACAAAGAAGCGATGAAAAATCCGGGAGTCATCGTTCTCCACGACATCGTCTTACATCATCTGATCGTGGAGATGACGCTCGCGCGCGGCGATGTCGAGGGCTACATCGCGGCGCTGGAGGCCAACCACGGGGCGGCGGGGGCGGCGTGGGGGCGGGGGAGGGCGGCGGGGTTGCACAGCGAGATGGGAAATTTCCTGCTGCCGGCATCGATCGATGTCGCGAATCGATCGCGCGCCGTGATCGTCCACAACCGCTACTCCGCCGATCGCCTCCGCGACCTCGGCGTCCGCACGCCGATTCACGTCGTGCCGCATCCGTACGAGCCGCACGAGGAAGCGAAATCGCGACGCAATGAAATCCGCGCGAAGCATGGATTCACCGACGAGCAACGCGTGATCGGCCTGTTCGGATTCCTCACATCCGCGAAACGTTCCGAGGTAGTGCTGGAGGCGTTCGCCGAAGCGCGGTACGCAATGCCCAATCTGCAGCTTCTAGTGGTCGGCGAGGCGGCGCCTAACATCGACCTCATCGCGTTAGGCGCGGAGGGCGTCACGTTCACCGGCTACGTTTCCGACGAAGACTTCGACGCTTACTTTGCGGCAGTGGATCGCCTCGTGAATCTGCGCTATCCAACTGCCGGCGAGACATCGGGAACGTTGATTCGCGCATTCGAGGCCGGCAAGCCGGTCGCCGTGAGCGACTACGCACAATTCGCGGAGCTGCCCGATGACTGCGTCGCGAAGATACCGTTCGGCGATCGCGAGGTTGCCGAGCTCGCAGATTTCTTCAAGCGCGATCTCAAAGATCCCGCCGGGCCACAGCAACGCTGGCTGAAACAAAAAGCAAGGATGGAACTGACAGTCGCCGGCTATCTCGCGGCTCTGCAAGACTCAGGACTCAGGACTCAGGACGCAGGACTCCGTAGCTCAGTTCCGCTCTTCCCAAAACTCGAGCTGGTAAGCCGCGACGCGACGTCAATCACAATCCGCAACGCGGGCAACGAGACCCTCCGCGCGCGATCCTACGGCGAGCCCGGATACCACATCGTCGCGAACGGCCACTGGCTGGACTTGCCTGGTGACCTGAAACCGGGCGACAGCGCCACGATCGACCTCCCGCTGGAGTTGCGCGGACAACCGCTCGATTTGTTTCACGCGGTGCAGGGAATTCCGGCGGTCGACCCGAAGGCGTGGGTGCGTGTCGCGGTTCACTGACGCCTCGCTCGACCGCCTCCGCCAGATCCTCGGCCGCCGTCCTGCGATCGAGATCGTTGCTGCGGAGTATCGGCGCGCGTGCGTTCTCGTTCCGATCGTTCGCGTCAACGACGAATGGTCGATTCTCTTTTCACGCCGCTCGGCGAATCTGGCCGCGCACAGCGGCCAGATCGCATTTCCGGGCGGCGCGGTCGAGGAAGGCGAAGCGCTCGAAGCGGCGGCGATTCGCGAGGCCGAGGAGGAAGTGGGGATTCATCGAGGCGCGGTGGAGCTCATTGGCCGGCTCGACGATGTCGTCACGAACAGCGGCTTTCTCGTCGCGCCGTTCGTCGGCGTGATTCAGGAGCGTATCGACTACGTCCTGCAGGAAGCCGAAGTCACCGAGGTCTTCGAGGTGCCGATCGAGGCGCTGCTCGACATCGCGCAGCCCGAGGTCCGCTTCGTCACGTTTCGAGATCGAAAATTTCCGGCGTATTTTTTTCGCTACCACGAGTATGAGATCTGGGGGCTGACGGGCCGGATGCTGAAGGCATTTCTCGATCTCGTGTGGCAGGCGATATGAAAAAAGGGATCCCGCCGCAGATCCGGGACAGGCGGCGAGCCCGCAGCGCTGGCATCGCGCCAACGCTCGATGACCTTTCGGATCTGCTGTTCGTCGTCGTTCATTGCGGATTCGGTAATGCGATGTCATTGCCCGCGGCGGCGATCGACCACTGCTTCCCGGTTCTCACCGTGAGTAGCGATTTCTGTTCGCCTTGAGGACTCGAAATCGATGCGACTTCCTGATCCTTCTGAACCTTGATCGCGTTGATTGCGGCTCTTTGCGTGAACGCAGGCAGATCGAGTTTTTCGGAGGTGCGGCCGGCGCGGATAGCGGCGACGATGCCGGTGACGTCGGTGACGGATGCTTTCCCATCGATGATGATGCGGGACGCGGTCTTCGGCGGCGCCTGGCAATTGGTCGCCGGAACGACGACATACGCCGCGACGGGAACGCGCTGCCACGCCTGCGTACTCTCATTCTGCTCATACGTCACAACCGATCCTCGGCACACCGAAGCGCTGCTCTTTTTCAGATCGCCGTAAACGAGGACGACCGGCTGCGTGATGTCGAAGAGATCGACGGTTGCGATCTCGATGGCGGTCGGCTTCATGTGATCGGCGTCGATGGCCGCATAGATTCTGCTTGCCGCTTCCGGCGGCAGGTTGATCTCGGGCGGATGTTTGATGGGCGGGTGCGCTATCGCGAGTAGGAGCGTCAAGCCGATTGCGAACATTTCAGGAGTGCCTCCTCGAGCCGGTGATCGACGTTTGTCCAAGGATGTTGGTGCGGATGATGAAGCGGAGTTTGCGCCATGTCATCGGCGTTCCGGCGTCGTCGATGGACGGAATGTCGAGCGCGTAGAGCGTGAAGCGGTATTTGTGCGGCGGACCTTCGGGCGCGCAGGCGGTCGCGCCGGATCCATGCGATCCCGCCAGCGGTGACCGCGATGGCGGCGATGATCACTGCGACGATGAATGCGAACGCGGCCATGCGTTAGAAGAGAAGTCGATTGATTTCTGTGGCTAGCGCGGATGGCTCAAACGGCTTGCTGAGGATCGCGTCCGCGCCGCACTGTTTCGCGCGGTCCTGGTCGAATGCCTCGAACTTTCCGTGCATCAGGATTACCGGCGTCGTTCCGGAGGATTTGATCGTGGAGCAGAGGTCGTAACCCGTGCGATCCGAGAGCAGGACCGCCGTGATCAGCAGGTCGAACCGCCCGGTGCGCAGAGCGACATCAGCTTCCTTTGCGTCTTTAGCGGCGACGATCGACGCGCCGGGCAGCGACAGCTCGATGACCTTCTGGATCGTGATGCTCGGGTCGACGATGAGAATGCGCCGTCCGGCGACATGCGCGTCGACGGGCGCTGGCTTCGGCGTGGGGGACGCACCAAAGACCTTCGAGAAGAGTCCCATTGCGCGTCACGTTATCACGCGGTGTTTTCAGCGCCCCTACTTCTTCATCAGCCCCGCGACGTAGTCCATCAGGTATTTTCCGTCGTTTCCTGCATCGACAATCGTGCCGTTCACCATGTACGTCGGCGTCGCCCGGATGTCACCCGAGAACGCTGCGCCCAGGCCGTTGAGGAGTGACGCCTGGATGTCGGGATTCGCGATGTCGGCATCGTACTTTTTCAGATCGAGATCGTGATCTGACGCGAAGCCGCGCGCGAAATCGTCGAGCGTGAACGCGCTCAGCTTCTCCTGATTCTTGTAGACCTGCTCCTTGTACTCCCAGAACAGCGCCGGCTTCTGCATCCAGATCGCACGCCCCGCCATGGCCGCCGAAAACGCCCACGGATGTATCGTCACCAGCGGCAGATCGAAGCGCACGTACCGAACCTTGTCGCCAAACTTTTCGAGAATCGGCTGCATGTAGTGCGACGCGTGCTGACACGACGGACATTCGAAGTCGGAAAACTCGATCACCGTGACGATCGGCGCTCCAGCTCCCGTCGACGGCGACTGGGCGATGTACGGCGCGAAATTCTTCAGCCGCGATTCGCGAATGTCTTCATTGAGCGGATAGAAGTGCCCGAAGAACAGGACGCCGCCCTCCGGCTCGATCTCGCCCGTCATCGGCAGCTTTCCGCGCTCAGTCGTCTGATTGAGGGTGATCTTGTACAACCCTTCGCGCGACGCCTTCCGCTCGATCACCGGATCGAAGTTCTGCTGCAGATTCGACCACGCGAAACGCTTCACTTTCGCCTCCACCGTCTGCGCCTCGCCGTCGATGAACCAGGGGACGCCGAGGAAGAAGCCGCCCTCGCGCGAGACGATGGCGACCCATTGCCCGGCGCACGTCTGCCGGTCGCTCTCGATCTGAATGACGTTGCCCGTCATGTTCACCGGCAGCTTGTGCTGCAGTCCGACGCGGGTCATCTTCACCGGCTCGCTGCACACTGGCAGTCCGTCTTTGATCAGTTTCTCGGCGCGATCGCCGAGCGCCGGTGCGGGCACGGGTGCATCTGCAGCAAGGAGTGCGACGGCCATGGCCATCGCCACGATTGAAAGGACGATTTTTTTCACGATCTGATGAACGGCGCGTCAGCGTCCGACATTTCCGATCGCCTGACTCTGCATCTGCCTGGCAACCCTCTCGACCTCGGCAAACACGCGCATCAGGTTTTCGCCCATGATCTTGCGGATATCGGCGTCACTGTAACCGCGACGTTTCAACTCCTCGCGAATCGCAGGAAGTTTGCTGACGTCCTCCATTCCTTTTGGCGTATCGGGGATGCCGTCGAAGTCCGATCCGATGCCGACCGTGTCGACGTTGGCAACCTTCACGATGTGATCGATGTGATCGACGATCACGGTGTACGGGATCTTCGGCAGCGGATTCTTATCCATCAACTTCTTGACCCCCTCCTGATACGCCTGACCCTCGTCCGGATCCTTGATTTTCAGCTCCGCGATCGCCGGCTTCAAACGCTCGTCGCGCTCGCGTGATGCCTTGAGCACATCCGTGGAGAGGAACACCGGATAGAAGTTGACCTGCACCACTCCATGATTTTTTGCGATCGCGCGGAACATGTCGTCGGTCATGTCGCGGGGATGATCGGCGAAAACGCGCGCCGACGAATGCGACGCGATCACCGGCGCCTTCGACGTCTCCATCACGTCGTAGAACGTCTTGTCCGCGACGTGCGAGATGTCGATCATCATGCCGAGGCGATTCATCTCGAGGACCACTTGCTTGCCGAATGGGGTCAGGCCATTGTGCCTGGCCTCGTCGGTCGACGAGTCGGCCCAGTTGTTGGTGTTGGTGTGCGTGAGCGTCATGTAGCGCGCGCCGAAGCGATAGAACCCGCGCAGCAGCTCGAGCGAGTCTTCGATCGCGTGACCGCCTTCGATGCCGATGAGAATCGCGCGCTTGCCGTCGCCGGTGATCCTGCGGATGTCGGACGTCGACTGCGCGAATCGCACAAACTGCGGGTAGTTGTCGACCATCTCGTGGATGGTCTCCATGATCTTCATGCAGAACGCGGCGGCGCCGCCCTGCTTCGCGTATTTGGCGGGGACGTAGGCCGCGAAGAATTCGGCGTCGAGGCCGCCGGCCTTCATGCGCTGGTAATCGAAGTGGCCGCGGCTGTTCCACGCGCCGAGGTCGAATGGCTTCTCCATGTACTCGGTGGGAGTGTCGGCGTGGGTGTCGACGGTAACCGCGCGCTTCTGGGCAGCGGCGGGGAGGGCGAGTAGAAAAAGAACCAGCGCGATGCGTGCGAGTCGTTGCATCGCGCTAGTGTAATTGAGCGTTAATTATTCGGGGGCGCTTCGCTGATGTCTTCGACGGTCCGGCCGACGTTCACGGTTTCCTTCGAGTCGCTGGCGATGTCGCCGATCGACACGATCCCGATCAGCTCGTTGTTGTTGTTCGTCACCGGAACGCGGCGGATCTGCTCGCGGCTCATCAACTGAAGGACCTCGTTTACGGGCGTCTCTTCCCTGACGGAGCGAACCTTCTTGCTCATCGCGTCGGTGACCTTCGCGTTCGAAGGATCTTTTCCTTCCGCGATCAGACGAACGACGATGTCGCGATCGGTAATCATGCCGATGACCTTGCGGCCGTCGACCACCGGCACTACGCCGGCATCTTCGCGCTTCATGATCTCCGCAACGCGCGTAATGCTGTCTTTTTCAGAGACGCTCGCTGGGTTCGGGGTCATCACATCGCGAACAGTGCGAAGCGAACCGGGCTCTTGTTTCTTTTCGGGCATGGGACCTCCTTTTGAACTGATGGAGCAAGGCGCGTGCCCCTAGAACTGAAAACGTAGGCCGCCGCTCAGGGTCACATACCGCACTTTGTAGTTGTAGTTGATCCAGTGATACGCGAGCTCTGCAATGAATCCCGTCCGTCGCGTGATCGGGAAGTCGCCGTTGATGCCGCCCTGAAATCCGTAGTTCGTCTCGGTCTGATCTCCACGCTGCACCACCGGAATCGAGAGATCGCTCAGCGTCGCGCGTTGCCGATAAAGACCAACGCCCGCAAACAATCCCGTCGCCCCGAACGCTTCGGAGAAGCGATAGTCGATCAGTGCATCGACGTGCTCGACTTTTCCCTTCGGAACGTCGGTGCGTGCCGCGGTGCCCGCTGCCGACGTGAACTGAAATGCGACCGGTCCCTCGATCTGTCCGCCGTTGATTCTGAAGAACGTTCCCGGCTCGAGTTGAACGGCGTAATAGACCTCGCGGTTTGAATTGCTGAATTTAAAGCTGTCGCTGATGCCGAGTCCCCGTGCCTGATCGCTCCGGCTGATGAGGCGTTTGCTTCCGCCGATCAGCAGGCCGAATTCCGATGTTTGTGCGAACGCCGGCACCGTGAAAAGAAGCAGAAATGCCAGCGCGAATCCCGATTTCGTCATATGTCCCACTATACGCGATCTCCTTTTTCGTTCGTAAGCCGTTGGACGTTGGACGTTGGACGTTGGACGTTGGCCGTTGGCCGTTAGCCGTTGGCCGTTAGCCGTGGGCGGGTCGGCAAACAGCTAACGGCTAACGGCTAACGGCTTACGGCTAACGGCAAACGGCGAACGACTACAATGTCGCCCGTGCTCGAGGCGCTCTCCATCTTGGGACGCGAGACGGCGCGAATCGTTCTGCACGCCTCGTGCGTCGTCTGCGAGCGCGAGTTGCCGTGGCGCGAACGGAAGGCGTCCTGCTGCGGGGCGTGCTGGTCAGCACTGCCGAAAATCAGCGGCGCGAAATGCGATTCGTGCGCGATGCCATGGAGCGCAGGCGGCGCGGGATTCCGCTGTATCGCGTGTCTCGACGATCCGCTGCCGGTCGGCTGGACGGAAGCGTGGGGGCATTACCGAGGATCGCTGGAGCGCCTGCTGCACGCGTTCAAGTTCGAGCGCCACGATTTTCTCGACACGCCGCTCGCGGAATTGCTCGAGTCGGCCGTGCGATCGCGCGACAGCGATTTCGATGCGATCGTTCCCGTCCCGATGCATCGCTCCAAACTCCGCCAGCGCGGCTACAACCAGGCCGAGCTCCTCGCCCGCGCCCTCGGACGGCGCCTCCGGATTCCGTGCGAGCCTTCGATGCTGCGAAAGAGCATCGAGCGGAGCGCGCAATCGACACTCGCGCGAAGCGATCGCGCCGAAAATGTACGCGGAGTTTTCGCAGCATCGCCCCGCGTCCGCGATCGCTCGATCCTGATCGTCGATGACATCTGCACCACCGCCGAAACACTTCGCGCGTGCGCGCACGCGCTGCTGTCCGGGAATGCTTCGCGCGTTTGCGCCGTGATCGTCGCGAAGGCTTGATGTTTCGATCGATTTTCATTGCACTGTCGGGAAGCAAAATGCTGCGCGCGTTCGCCGAGCGCTCGCGCATCGGCCGGCGGCTTTCGAGCCGCTTCGTCGCCGGCATGACGGTCGAGGACGCGCTCACTGCCACCGCCGCCACCAATTCCCATGGCATGTCCGTCAGCGTCGACAACCTCGGCGAAAACGTCACGAATGTGGCCGAGGCCGAAGAGAGCGCCGCGCTGTATCACGAGATGCTCGATCAGATTGCGGCCCGGAAACTCAACGCGAACGTGAGTCTGAAGCTCACGCACATGGGTCTCGACGTCGATGAACAATCGTCACGAGAAATCGTATCGAAACTCGTCGAGCATGCCGCCAGGATCGAGAACTTCGTCCGCATCGATATGGAAGGCTCGCCGTACACCGAGAAAACGCTGCAGGTCGTGCGGGAGCTCCACCGCCGGCCGGGTCACGCAGGACGCGTCGGCGCTGTCATCCAGTCGTATCTCTTCCGCAGCGAAAAAGATGTCGAGACGCTCTGCTCGGAAAAGATTCGCATCCGACTTTGCAAGGGGGCGTACAAAGAGTCGCCCGAGATTGCGTTTCAGAAAAAAGAAGACGTCGACGCGAACTTCGTGAAGCTGATGCGCATCCTGCTGAAGAGCGGGACGTATCACGGCATCGCGACGCACGATCCGAAAATGATCGACGCGACGATCGCGTTCGCGTCGACCGAGAAGATCGCCGCCGATCAGTTCGAATTTCAGATGTTGTACGGAGTGCGCCGCGACCTGCAGCAGAAGCTGGTGCGCGAAGGCTGGCGCATGCGGGTCTACATTCCGTTCGGAACGGAGTGGTATCCGTACCTGATGCGGCGGCTGGCGGAGCGACCGGCGAATGCGATCTTCATTTTGAAAAATCTGTTGAGATAGGAGTCAGGCGTCAGCCCCACCCGACGCCTGACGCCCGACGCCTGACGCCTGAATCTCCCACTTCGGCCTTTCCTTCCATCGCGGATGGAACCACACCCACTGCTCGGGAACTTTGCGGATGTGCTCCTCGATGGCGGCCGTCAATCGCGCGGTGATTTCCACCGGATCGGTTCCGGTGAATGGCTTGTGAAACGTCACGATCTGCTTGCCCTTCCGCCTCTCGATGAAGCAGATCATCACCGGCGCCTCGGCACGCACCGCGAGTTTCGCGGGGCCGATCGGCGTCAGCGCCGGTTTCCCGAAGAACGGCACCTTCACGCTTTCCGCTCGGATGTTCTGATCGATCAGAAACGCGAGCAGACCGCCGCGGCGAAGCGCGCGAAACATCTCCAGCGCGCCGGCGGTCGATCCGCGTCCGATCGTCCGCATTCCGAAATGCTCGTGCAGTTGCACGATGATGCGATTGAAATCGGGCTCGTCGCGATCGCGTTGCAGAATTGTCGCCGGATGGCCGAGGAGTGCCACCGTGGCGGCCAGCCACTCCCAGTTGCCGCAGTGGCCGGTGAAGATCAGCATCCCTTTTCCGGCGGCCAGCCCTTCGTCGATATGTTCCGCGCCGTGGATCTCGGTGGTACGCTGGAGCGTCTCGACATCGAGATTGACGAGCCAGCCCAGCTCGAACATCGATGCGCCGAGCGCGTGGAACATCTTGCGGACGGTGGTGCGGCGCCGGCGATTGGTCCAATCGGGAAAAGCAATCGCGATGTTGCTCAGCGCGCGGGCGCGATATCGGCCTAACACGTGCCAGCCGAGGTGACCCACTGCGTTGCCCCAGCCGCGGAGGATCGGGAGCGGAAGATTGCGGGTGACGAAATTCAGTGCGCGGATGGCGGCCGCGATGACGCGGCCTCTAAGTCTTCTGTGCTTCAGATTTCCCACTCTTGAAGTCCTCGAGGATGGAGTCCCAGTCGCCCCGCTCGCGCAGCAGGCGCTCGACCATTTCGCGAAATGCCCCGTGTCCGCCGCGGTTCTCTAACTTCCAATACGCGGCGTCCCGGATTTCCGTCGCGGCATCGGAAGGAGCGGCCGAGATCCCCGCGTGCAACATCGGCGCGAGATCCGGCAGATCATCGCCGATGTACAGCATCTGATCGAATCGCAACATCATCTTCTGCAGCAGTTGTTCGCAGGCTACCAGTTTGTCGGCCGAGCCCTGGTGCAATTCGGTGATCCCGAGCTCGCGCGCGCGGCGCACCAGCGCCGGCGAGTGGCGGCTGGTCAGCAGCGCGACCGCGACACCGACGCGCTGCGCGAGCTTGGCGCCCAGGCCGTCGCGGACGTTGAATTCCTTGATCTCGCGCGTTTCGCCGGCATAGATGATCTTTCCGTCGGTCCAGACGCCGTCGACGTCGGAGACGATGAGGCGGATGTCGGTCGGGCGCGCGGGCATCGGCGCGAAGTGTACCCGACCGCGCGCGCCCGGCCTGCGTCCCGCTGAAAAGACTGTGCAACTCAGCGCGACCGCGGGCGGGGTGACAAAATCGCTCACCGTCACTGTGGTGCCCTGAGAATCGCATCCAGCAAACCGTCACGGTCCTCAGCGCTCGCGAAGAAGTGAT
>JALYZI010000267.1 GCA_030948915.1 Acidobacteriota bacterium
TCGATGCCGGCCTGTTTGAGTGCGACTGCCAGCTCGAGTCCGATGGGTCCCGCTCCGATGATCGCGACGTGATGCGACTCGATCACGCGCTCATCCCGATTTCCTGGAGCACGCTGACTTTCGCCGCGATCATCACGTGGTGTTCGAGGCCGAGGAGGTCGGCGAGCTTGCGGACGAGGTAGTTTTCGTAATCGGTGAGCTTGCGATCGGAGTAGACGATCCGCCACATCGTTTTGACGATTTCGATGCGCTCGCTCAACGTCGCGTTTTTCCGAATGAAATTGGTCAGCGCGAAATGATCGATCGTCTGCCCCCGCACCTCAGCCGCCTCGGCAACCAGTTCGCGAACCGTCTCGTCATCCAGCTGAAACGCACGTTTCAGATATCCGATCACGTCGCCATCTTCGGCCGGAGAGAATTCGCCGTCGGCATACGCCGTTTCGAGCAGAATGGCGGCAGTGGCGAGCCGAAGCGGATCGCGTTGCAATTCGGGTTGCTGCACGCCGCCCTTGATCCGCTGCACCAGTTTTGCGAAGCTCACAGCCGGAGTGTAATCGAATGCCTCGAGTGGACATTTCGCAGTTGCCAGACGATTCACGCATCTGGATTTTCGGTATTTCGCCGGCGCTGGATGCCCGCCAGAGCTCGCGTCTTTTTTCGGTCGTCGATCAGTTCCTGGACGTTTGGTCCGCGCACGGAGAGCCGATCGTCTCCGGCCGCGACATTGTTCACCGAAGTTTTCTCGTCATCGGTGTCGATCAACGGTCCGAAACATCAGGATGCTCCATCGATCGGATGTTCGGCCTGCTGCGCCAACTCGAGTCCGAGCTCGACGTCGCGATCCTCGATCCGAATCGCATTTTCTGTCGCGATGCGTCCGGCAGCGTAACTTCAGTATCTCGCCGAGCCTTCAGCGAACGCGGCCGTGGGGATACTGTCGTGTTCGACATTCTTGCCGAGCGGATCGGCAAAATTCGCGGTGGTGATTGGGAGAAACCTGCCCGAAATTCGTGGCACAAAGCGCTCCTCGAAAACGCAGGCTGATCATTTGTAAAGCCATCATAATTAGAAACTTATAATCGCTCGAAGTGAGCATCGTCCTTGCAGTTATTAACGTCTGTGAAGGACGAAACGCGAAAGAAGACCCCGCTTTTGATTGTCGACGACGACAAGGCCGTGCGGCGGCTTCTGGCCCGCGTGGCGGAGCGCGCCGGGTTCGAAGTGGATACCGCGAAGGATGGTTTCCAGGCGCTGGAGATGCTGCAGCGCAAGCAGTACGACATCGCGATCGTCGACCTGATGATGCCGCGGCTCAGCGGCTATGAGCTCGTTCAAAGAATCAGCACGCTCAACCCCCGCCCGGTCGTGATCGTTGCGACCGCGCTCATGAATGGCGACGTCGCGTCGCTCGACGACTCGATGGTGCGGCGGGTCATCAAGAAGCCTTTCGACATCAACGCGGTCGCGAACGCGCTGATTGAGATTGCGCGTGAGGCTGCCGAGAAGCGCGCGGAAGCCCCTCACGAAGAGCCGACGATCATCGTCTCGAAAGACGTCAACGTCACCGCCAACGAGATCATCGTTCCGACCGCCGGGAATGTCGAAAGACCGAAGATGGAGGCGAAGGGTGACTCAGAACTTCCGAAGGGTGAGAAAATCGAGTAGCGTTCGCACTCGATGAACAACAAGCTAAGCCGCCGGGCGTTCGTCGCAACCGGCACCGCTGCAGTCGCAGTCGTCACCAAAACACTCGCGCAAGGGCCGACCGTCATCCGCCGCAGCCCTGCCAAGCCGGTCGTCATCTCATCGGCCAACGGCAATCGATTCAAGAACGGCGGCGACATGACGTGCGTCGAGAAGGCGTGGTCGCTGATCACGCAAGGCTCCGACGTTCTCGACGCTGTGATCTCCGGCGTGAACATCGTGGAGCTCGATCCGCTCGACGACAGTGTCGGCTATGGCGGCCTGCCGAATGCCGAAGGTTTCGTGCAACTCGATTCGTCATGCATGCACGGTCCGCGAAAGCGTGCGGGTGCCGTCGCATCGATCGAAGGCGTGCGGACGCCTTCTCTGGTTGCAAAAGCGGTGATGGACTACACCGATCATCATTTGCTGGTCGGCCGCGGAGCGCAGGAATTCGCGCGCAACATGGGATTCACGATCGAGAACGATCTCAACACGCCGAACTCCCGCGAAAAGTGGCTGGAATGGAAGCGCCGCACGGATCCGTCGCACTATCTCGATCCGAAGACGCGCGCCGAAGCGGGCTATCGCGTCGCACTCCAGATGGTCGCGGAAGGGAAGATTGACCGCGAGCATCTGTACGGAACGATCAACTGTGATGGCGTAAGTCCGAAAGGCGAAATCTGCGGTGTGACGACCACCAGCGGACTGGCGTGGAAGATCCCCGGCCGCGTGGGCGACTCGCCAATTCTGGGAGCCGGTCTGTATGTCGATGGCGATGTCGGCGCCGCAGGATCGACCGGACGCGGCGAGGCGAATCTCTACAATCTCAGCTCACTGCTCATCGTCGAGAACATGCGGCGTGGAATGCATCCGAAAGACGCCGCGATGGACGTGTTGCGCCGCGTGAAAGCGAACACCATCGAGAAGCGGCTGCTCAATGCCAGCGGCAATCCGAATTTCGGGTTGAACTTCTACGTCGTCAACGCCGCCGGCGAATACGCCGGCGCGTCGATGTATCCCTCGCACTATGCGGTCTGCACCGAAAACGGCGCGAAGACGCTGGAGACCGAGCCGCTTTTGCAGGGAAAGCCGGAGTAACGGCACCACACCACCCCGCGTTACGAGAGCGCCGCTTCGACGAGCGCCCTCTGCTGTTCTTCATGGCGATGATGTGACCCGGTCGCGGGCGATGCGCTGATCGGACGGCCGACGTAACGCAGCGTCTGATCCGGCTTGAGAAGCGCCGCGAGGCGCTCGTGCAGGAACGGCCAGGCACCCATGTTGCGCGGCTCTTCCTGCACCCACAGGACTTCAGTCGCATTCGGATATTGCGCAAGCGCGGCCTCGAGCATCGGCCTGGGGAACGGATAGAACTGTTCGAGGCGAACGATCGGAACGTTGCGCTCGCCTCGCGCGGCCAGGAGGTCGTAGACGACTTTGCCGCTCGTGATCACGACTCGGCCGTTGGACTGAGCGCCATCCACGAGCACCGGCTCGAAGCGCGCGCCGGTCAGATCCGGAAGCGACGACGTCGCGCGCGGATGACGCAAAAGCGACTTCGGCGTCATCACGATTAGGGGTTTGCGCGGATCGTTTTTCATCTGCCGCCGCAGCGCGTGAAAGTACTGCGCCGGCGTGCTCGGATAAACCACCTGCATGTTGCCTTCGGCGCACAGCGTGAGGAAACGCTCCAGCCGCGCGCTGGAGTGCTCCGGTCCCTGACCTTCGTAGCCGTGCGGCAGCAGCAGAACCAGTCCGCTGTGCTGTCCCCATTTTTCTTCGGCGCTGGAGATGAACTGATCGACCACGATCTGCGCGCCGTTGACGAAGTCGCCGAACTGCGCTTCCCACATGACGAGAGCGCCCGGATCGGCGACCGAATAGCCATACTCGAATCCGAGGACGCCGTATTCGGAGAGGAGGGAATCGTAGACGGAGAAACTCGGCTCGGCGTCCGGCTCGTTGACCTCCGTAGTCAACGCGTTTTTGATCACCACCGGGTCGGCGGGACGGGCGGGCGCGGCATCCTTGATCAGTGCGTTCAGCGGGGTGTATCCCTTGCCGGTGACGTAATCGAACAGCAGCGCGTGTCGATGCGAGAACGTACCGCGGCCGCTATCCTGACCGGAGAGACGGACGCGGAAGCCATCGAGAAGAATTGTTCCGAACGCCAGAAGCTCCGCGAATCCCCAGTCGATCGGCTCGTGTCCTTCCGACATCGCCTGACGTCGCGCGAGGATCGGCTTCAGCTTCGGATGCGCGGTGAAATTCTCCGGCATCGACGCCAGCGCGCGGCTCACGCTTTCGATCTGCTCGCTGGAAACCGCCGTGTCGGGGGAGGGCTGCGTCTGGAAGCCGGTGATCTCCTCATCGGTCCACAGCGACTTGCCCTGTTGCGACGGCGGCTCCTTGTCGTCACGCGTGCGGTCGAATGCCTCCTGCAATTTCGCCTGAAACGCGTCGAGCCACTCCTCGGCCTCTTTCGGATCAAGGTCGCCCTTGCGCAGGAGCTGCTCGGTGTAGATCTTCCGCACCGAGCGATGCTCTTTGATCGCCTTGTACATGCGCGGCTGCGTGAGCGACGGCTCATCACCTTCGTTGTGGCCGAAACGGCGGTAGCAAAGCATGTCGATGACGACATCCTTGTGAAACTGCTGGCGGAATTCGTACGCCAGCCGAATCGCGCGGACGCAAGCTTCCGGATCGTCGCCATTGACGTGAAAGATCGGCGCCTGGACGGCTTTCGCGACATCGGTGGCATACACGGATGACCGCGCCGACTCCGGCCCGGTCGTGAATCCGATCTGATTGTTGATGACGATGTGCACTGTTCCGCCGGTGCGATAGCCCTTGAGCTGCGACAGGTTCAGCGTCTCGGCCACGACGCCCTGCCCGGCGAACGCCGCGTCGCCGTGAATGAGAACCGGCAGCACGCGCTTGCGCTCTTTGTCGTCGATCAGCTTCTGCTTCGCGCGCGCCATGCCTTCAACGATCGGATCCACCGCTTCGAGGTGGCTGGGATTCGACGCCAGCGTGAGCTTCATCGTCGCGCCGCCGGGCGTGTGATGCGTGCCCTCCGCGCCAAGGTGATATTTCACATCGCCGGAGCCCTGGGTCGTATTCGGATCGACATCTCCCTCGAATTCGTGAAAGATTTTCTCGTACGATTTTCCTATTATATTAGCGAGTACATTTAATCGGCCGCGGTGGGCCATCCCGATGACCGCTTCGACCGTGCCGTTATCGACGGCGGCGTTGAAGAGGTAGTCGAGCATCGGAATCGTGGACTCCGCCCCTTCGAGCGAGAAGCGTTTGTGGCCGACGTACTTCGTGTGCAGGAACTTCTCGAAAGCTTCGGCGTCGTTCAGCTTCACGAGAATGCGGCGCTTGATCGCGCCGTCGAGGTTCTCGTGGTTACGCGTCGGCTCCATCCGGTCCTGCAGCCATTTCTTCTGGACCGTTTCCTGGATGTGCATGTACTCCGGACCGATTTTTCCGCAGTACGTCTCGCGCAGCGTGTCGAGGATGTCGCGCAGCTTGGCTGTCATGCGGCCGCAAAGTCCGCCGCAGACGAATTCGCGATCGAGATCCCAGATCGTCAGGCCGTAGAACGCTGGATCGAGCTCGGGATGGCGATGGACGGCGTATTCGAGCGGATCGAGATCGGCCAGCAGATGTCCGCGCACGCGATAGGCGTTGATCATCTGCAGCACGCGCGCGTCGCGCACGCGGGCCTCTTCGCCCTTTCGCGGCTGGTCCTTCGCCCAATGCACGGGCTCGTACGGGATCCGGAGATCGCGGTAGATGTCGTCGTAGAAATTGTCGGCGCCGAGGAGCAGCTCGTGGACGCGGGCGAGGAATGCGCCCGATTCCGCCCCCTGAATGATGCGGTGGTCGTAGGTCGACGTCATCGTCATCACCTTGGAGATGCCGAGGTCGGCGAGTACGGCGGCATCGGTGGCGGAGTATTCGGCTGGGTAATCGATCTGACCCGTGGCGATGATCGCGCCTTGCGTCTGCATCAAACGCGGGACGGAAGCCGACGTTCCGATCGTGCCGGGATTTGTCAGCGAGATCGTCGTGCCTTCGAAGTCGGCAATTTCCAGCGTGTTGTTGCGCGCCTTGCGGACGACGTCGTTGTACGCCTTGAGAAACTGCGCGAAGTCCATCGTCTGCGCGCGCTTCACGTTGGGGACGACCAGCGACCGCGATCCGTCTTTCCGCTCCACATCGATCGCGATGCCGAGGTGGATGTCCTGGCGATCGATGCGCGCGGGCTGGCCGTCCTGCGAAACGAAACCGGAGTTCATCCGCGGATGGTCTTTGATCGCTTTCAGGATCGCCCACGCGACGAGATGCGTGAACGACGCTTTCGTCTGGCCGTTGAGCGTGAGGTGGTTGTTGATGACGCGCCGATTCTCTTCGAGCGCTTTGACAGGAATGGTGCGAACGGAAGTCGCGGTCGGGACCGACAGCGACGCCTCCATATTCTGTGCGATTTTTCCGGCCGCGCCGCGAAGAGGGGTGGCGCTGGGCGTTTCCGGCGCGACGGGAACCGGACGGGGAGGGGCCGGCGAGGCCGCCGGCGGAACAGCCGGCGAGGTCGCCGGCGCTACATCCTCTGGATCGTGAAAGTCGCGGAAGAATTCGCGCCAGCTCGGGCTCACCGAATCGGGGTCGGTCTGATACTTCTCGTACAGCTCTTCAATGAAGGCGATGTTGGCGCCGTAACTCGATGTCGCCGATGACATGTCACTGATGCTAACGGTTTTCGGGGTCCGCGCGTTCCACAACCGTGTGCGACAGCGACGTCAGGCCCAGCCAGCCGAAGCCGGCCGCGAAGCCGCCCAGAACATCGGAAAGGAAATGGACGCCGAAGTAGATCCGCGAGAAGCCGACCGACAGGATCGTGAGTGCCGCCAGAGTGTGGGCGACCGCCTGGGTCGCGATCGACCGGTTCTGCACCAGGTGATGCGCGACGATCGGGTAGGTGGCCGCCGAAAGCAGCGAATGTCCGCTCGGAAAGCTGTGCGACCTCGGAAGCTTGATTTGACGCGCGAGCTGCTGCGGACGCTTCCGCTGAAAAATGTTCTTCAGGATGGTATTGATCGCCATCGCACCGCCGGTGCTGATGACGACCGTCCACGCGTCGGCGCGGCGTCCTTCACGAAACATCGCGATCGCCGTCAGGCCAGCCGCCGTTCCAATTGCGGCGTGCGTTCCAAGCTGCGTGACGACCTCCATCGTTTGATGCATCGTCGGGTTGTCGATGCGATGGACGACGTCGAAAACCATCATGTCGTATCGATCCGCTTTGCCTTCGACGACGCGCTCCGCCTGCTCCTTGAAAAACCAGAACGCGACCGCCGCCAGCGCGACGCCGCCCGACGCTCCGATCGCAAATGGCAGAAAGCGATTTCGGCGTCTTACGCGCCGTCTTTCCGGACCACGACGAATCGGTTCGCGATGCGCGCTCCGCAGGTTTTCCGGTAGTACTCGATCGCGTCGGTCCATGGAATGACGGCGCGATGATACCCAAGCCGCTTCAGATCGGCGAGAGACGCCAGAAGAAGTTGCCTGCCGAAGCCGTGTCCACGCAGCGCTTCGGCAACCCCGATCGGACCGAACGAGCCCAGCCCGCGGTTGTTCGCTTCGTGCGTCGAGAAGCCGGCGATTTGACCTTCGTGCTCGATCGAGAAAACGCTGGCTCCGCGCGCCGCCTCGAATCGCCAGATCGGCCCGAATTGCCGTTCGACGAAATCGAGAACGCGATCGGCGTCATGGAGAAGACCCTTCGGAATCTCCTCCGGCAAATCATCCACGACCAGGTTGTGTGTTCGCGCGGTCTCGTGAAATCCGCGCTTCGTGAAAAAGGGGAGGATCGCTTCGAGAACGCCGGGCGTGAAGTAGTTTCCCGGCTCAGCCGCGATGATCCATGCGCCGCGCGATTCGGCATCTTCGAGAAGTGCCGATCCGATTCCGCGTCGGCGCCGCCCGCGATCGACCGCCAGGATGCGAAGGTATTTGCCGCAGGTGACCGAGATGCCCTCGAAATCGCCGAAGACGCGCGCGCGCGGCTCTCCCTCGTATCCCGCTCCGAAGCATTTCTCCTCGGCCACGCGCGCGAGGTCGTACGGGACATCGTTCGCACGCGAGAGAAGATCACGAACCTGCGACAGATCCCGGCTGGCAAGATCTCGAATCACGTCGCGATTATGGCCTCGCTTTCGCAGTAGAGAACGGTATGGATAGTGTCATCCGGTGTCCTTCCTGTGGGCAGCCCAATCGAGTTCGGGAGCTCGCCGAGGGGGAAAAGGCGGTCTGCGCAAAGTGCAAGACGCCACTCGATGCCACCGTGAATGGCGACGGCCATCCGGTCACGGTCAGCGACACCGACTTCCGAAATCAGATCGCGAAGGGCCCTTCGGTCGTCGACTTCTGGGCACCGTGGTGCGGTCCGTGCCGGATGATCGCTCCGGTCATCGAACAACTCGCCGGCGAACGCAAAGACATTCGATTCGCAAAGCTGAATGTCGACGAGAATCCGCAAACGTCGCAGGACTTCGGCGTTCACGGGATACCGCTGCTGGTTTTCTTCAAGGACGGCATCGAGCGTGGTCGGGTGGTGGGCGCCGTTCCGAAAGGACAGATCGAGGCCGCCATTCGCCAATACCTCGGCTGACCTCTCATGGCATTCCAACCGCGTGATTCGCTTCAGCGCAGCGAGCTCGAGATGTTCATCCGGAAGCTCGTTGTGGTGGTCGTCGCGGCGATCGTGCTCGCGCTTCTGTGGGCGGCCCGCGATGTTCTGATCCTCGTTTTCATCGCAGCAGTTCTGGCCGCGGGGATCTCGCCGGTCGTGCATCGCGTTCGCGTATGGGGTCGCCATCTCTTTCACAAACACATTCCGCGCGGTACTGCGGTCCTCATCGTCTATCTGCCGTTCCTGATCCTGGCACTCGGCCTGTTGATCTTCATGGTGCCGCGTCTCGTCGACGACACGCGCGCGCTGAGTGCGCAACTCCCGACGCTGCTCGAGAAGAACGTGTTCACGCCGCTCGAGCAATACGTTCCGATGAACGGCGTCCGCCAGTTTCTCAAGGGTGGCGTCGCGATGCCGCGCGCGAGCGTGTTGTTCTACGTGCGCAGCGCGGCCACCGCGATCGCTTCGTTTGTCGCGATCCTCTTCATGATCGGTTACATGCTGGTCGATGCCCAGCGGCTGCGCAACATGATCCTGCTGATTTACCCGCCCGAAGTGCGGGCGGATCGACGGGCGATGCTGACGCGAATGTCGCGAAGGATGAGCGCGTGGCTTTCGGCGCAATTGACGCTGGCACTGATCATCGGCGTCGCGACTTTCATTGGCCTGATTGTTCTTCGCGTTCCGTACGCCCTGCCGCTTTCGATCTTCGCGACTTTCGGCGAGATGGTTCCGGTGATCGGGCCGATCGTCGGGATGGCGCCGGCACTCGCGATCGCGATCCTGCAGTCGCGCTGGCAGTTCTGGTCGCTGCTGGCGCTGGTCCTTCTGATGCAGAAGTCGGAGAACCTGTTCATCGCGCCGCGGATCATGTCGCGGAAAGTCCAGATTTCGCCGTTGGCAGTCTTCATCGCCTTCATGGCCGGCGCCGCAATTCTCGGCATCGTCGGCGCGATCATCGCGATACCGGCGGCGGTCATCGTGCAGGTCGCGTTCGAGGAGGCATTCGTGGCGCGGCGAGAACGGCGGCTCGATGTCGCGAGGGCGGGGACTTTGACCAGGCGTCGGACGTCAGGCGTCGGGCGTCAGGTAACGAAGTAGGCCATTCAACATTCGTCCGATTTCGCCGGTCGCGGCTCTGAGTGCATCGCACGTTTGGGCGCCGATGAATTCCAGTCGTTCGGAAATCACGATCTGCGTTTCCAATTCGAGAATCGATCCGCGCGCCTGCAGGACGAAGCGGCGATAATCCTTGGCTGTCGATCGGCCAGCACCTTCAGCGAGGTTAGAGGGTACTGATACAGCCGCGCGACGCATTTGCATGCGCAGGCCAAATATCTCGTCCTTTGGAAACTTTGCTGTCGCTCGATAGACCGCGATCGCCAAATCGACAGATTTCTTCCAGACATTCAGTTCGTTGTAATTGCCCATCAGATAAGACGCAAGCGACAGCGAGATCGCTCGTGTGGGCAAGTGAATTGTACCTCGGTTCAAACCTGACGCCCGACGCCTGACGCCCGACGCCTGTTACAATTTCTCGTGCGCCGCATCGCAGTAATCTTTTTTTTCGCGCCACTCTCGCTCTCCGCTCAAACAAACAACTGGTCGTTTCGAAGTCGCATTGAGTTGCGCGCGAATTACCGCGACAGCAACGCGGCGACGTTTCCGCTTCGATTTCCGTTTCCCTCGACGTTTCTGCCGGTTGGACAGACTGTCGGATTTGAACAGACTGTCGATCCGGGCCATCACGCGGAGTTGAGCGTCGCGCAGATTCGACTCGATGCGATGTATGGCACTGCCTTCACCGCGCACGCCCAACTGCACGCACTCGATAAATATCGGCGCAACCCAACCAGTGAGGATCGGAAGATAGATGCCGATGAGCTGTGGTTGCGCATCGGTCCGAAGCCGGAGTTTCTCGATCGCCCCGCCCGCACATCGCTTTTCCTGCAGATGGGAAAGTTTCCGAAGATGGAGCGGCAGCCGATTCGTCTCCTCGAAAGCTACGGCCTCGCCGCCACCGCGTTCAATCGATTCGAGGATGTCGGCTTCATGGCCGGCGGTTCGATCGGGCGCAATCTTTACTGGCGATTGCAGGCCACGAGCGGCAATCCGCTCTACTTTCGTGATCCGAACGCGCTCGCCGGCGACAACGGAATCAAAGAGCTGCTGTTGCCGCATCCCGATCCAGCGCTGAAGTCGGGATTTCCCATCCTCTACAACACGGAGACCGAAGGCTATGTTCTAAAGACCGAGCATGTGCAGTACGGCCAGGGAATCGGATACCGATGGCAGAACGATGCGCAGACGCTCGGATTCGACGCGATCGCGTTCCACTACCGGCGGACGATGTCCTCTGAGGATAGTTCCCCGCTGACCGGGACGTTTTATGGCGTCGACATCGACCTCCTCAACGGTCCCCTCGGTCGCAGCGGTCTGCCGTTGCGCGGCAACAAGAAGGAGGAGACCGGTGCACGCGTCTACGCCGAGTGGCATGGCTTGACATCGACAGCGCAGTTCACGAAGCAGACTTTTGCCGGCTTGCATCGCGACGGCATGGAAGCCGAGGCGGGTTATCAGATTCGGCTTGGAAACGCGTGGGTGCCGAGCGTCCAGCCGACGGCGCGGTGGAGCAAGCTGCGAAATGCGTTTATCGGAGACCCTACGCTTTTTCCGGCGCCGAGCATCTGGTGGAACTGGGTCAAGACGGACTACGGCGTGCGCATCGGACTCCCGCACAACAGCGATCTCACGGTTGAGCGCGCCAGACACACCATCGCGTCGCCCAGGAAGTTCGATGCCGGGGAGACGCTCGTGACGCTGCGCGTCAGGATCTAAAACGGCGCGCCGATTGCTCTCTGATGAGGGAGGAGGAAACGCATGCGTAACGAGATGATCGGAGCCGTAGTTCGCCGCGCGATTGAGCATCCGGAGTTTCGCCAGCGGCTGATCGACAATCCGCAGGAGGCTCTCGCCGCGCACGGCTTTGCATTGGAGAAATCCGACCTCGATGAAATTGAGAAGATCCGCACGCGGATCGGCAGCGGCGACGACATCGAACAACAGCTCGTAACGATCGCTGAAAACTATGGGTTAAAGCCGTAACCATCGAGCGTTTCACCCGTCCAAATCTCGGAATTTGTTCTTCGCCGGTCGGGTTCGCAAACGCATTCGATGAACATCCTTTCGCTCAAACGTCAGCTATTTCTCACACTTCTCGCCGCTTTCTCGGCGACTGCAGCGTTCGCCACGAATCCATCCGCACGTTACGAGACGCGGATGGTTTTCGACGCGCAAAGTACGCACATGATCCTGTTCGGCGGCGCCACCGCCACCGATTCGGGAACGCGAAAGATCTATCGGCTCGACGACACATGGGAATGGACCGGTTCGCGCTGGATCCAGCGTTTCCCGGAACACACGCCGGTCGCGCGATCGGCGCACGCGATGGTCTACGACTCGACCCGCTCGCGCATCGTAATGTTCGGCGGCCGCGCAGACACCACGGATCTCGGCGACACGTGGGTGTACCAGAACAACGATTGGAGGCAGCTCAACACGCCGACTGCTCCTTCCGGCCGGCAACTTGCGGGGGCGGTTTTCGATCCCGTTCGCGATCGCATCGTCCTCTTTGGGGGAACCCAGACGAGCGCCGACTTGAAAACCCTCACGACTGTGCACGACACGTGGGAGTTCGATGGAACGACATGGAAACAGATCGGCGGAGAAGGTCCGGCGATTGCCAAACCGCTGCTCGCGTATGACGCGGCGCGCAATCAGACCATCATGCTCGGGCTCGACAGCAGCGCCGTCACGCAGATGTATGCGTATGCCCCGGCTGCCGGGACATGGAATCAGCTCAAACCGACGACCCTTCCGCCTTGCGTCAACGAAGGCGGACTGACGTATCAGGACGCGAATCGAACGCTGGTCTACACCGGCGGCGTCTGCGCCAATGCATTCGGCGCCGACGAGACATACGAGTGGGACGGCACGAACTGGAACAAGATCACGCTGCTCCTCGCGGATTCGCGCGTGTTTGGAGCGGCCTTCGCCTACGATTCCGACCGCCAGGTCGTCACGCTGTTCGGCGGTTCGCCAGTCGTGGGACTGCCGGTCAGCGACACCTGGGTCTACGCGTCGGGAGCGTGGCTCACTGTCCCCGATTTCTCGCGCCCCGGCCCGCGATCGTTATTCAGTTTCACCACCGACCCCGTGAACAACACCATCTGGCTGTTTGGCGGCACCGATGACTTCACGACGTTCAGCGATTTCTGGCGTTACGACAACGGCGCGTGGACCGAGGTGGTTGCCGACGGGGCGCCGGTGGGTTGCCTGACGCCGACGGCCGCGTTCGACACCGATCGCAGCAAGCTCGTCGTCGTCTGCGCCGACGCCGCCACGACCTACGAATGGGACGGCGCCGCGTGGAAGAGCTTCACCGCCACGAACACGAAGAACGTGCCGCCGTTCCATCGTTTCGCGAGCATCGCGTACGACCAGACGCTCAAGAAAACGGTGTTGTTCGGCGGATTCGACGGAACGAATTACATCGATCAAACGTGGCTGTGGGACGGCACCGCATGGACCCAGCAGAAGAAGAATCCGCCCACCGCTCGCGTCCTCGCATCCATGTGGTACGACCCCGCGCTCAAGAAGACCGTCATTTACGGCGGCATCGGGCGGCTGACCACCACGGATCGCATCACTCGCTACAGCGACATGTGGACCTTCGATGGCAATGGATGGACGCAGCTCAACCCATCCGGCGGTACGCCCGGCATGCGATACGGAGCGCAGACGACCATCGATCCGCGTTCGAATCACGTTCTGCTCTTCGGCGGCTTGCGAGTCGACACGACCGCGCCCGTCCCGCCGTCCAACACGCCGAACCAGGTGCAGGTGTACGCCAACGACATGTGGGAGTGGGACGGCAGCGTGTGGACGCAGATCCATCCCGAGAATGTGCCTCCGCCGCGCGAGAACGGACGGATCGCATTTGACCCGACGCGAAACGAGATGGTGATGTTCGGCGGCTACTCCGGACACTTCCTCTCCGATCTCTGGTCGTACAACCCGACGAAGTGGCAGGTCAAGATCCTCGACCCGATCGGGCCAAGGCGACGCGTCGCGCACTAGTGCGTTTGGTGCTAACGTTGTCGGCCCCATGAGCGAGTCTCTCGTCGCTTCGACACCCATCTTTTCGCCCGCCGTCTTCCGCCGCAGCCTCGGCGACGCCCTGGAGATGGCGCATGGCGTCGACGCCGTGGCCGCTGAAGAGCGCGCGACATCGCTCGCCAAGCGGTCGCTGAAAAAAGAATCGAAGGTCTGGGGTCTGAAGCTGATCATCAGCATGATGGATCTCACGACTCTGGAGGGGAAAGACACCCGCGGAAAAGTGTGGGCCCTTTGCCAGAAGGCGATGCGTCCCGATTCGTCTGACCCCGACATTCCGCACGTCGGGGCAGTGTGTATCTACCCGACGATGGTTGCGTTCGTGAAACAAGCGCTGGCCGGCAGCGGTGTTCACGTCGCATCGGTCGCCACCGGTTTTCCGAGCGGCCAGACCTTCACTCCGATCAAAGTCGAGGAGACGCGCCAGGTCGTCGCGGTTGGCGCCGACGAAGTCGACATGGTCATCGATCGCGGAGCATTTCTCTCCGGCGACTATCAGAAAGTGTTCGACGAGATCGCGGAAGTGAAAGAGGCCTGCGGCCCGGCGCATCTCAAAGTGATTCTCGAGACCGGCGAGCTGGCAAACTACGATCAGGTGCGCAAGGCGTCGCTGATCGCGATGTACGCCGGCGCCGATTTCATCAAGACCTCGACCGGAAAGGTCGGCGTCAACGCGACGCTTCCGGTGACGCTGGTGATGCTCGAGGCGATCCGCGACTTCTATCACGTGACCGGCAAGAAAATCGGCATGAAGCCGGCCGGCGGAATCTCGAACGCCAAGCTTTCGCTGGCGTACCTCGTCCTCCTCTATGAGACCATGGGACCGGAGTGGATGACGCCCGATCTGTTTCGGTTTGGCGCGTCGTCACTGCTCAATGATGTGTTGATGCAGATTCGGAAGGAGAGGACGGGGGCGTATCAAAGTGGGGATTACTTCACGTTGGACTGAATCGAATTGGGAATTTGGAATTTGGAATTTAGAATGAATTCTCAATTCCCAATTCCCAATTCCCAATTCCGAATTCACCTATGACAACAACCCTCGAAACTCGCGATCGCCTCGCCCCCGGCGCCGCCAGCAGCTCCCTGGTGGAATGGCACTATTCCCCCTCGCTCGAAGCGACCGATCACTTCAAGCTCGCCTCGCGATATAACCTGTTCATCGGCGGCGAGTTCGTCGAGCCGCATTCGAAGCGTTGGTTCGAGACGATCAATCCCGCTACCGAAGAGACGCTTGCTGAAATTGCCGAAGCGGACAACGAAGATGTCGATCGCGCGGTGCGCGAGGCGCGGCGGGCGTTCGAGAAGTGGCGCAAGCTGGCGCCGAGCGAGCGCGCGAAGTACATCTTCCGCATCGCGCGGCTGATCCAGGAAAAATCGCGCGCGCTGGCGGTTGTCGAGACGATGAACGGCGGGAAGCCGATCAAGGAATCGCGCGACATCGACATCCCGCTGGCGGCCGCGCATTTCTTCTACTACGCCGGCTGGGCCGACAAACTCGAATACGCATTTCCGAACCGCACCGTGTCTCCGATTGGCGTGGCGGCGCAGATCATCCCGTGGAACTTCCCGCTGCTGATGGCGGCCTGGAAACTCGCGCCGGCGCTGGCAGCCGGCAACACGATCGTGCTCAAGCCGGCGGAGACAACGCCGCTCACCTCGCTGCTGCTGGGCGAGATCATTCAGGAGGCCGGGCTGCCGCCGGGGGTCGTCAACATCGTGACCGGCGGACCGCAGACCGGCGCGGCCGTGGCGGGTCACAAGGATGTCGACAAGATCGCATTCACAGGATCGACAGAAGTCGGCAAACGCATTCAGCGTGCGGTGGCCGGAACGAAGAAGAGGCTGACGCTCGAGTTAGGCGGCAAGGCGCCTAACATCGTCTTCGAGGATGCGCCGCTGGACCAGGCGATCGAAGGCATCATCAACGGCATCTACTTCAATCAGGGCCACGTTTGCTGCGCGGGCTCGCGGCTCTTCGTGCAGGAGTCGATCGTCGAGCCGGTCATCCGAAAGCTTCGCGACCGCATCGGCACGCTGCGGGTCGGCAATCCGCTCGACAAGAACACCGACGTCGGCGCGATCAACTCACGCGCGCAGCTCGAGAAAATTCAGGAGCTCGTGGACAGCGGGATCGAAGAAGGGGCGGAGATGTTCCAGTCATCGTGCACCGTTCCCGATCGCGGATTCTGGTTCCGTCCGACGTTCTTCACCGGCGTCGCGCAGTCGAGCCGCATCGCGCAGGAGGAGATTTTCGGGCCGGTGCTCTCGGTGTTGACGTTCCGAACGCCGGAAGAGGCAATCGAGAAAGCGAACAACACGCCGTACGGTCTCTCTGCCGGAGTGTGGACGGAAAAGGGCTCGCGCATTCTGAAGATGGCGGCCAAGCTTCGCGCCGGTGTGATCTGGGCGAACACCTACAACAAATTCGATCCGACATCGCCGTTCGGCGGATTCAAGGAAAGCGGCTACGGACGCGAGGGTGGCCTTCACGGACTCGGCGGATACGTGACTCTCAGCTGATATGCCGCGCCTCAATGTTCGCAAGACCTACAAGCTCTACATCGGCGGTGAATTTCCCCGCACGGAATCGGGCCGCTTCTATCCCGTGAACGACAAGGGAGGCGACTTGCTCGCTAACGCCTGCCGAGGATCGCGAAAAGATCTTCGCAACGCCATTCAGGCCGCCCGCAAAGCGTTCGCGGGGTGGAGCGGGAAGACCGCCTACAACCGCGGGCAGGTTCTCTATCGCATCGCGGAAGTATGCGAGTCGCGTGCGGCCGAGCTCGCGGATGAGCTTCGCAAGCAGGGCGTGCCGGCAGTCGAGGCCCGGAAAGAAATCGACGCCGTGATTGATCGATGGGTTTACTACGCCGGGTGGAGCGACAAATTCGCGCAGGTCGTCGGATCGGTCAATCCGGTTGCCGGACCGTATTACAACTTCACCGTTCCCGAGCCGACCGGCGTCGTCGGCGTGGTCGCGCCCGAAGATCCATCGCTGCTGGGGTTTGTCAGCCGGATTGCGCCGGCGATGGTCGGCGGCAACACCGTCGTCGCGATTCCGTCGGAGTCACGGCCGCTTGCGGCAATCACTCTCGGCGAAGTTTTTCAGACCTCGGATGTTCCGGGCGGAGTCGTCAACATTGTCTCCGGCCTGAAGAGTGAGCTCGTCCCGTGGCTCGCATCGCACATGGATGTGAATGCGATCGACGCCACCGGAGTGGCCGCCGAGGGTCTGCCGGCGCTGCGGAAGGCGGCCGCCGAAAACGTGAAGCGCATCGTGCGTTTCGACGGAGACGCAATCGGCTGGACCGATACGCGCCTGTCCCAATCGCCATACGCCATCTACGATTTTCAGGAGATGAAGACCGTGTGGCACCCGATGGGGATGTGAATTTCAGGCGTCAGGCCTCAGGCCTCAGGCCTCAGGTTCTTCTGACGCCCGACGCCTGACGCCTGACGCCCGACGCCTGAATTTACTTCACCTTCGTGCCGGCCGGAACCGACGCGTCGACGCTCAGTAGCGACGGCTCGCCGCTGATGGAAGCCGCCAGCACCATGCCGTTGGACTCGATCCCCATCAGTTTCGCGGGCTGAAGGTTCGCCACGATCACCACTTTCCGTCCGACCAGTTCTTCGGGCGCATACCGCAATGCGATTCCGGCCACCACCGTGCGCTCGCCCTCACCGTCGAACACGGTCAGCTTGATCAGCTTTTTTGATTTCTCGACTTTCTCGGCAGCGCGGATTTCTGCAACGCGCAGATCGATCTCCATAAACTGATCGATGGTGATCTTCGCGAGATCGGGCGGTGCTGCCTGCGTCGTTTCGATCGGTGGATTCGACATTGTTCCTCCCATGTAAGCCGCGGTATCGATGCGCGGAAAGATTGATTCGCCGACGCGAATCGGAACGTTGTTCGGAAGTCCGCCCCACTGCATCGCGTCGGCGCCGATGCCTTCGGGATCGCTGCCGAGCCGCGCCAGCGCATCGCGCGCGAGCGCCGGCATGAACGGCGCGAGCATCACCCAGACGATGCGGAGCGCTTCCAAAGAGTTCCAGATGACGCGCGACAGCGCTTCGTCCGCCCCTTTTTCCTTGAACATCTTCCACGGCTCTTTACCGACAATATAACCATTTATCGCCACTAATAATCGCCATATATTTTCCATAGCGCGCGTAAACGCGAACTCGTCCATCGCGCGGAGGAATTCGGGAGCGAGGTCACGCGCGGCGCGAAGCAGATCGTTGTTGTCGCAGGGCGTCGGCGGTGTCTTTCCGCCGAAATATGTTTCGGCCATCTTCAGCGCGCGCGACATGGTGTTGCCGAGGTCGTTGGCGAGGTCGGCGTTGTATCGGACGACGAACGCTTCGTCGGAGTAATTCTGGTCCTGCCCGAAGACCATCTCGCGCAGCACGAAATAGCGGAACGGATCGGCCCCGAAGTCGTCGACGATGTTCTCCGGCCGCACGATGTTGCCGACCGACTTCGAGATTTTCTGATTGTCGCGCAGCCACCAGCCGTGACCGAAGACGCGCTTCGGCAGCTCGATGCCGGCCGACATCAGGAACGCCGGCCAGTAAACGGCGTGGAAGCGGACGATGTCCTTGCCGATGAGGTGCAGGTCGGCCGGCCAGTAGTGGTCGAACTTTTCATGATCGCCGCTGCCGAATCCGAGCGCCGAAATGTAATTCGTCAGCGCATCGAGCCAGACGTAGGTGACGTGATCCGGATTTCCAGGCCACGGAATCCCCCATCGGATCGAAGTGCGCGACACGGAGAGATCGCGAAGGCCGCTCTCCACGAACGCGATCACTTCGTTGAATCGCGTCTGTGGCAGCACGAAGTCCGGATTCTTTTTGTAGAAGTCGAGGAGAAGGGGTTGATAGCGCGAGAGACGAAAAAAATAGTTCTGCTCGCGCGTGCGCTCGAGCGGATGTCCATTCGGGCACTTCGCGTCGGTGATTTCCTTCTCGGTGAAGTAGGTCTCATCGTTCGGGCAGTACCACCCCTGGAATTCGCCGAGGTAAATGTCGTCGGCGTTGCGCTCGAGCATGCGGCGGATGATCTCGTGCACGCCGGCGCGATGACGCGCCGAGGTCGTCCGGATGAAATCGTCGTAGCTGATGTTCAGTTTTTTCCAGAGGCGGTGATGATCGGCGACCACGCGGTCGGCGAGCTCGATCGGAAGGATTCCCTGCTTGCCTGCCGACCTCTCGATGCGTTGCCCGTGTTCGTCGGTGCCGGTCAGGAACCAGACGTCGTCTCCCATCCGCCGCCGGTGTCGCGCGATGACATCGGCGACGATGTTTTCGTACATGTGGCCGATGTGCGGGACATCGTTGACGTAATGGATCGCGGTGGTGATGAAGAACTTCTTTGGCATGAAGGGAGCGGGATTGTAGCAGCGGCTAAGTCTCGAGCAGCGCCTCGCTGAAGATCGGCCGGCCGGCGAGCGAAATTCGGAAAGCGTAGAACGCCACCGCCACGAGAATTCCGGCGGCGAAAAGGGCACTTCCGCCGTACCACGCTGAAAGGCGCAGCGTCAGCGGCGCCGCTCCCAGAAGGAGGGCCGCGAAATTCCAGGCGAGAAGTACAACGATTCCGAATCGGAAGAGAAGAAACATCGCGACCGTGTTTGCGATCAGCGCGACCATTCCGACGAGCAGCGCCTTCTCCTGTACGAGAAAAAAGACCGGAAGTGAATTGATGATCACGAAGACCGCTGCTGCGATCCAGTCGCGCCGCGTGATCACGCGCAGAATGAACATCAGCACGTAGATGCTGACCGCGGTGACAAACGAGAACGTGATGACGCGGAACGCCTCGCCGATTCCCTGGCGGACGCCGGTCAAAAACGACACGCCGACGGCCGGCTGAGAGCGAGCCAGGATGGCCGCCGTGTGCGACATCGCGACAAGGACGGTGGCGGCGGTGATCCCGATCAGCACATCGCGACCGAGCAGCGGGTCGCGGAGTTGGCCGAGGAGCAGACGATTCCATGAGACGAGCGTTTGCGGCCATCTTCGGCGGACGTAAGGTTCGATCCCGATGTAGAGCAGCCATCCGACAGCGGCCGTAAGCAGCGAAGTGCTGCACACCAGAATGATGATGAGGAACTCGCGGATGGCAAAGACATGATCGGCGCTGAACATCGAAGAAAGAAACCGGACGGATGCCAAAGCGAGCGCGAAGCGAAATGCACCGCGCCGGTCGCCGCGCCCGAGCCGGAAATTCCGGCGCGCGAGAAACGCCGCGATGAGAAACATCGCGCCTGCGATGACAAAGAATACGATCGCCACGACGCGTTCGCGTGTCGTCAAGCTCGTTTCAACATCTCGCGATGGTTTCGTCCACGGGAAGATGGCTTGAAACGCAATCGGCTTTCCCTGAAAACCGGCCGCTTCCATTCGCATGGTGAGGTCGGGTTGTTCAGGTGATTTTCCGCTCCAGGCCGCGCGCTGATCGCCCCATGCCAGCGGCGTCCATTGAGATTTCGCGGGCTGCAGGCGAGCGGAATCGATCGCGGCGAGCTCGAACAGCGGCCGCCAATCGATCGGACGCGGCGCAGCGTCTTCGGCGATCTGTGGTGAAGTCGCGTGGAACTCTTCCAGGACGCCGTCGGGCTGAAGTTTCAGTCTGATCATCCCCGTCGTTGCCAGAGGCGGATCGTCTTCAGAAACCTGCCCGTTGCTGAGAAGGATTCGAGGCACCAGCGGACGCGGGCTTTCGCGATACCAGAAGTAGATTCCCGCCGGGTGCCCTTTCGACAGTCGACTCCAGCGCGCCGGGTTCTTGTCGTGCTCTTGAATGTACTTGGTGAACGCGTCGTCGGTCTCGAATCCATACGCAGCGTACGGTTGTTCCTTGTATCCGAGCTTCTCCGCGATCTCGCGCGACCTCGCCACGAGCTGCTGCGGCGAGCGTGGCAGTTTGTACAGCGCGCTGAACCCTCCGTAATCGTTGGCAGCCGCCACCACGATGATGCCGAGGACGACGGCCACCAGACACGCGAGCGCGTAGCTCGGCCGGATGCCGATGGATGCGCCGGCCGCCGCGAGCAACTCCGGAGACGGCGTTTCGCCGGCCGCCAGTGCCGCCGCGAGCGGATCGCCGCCAGGGAGTGCCGCGGCTACTGCCAGCGTCGACGGCGGACGATTGTTTGGATCCGGCTCGAGGCAGTGCAGGATGACGCGCTCGATCGCGGGATTGAGATCATCAACGATCGACGACGGCGCGCTCGGCGTCGATGCCGCCTTCCTCTGCCGGATGACATCGGCCGTGCTCTTCGCATCGAAGGCCTGTTTGCCCGTGAAAATCTCGTAGAGCACGAGACCGAATGAATAGATGTCGCTCCGAACCGAAACCTCTTTGCCGGTGAGCTGCTCCGGCGCCATGTACGCCGGCGTCCCCTCGGCCACATTCGTTTTTCCGATGTCGGAGTGCAACGCGGCCAGACCGAAATCGGTGATGCGCGCGAGACCGCGCTCGTCGAGCATGATGTTCGACGGTTTGAGATCGCGATGCAGGACGCCCTTTTCGTGCGCCGCCGCGATGCCGGCCGCGATCTGCCGTGCGATCTGAATCGCTTTCGCTTCCGGCAGCCTTCCAATTCGCCGCAGAAGCGTCGAAAGGTCTTCCCCTTCGATGTACTCCATCGAGATGAAGTGGTCGCCGCCGACTTCTCCCACATCGTAGACACGGCAGACATTCGGATGCGCGATCTGCCGCGCGGTGCGTACTTCGCTGTACAGCCGCTCGAGGCGTTCCTGCTGGTTCGACATCTCGGGCGGAAGAAACTTCAGCGCCACGGCCTGGCCGAGTTTCAGATCGTCAGCGCGAAAGACT
Source organism: Acidobacteriota bacterium (assembly GCA_030948915.1). GTDB lineage: Bacteria > Acidobacteriota > Thermoanaerobaculia > Gp7-AA8 > Gp7-AA8 > Gp7-AA10. Next base: position 21,414 of record JALYZI010000267.1, read on the forward strand.
TCGCCCATCCCGCCGCGTCCGAGCAGCGCGACGATGCGGAAGCGATCGCCGAGGACGGTGCCGGGGAGGAAGCGGCCGTGGTGTTGGAGAGAGCCGGAACTGACGGCGGAGCTCGGGCGCGAGCTCACAGGCCTTTGGACAGTGGCGTCAGCGCTGCCGAACGGAGTGCCGCAATTGGAGCAGAAGCGCGCATCGTCCGACAACTCGGCTTGACACGAAATGCAGCGCATGGGACCCAGGAGTGCGATTGTACTCGACGGGCACAGCAGTTGCTCGCCCGGAAGCGGTGGAAGCGTTCGACACGCCGCGTGAGCCACGGCCAGTACGGCTGCAGCTTCTGCGACTCCTGCCGGTCCTCATCATTCTCGGCCTCATCGTGCACTTTGTGCTGCCGCGGCTCGAGTCGGTCGAGAATTCGATCGACACGATGCGCCATCTCGCGCCCTGGGCGCTCGCGCTGGCTTTGATTTTCGAAACGCTCAGCTACATCGCGAATGGTGCGTTGTTACAGTCGATCATCAGGATCGGCGGCGGTCGCATGCGCCTGATGCGCGCGATGGCAATCGAGTTAGGCGCGGGAAGCGTCGCGCTGGTTGCGGCCGGTTCGCTCGGTTTCGGCGCCGCCATTTATCGATGGACGCGCGAGACGGAGACGCGCGAAACGGCGATGCTCGCGTCGTGGTTGCCGTCGGTATTCGATGCACTCGCGCTCGTCGTCTTCGCGCTGATCGGCGCCATCGAATTGCTCCTCAAGCATCAGCTTTCGCGGACGACGGAGGTCGCCCTGGCGATCGTGATCACGGCGCTCGGGGGCGCCGTTGCGACTGTGATCGTCCTTCTCGTGCGCGAGGACTGGATGAACGCTGTCGTGCTGCGCGCGACGCGCCTCATCCGGCGCATTCGGCCTTCTGCCGATGAGTCGCTGCTCATCGATGTGGCGGAACACGCAGCGCAGGCGTGGCAGACGATGCGGCATGGAGGATTCTTTCGCCCGGCGATCTCCTCGCTGCTTTTCCTGACGTTCGATTTTCTCTGCCTGCGCTACGCGCTGCTGGCGGCCGGGCAGCATCCATACATTTCGACGATCGTCGCTGCTTACGGAGTCCCTCTACTTCTCGGCCGATCGAGCTTCATACCTGGTGGCATCGCAGTGACTGAGGTCGCGATGGCGGCACTGCTGGGTGGGTTGGGCGTGCCGGGGAATGCGGCGGTCGTTTCAGTGCTGACGTACCGTCTGATTTCGTTCTGGTTGCCGGCCGCCGTCGGGATCCCGATCGCGATCGCGCTGGAGTCGCAGAGAAAGTCGAAGCACGCTTCGGATCAGGCGGCCGAGCTATCGACCGCGTCGCGAGATAGACTTCATCCAAAATGACCAGGCAGGTCGCGCTCTACGGCGCCGTAGGCGGCGTCCTCATCGCGCTGCTGAAAGTCCTCGAATACAAACACTTCGTCCGCGAATATCCCTCCGAAATTTACGGCGGTCTGGTTGCCTTCATCTTCACGGCGATCGGCATCTACTTCGGACTGCGATGGACGCGCGCGAAGCAAGTCGTGGTCATCAGAGAGGTGCCGGTGCGCATGGGCGGGCCGTTCGTCCTCAACGCGGAGAAGCTGAAGGAAGTCGGCCTGACCGCGCGCGAGCACGAGATCCTCGTCTGCATCGCGCAGGGGCTGAGCAACCGGGAGATCGGCGAGAAGCTCTTCGTCTCCGAGAATACGGTGAAGACGCATTCCTCGCGTCTGTTCGAAAAGATGCAGGTCAACCGGCGTGTCCAGGCGGTCCAGAAGGGGAAAGATCTCGGGCTGATCCCCTGATTCATACTTTCGTTGACCCGAAAATCACCCGAAAGTAAGCCGACGCGACCACGGTTCGACCTTACCTTGCACCGCGAAAGGAAAACTCAAATGAAGAAAGTCGTCCTGGTCTTCGGCCTCATCTCCGGCGCCATCTCCTCGGCCATGATGTTTCTGACCCTCCCGTTCATCAACAGCGGTGCGATCAACAACCACAACGGCGAGATCATCGGCTATACCGCGATCTTCCTGTCATTCCTGCTCGTCTTCTTCGGAATCCGTTCGTACCGCGAGAACTCCGGCGGCACGATCACGTTTGGCCGTGCGACGGCGGTCGGGCTGCTCATCACGCTCATCTCGTGCGTGTTCTATGTCGCGTCGTGGGAGATCATCTACTTCAAGCTGATGCCCGACTTTGCCGACAAGTACGCCGCGCGCGCGATCGACTCGCTGCGTGAGAAAGGAGCGAGCGACGCTGCCATCGCGACGAAGAAGATCGAGATGGAGAAGATGAAGGCGATGTACAACAACCCGCTGATCAACGCGGCGGTCACATTCATCGAGCCCTTCCCGGTCGGACTCGTCGTGACTTTGGTGTCGGCGGCCATTCTGCGAAAGCGGACGCCGGCCGCGACGGCCGGTGTGGCGCAGGCTTTCTAGCCCGCGCTGAGCGGCCTTGTGCGTAATGCCAATGTCAAAGACGATCGAGTTTTTCTTTGGCGGCCTACTCGCTGATCGACCTGCCGCAAGGCAGCGAAAACATTCAGGTGCGGCCGTAAAATTTGGCGGGGCCGACGGGACTCGAACCCGCGACCTCCTGCGTGACAGGCAGGCGTTCTAACCAGCTGAACTACGACCCCGCATGGGGAGAACTCGCTAACGACTCGCGATCCTAAGGCATTCCCCTGAATTGCGGCAACATCGTCGCGTCTTTGAGCCGCAGCGCGGCCGCATCTTTCGCCGACAGAAGCGGCTTTTGAATCGGCCACGCGATGCGCAGATCGGGATCGTTCCACAGAATCACGCGGTCGCTCTTCGCGTCGTAGGGAGCCGTCACCTTGTAGACGAGATCGGACGCATCGTCGAGCGCGCAGAATCCATGCGCGAACCCGGCCGGCACCCACATCATCCGCTTGTTCTCTTCGGTCAACTCCACCGCTGCCCACTTACCAAAATGCGGCGACCCGACGCGGATGTCGACCGCCACGTCAAACAGGGCTCCTTTTGTGCATCGCACGAGCTTTCCCTGAGCGTTGGGTTCCTGATAGTGCAGGCCTCGCAGCACGCCGCGCGCTGACCGTGAGTGGTTGTCCTGCACAAAGGCAGCGTCGATGCCGGCCTCGCGAAAACGCTCCGCCTGGTACGTCTCCATAAAGAATCCCCGCTCGTCGGCGAATACCCTCGGCTCGAGGATCAGGACGCCCGGAAGTGAGGTTTCAATGACGTTCAAGGCGCGCGGATGATACAGTTTTAGCGGAACACTCCAATGGCCCGACCTCAATTGCTGTTCGCGTCGAAGCCGTTGCCGCGTCAAGCGGCCGATCCGCTGCGCGTTGCAGTGACGAGCGCCAATCCGCTCCGTCGCGCCGCGCTGGTGATGCGGCTGTCGGTTTTCGGCGATCTCGCGCTGAATGAAGTCGCCGAGGCGGACGATGTCCGCAATGTGGACGTCGTGCTCGCCGACGCAATCGATCCGTCGCGATTTTCGGCTCCCGCCGTGGTCCTGGTGGTCGATAACACCGAAGCCGTACAGGCGATCGCAAGGGGCGCGCGAGGAGTCCTGCTGCGTGCCGCAGCGCCGCGCCGGCTGCACACAGCATTGCGCGCCGTTGCCGACGGACTCGTCATCGTCGATGACGACCTCGCCGAAGGCGTGATGCCGCACGCCAGGTCGCGCGTCGATCTGATCGAGCCACTCACGCCCCGCGAGCAGCAGGTCGCACAGCTTCTCGCCGGCGGCCTGACGAACAAGGAGATTGCGCAGCGGCTTGGCATCACCGAGCACACGATCAAATTCCATCTCAACGGAATCCTTCGCAAGCTCGGCGTCTCCACGCGCACCGAAGCGGTCGTTCAGGCCGCACGCCTCGGCCTCCTCATTTTGTAGGCGATGGCCGAGGACATCGAGCGGCGTCCGGAGTGGCGGCTCACCGGCATCATTTTCTTCGGCCTGATCGCGATCGTCGTCGTGTGGGCGGCCTTCAAAATCATTCAGCCGTTTCTCACGCCCATTCTTCTCGGCGCGATGCTGGTGGTCCTTACCTTCCCGACGTATCGACGGCTTTGCGTGCGAGTGCGCCAACGCTCCTATCTTGCTGCCGCGATCATGCTCGTCGCCGCGACTTTTCTCATCATCATTCCGGCGTTTTTCCTGGCGATTCTGCTCGTGCAACAGGCCAACGTCTTGATCGGGCAATTTCAAGCCGGTCACGCCCAGCAGATTCTGGCGCGACTCGATATGTCGTCCCATCTGCAATGGATCCGGCGATGGGTGCCGAGCTTCGATCCGCGAAATGTCAGTCCGCAAAACCTCATTCTTCCCATCATCCGCGAAATCCCGGGCTGGGTCGCTCGCAATGGCGGCGCGGTGCTTGGTGGGCTGGCGGGGATGTTGATCGGGTTCTTTCTCTTCGCTCTGTCGGCATTCTTTTTCTACATCCAGGGTGAGTCGATCATGGCCGAGCTGGCGGTTCTTTCGCCGCTTCCCCAGAAGTACGACGAGGCATTCGCTTCGCAATTCAAGAACGTCATCGACGCGACGTTTCGCGGGTACGTTCTCACCGCGATTGCCCAGGGCGTCGTGACTCTCATTGGTCTCGTGATCGCGGGAGTGCCTTCGGCCATCTTCTGGGGATGTGTCGCCATCGTGATCTCGCTTCTACCGCTGGTGGGTGCCGCCGCAGTCTGGGTTCCGGCAGCGATCTATCTTTATGCCGCCGCTGCGATGGGAAACGCGTCCTATTGGCAGCCGATCTTTCTCACGATCTGGGGGCTCGGTGCGGTTTCTGTGGTCGACAACATCGTTCGGCCGTTCGCGATGCGCGGCAAGTCTCAGTTGCCAGCGATTCCGCTGCTGTTCGCTGTACTCGGGGGCATGCAGGCTTTCGGCTTCATCGGCCTCGTGATCGGTCCGCTCGTCTTCTCGCTGCTGATGTCGATCATCGACATTTATAAGCACTCATTTCGAATTTCGAGCAACGGCCGGCGGTTAGAATCGTCTAACCCAACATGATGCGACCAGCTTCTGGCTTGACGGCGATCGCCCTGATCGCCGCCGGCTGCTTTTCCGGCTATTCCACCGACGCTCCACCGGCGGGCGAGAACCGCGTGCACCGCGGAACCTTCGTCAACGAAATCATCCTGACCGGCGAGCTGGAAGCGTCGCGCGGCGAGGCCATCACCGTCCCAAACCTTCCGTCGTGGCAGACGTCCATCAAATGGATTGCGGACGATGGAGCTGAGGTGAAAAAGGGCGATCGGGTCGTTGAGCTCGACAACAGCCAGTTCACGAGTGGACTCGACGCGAAACGGCAGTCCGTCGCGCAGGCCGAACAGGAGCTGCAGCAGAAGGACGCCGAAGCGGACGCCGACATCCTGCAGAAGAAACTCGATGTCGAGACCAGGCAGGCCGACTTTGAGAAAGCGAAACTCGATGCTGCGGTGCCGAAAGAGATTCTTTCGGCGCGCGAATACGAAGATCGCCAGATGAAATTCAAGCGCGCCACCGTCGAGCTGGCGAAGGCGCGCAGCGTCCTCCGCAGCCAGATCACGGCGGTGCGTTCCGATCGCGCGAATCTGCTCGTCAACATGGATAAGGCGCGTCGGGAGCTCGAGACCGCCGAAACCGCCATCAACGCGCTGATCCTGCGCGCGCCTCGCGACGGAATCGTCGTGCTGAAAGATCATCCGTGGGAAGGTCGAAAACTGAAGGACGGCGATCCGGTCTTCGTCGGGCTTCTGCTCGCATTGTTGCCCGATCCGAGTTCGACGCAGGTCACGGCGTCTCTGGCGGACGTCGACGATCGGAAGATCGCGGTCGGCATGCCGGCGATGGTCGTTCTCGACGCGTATCCGTCGACTGCGTTTCCGGGAAGCGTCGCTTCGATTTCTGCGGTCGCGCAGGAAAATACGACAAATCGGCAGTCGCTGCGCCGCTCGTTTCGCGTGACGATCAAACTCGATCGCCTCGATCCGGTGCGCATGCGGCCCGGACTCTCGGCTCGCGTCACGATCCGCCGCGCGACGCAGACGAACGTTCTGCTCGCTCCTCGAGGCGCGGCCGCGCTCGCGAAGCGCGATGTCAAACTAGGCGATTGCAATGCATTCGAATGCGTCGTGCTCAGCGGACTCAAAGAAGGGGACACACTCTGAAACGAAAAATCACGATTCCGCTGGCGATCGTCGTCCTCTTCGTGGCAGCCGGGTGGACGCGCAACAAGCTGGCCGCTGACCGTCAGGGCGACTGGGTCCGCGTGACGCGCGGAGATCTGGTCACCGGCGTCGATGTCACCGGCACTCTGGCGGCCCTCGACTCGGGGAGTTTCGGCCCGCCGCAGCTCAACGACGTGTGGGATTTCAAGATCTCGATGATGGCTCCGGAGGGCTCCGAAGTCACCACCGGCCGGCCTGTCCTCGGATTCGACACCACGGAACTGCAGAAAAAACTCGAGGAGAAATCGGCGGAGGCTGAGCAGGCGCGAAAAGAAATCGAGAAGCAGAAGGCCGATCTCGCACTGAAGCGCGAGGATGAGCGGCTCAATCTTTCGGAGGCCGAGGGGACGCTGAGGAAGACGAACCTGAAACTGGAGGCGCCGCCCGATCTCGTCGGAATCAAAGAGCGAAAGCAGGTGGAGCTCGATTTCGATCTCGCGAAGCGCAAGGTCGCGACAACGCGCGAGCGCATCACGTCGCTCGAGCGAGCCGCCAACGCGCAGATCGCTTTGCTGGAGAGCAAGCAGAAGCGGGCGGCGGCGATCGTTGCCGAAACACAATCCGCGATTCAGCAGATGACGATCAAGGCGCCGCGCAACGGGACGATCGTCTACGTGACGAACTGGCGCGGTGACAAAAAGAAAGTCGGCGACACATGCTGGCGCATGGAACGCGTCATCGAGATCCCCGATCTGTCGCGAATGATCGCGCGCGGTGATGTCGATGAAGTCGATGCCGGGAAAGTCGCGGTCGGGCAACGCGTCACGATTCGACTCGACGCGCATCCGGACGAGGAATTCCGCGGAACGATTCAGCGCGCCGGCAAGACAGTCCAGCAGCAGCAGCAGACACGCGATCCGATGAAGGTTCTGCGCGTCGAGATCGCGCTCGACAAGAGCGATCCCGTCAAGATGCGTCCGGGCATGCGATTCCAGGGAACCGTCGAGCTGCAGCGCGATCGGAACGTCGTCCTCGCCCCGCGCAACGCGATCTTCGTATCGCCGAAAGGTGCCTACGCTCTGCGCCGCGGCTGGTTCGCTGTCAATCAAATTCCGCTGCGCCTCGGCCGTCAGAACGACAAGTTCGTCGAGGTGCTGGGCGGACTCACGGCGAATGAGCGCGTGCTCGTCAAGACGGAAAAGAAAGAGGACGCCAAGTCGTGAAGCGGCTCGCGGTTTTGTTTTTGGCAGCCGCCGCCTGCCAGCGCGGCGAGCAGATCCCGACCTTCAAAGTGGAACCGACGCAGTTCTCCCGGCGCGTGACCGCCGAAGGAATGTTGAAGTCCACCAAGGCCACTCCGCTTTCCGCGCCGATGCAGGTGCCGATGTCGCTGAAGATCGCATGGGTTGCCGACGATGGCGCGGTGGTGAAAAAAGACGACGTCGTCGTCCGCTTCGATCCGACCGATTTTCAGAAGGATCTTCTCGGTGGCCGCGACGATCGCCACACCGTCGACAACAAGATCACCAAGACGACGACTTTGGCCTCGACGACGCGGACGAATCTGAAACGCGACGCACGGCAGGCCCAGGATGAGTTGCTGGCCGCGAAGCAGTTCAAATTCGACGATGCCGAAGTCTTCTCGCGCTACCAGCGCATCGAATCGGAAATCGATCAGACGCTCGCCGGCGACAAGAAAGAGCACGCCGAAAATGTTCTTGGGGTTCGGGACAGCCTCGCGCGCGCTGATCGCGATCTGCTGACGATCGAAGAGAAAAAGGCCGGCCTCAAGATTCGCAATGCCGAGCAGGGTCTGCATTCGCTCGAATTGCACGCGCCGTACGACGGCATCCTCGTTCTGCAGCGCGACTGGCGCGGCGACATTCCGCGCGTCGGCAACTCCGTCTGGCCGGGGCAACCGCTCGGCGAGATTCCCGATCTCAATTCGATGAAGGCGGAATTGTTCGTGCTGGAAGCGGATGCCGCCGGCCTGGCGGTCGGGCAGAAGGCGAACGTCGCGCTCGAATCGAATCGCTCGCTGGTGTTCTCGGGAAAAGTGACGCAAGTCGACAAGCTCGCGCGCCCGCGGTTTCGTGGCGTGCCCGTGCAGTACTTCGGGGTGACCGTGACGCTCGACAAGACCGATCCGATCGTGATGAAGCCCGGCGCTCGCGTTCGCGCCGTGCTCGAGATCGAGAATCGCAGCAACGTCTTCTCGATCCCGCGACAGGCGCTTTTCGAAAAGGAAGGGAAGAAGCTCGTCTATCGCCAACGCGGCGATCGATTCGAGCCGGTCCCTGTCGAGATCGCGACGTCTTCGCCGGGGCGCGTCGTCGTCACGAAAGGGCTGGCGAAAGGCGATGCGCTCGCAATGCGCGATCCGACCCTCAACGAGGAGCAGAAGTCGAAATGACGGGCGAGGAAACTTTTCGAACCGCCCTCGACAATCTCGCGAGTCACAAACTGCGCACGGCGCTCACCATGCTCGGGATGATCTTCGGCGTAGGCGCCGTCATCGCGATGCTGTCGATCGGCGCGGGCGGCGAGCGCAAAGCACTCGAAGCCATCGGACGCCTCGGCCTGCGCAACGTGATCGTGCGCGCGAAAGTCGTGAAGCCGGAAGATCGCCAGGAACTGCGAAAGAAATCGCTCGGCGTTTCGCTGCGCGACGCGGAAGCCATTCAGGAAGCCGTTCCGAATGTGACCATTGTCCTGCCGCGCATCGAGATCAAGCCGTACAAGATCCTCGCGCCGAACGCCAAGACGAAAGGAAAAGTATTCGGCGTCTCCTGGCGTTTTTCGCAGGTCGCCACTATTCAAATCGCCGAGGGAAGGTTTCTCGATGCGCGGGATGAGGCGGACCACGCGCAGGTGTGCGTGATCGGCCAGGACATCCGCCGCAATCTCTTCGGCTACGGCGCGGCCCTCGGACGACAACTCAAAGTGAATGACGTCTGGCTGACGGTCGTCGGCATTCTCGGCGAACCGTCGGAGGGGACATCGGCGGACGCGCAGGAGATCTGGATTCCGGTTTCGACGGCGATGCGCAAATTCGATCGCGATCCACTGGATGCGCCGCTCGACGAGCTGCTGGTTGAAGTTCACGATGGTGTCTCGACGCGCGAAACCGCCAGGCTGATCGAACCGCTTCTCGATCGTCTGCACGGCGGCGCGGACGACTACGAAATCGTGATTCCCGAGGCGCTGCTGGAACAAAGCCGGCAGACGCAGCGGATCTTCAGCATCGTGATGGGATCGATCGCGGGGATCTCGCTGCTGGTGGGCGGCATCGGCATCATGAACATCATGCTTGCTTCGGTGATGGAGCGGACGCGCGAGATCGGGATCCGCCGCGCGATCGGAGCGCGTAAGGCCGACATCCGCGCGCAGTTCGTCATCGAGTCGTTCACGATCAGCGTGATCGGCGGATTGTCGGGAATCATCATCGGCATTGCCCTCGCGAAAATGGTGGCGGCCTACGCCGGATGGCCGACCGTCATCACGTTCGGCTCGCTTTTCCTCTCCACGGCGGTCTCTGTTACCGTGGGACTCGTTTCGGGAATCTATCCCGCGGCGCGCGCGGCCGAGCTCAATCCGATCGAAGCGCTCCGATACGAATGAATGTCCGACCTCGGCTGGAAATACCTGACCGCTGAAAACAAGGCGACGATCCTTCGCGGCATCCGCGATGGCGTAGCGTACGGCGGTCCGTATCACGTCGAGATCTATCCGTCCGATCGCTGCAACATCGATTGCTTTTTCTGCTCGACTGCCTCCATCCGCGGTAATGACGAATTGCCGCTCGTGCGCATCGAGGAGCTGATCGCGGAGATGAAAGATGCCGGCACGCGGTCGATTCGTTTCGCCGGCGGCGGCGAGCCACTCTTTCATCGCAAGACAAAAGATCTTCTCCGATTGATCGGAAAGAGTGGGATTCCGATCGAGAACATCACGACCAACGCCGTGTTGATCACGGAGGAAGTCGCGCAGATTCTCCTCGACGGACACTGCGACGAGATCATCGTCAGCCTCAACACAGCCGACTCGGTGAGCTACGCCAGCATGATGCAGACGCCGGCCCGCAACTTCGATCGCGTGGTGGCGAACGTTCGCAATCTCATCGCAGAGCGCAACCGCCGCCGACTTCGCATCCCGCGCATCGTCCTGCAGTACCTGGTGTGGAAAGAGAACTACCGGACGATTCCCCGGATGTACGAGCTCGCACGCGAAATGGATGTCGATTCCATTCTCTTCAACGGGCTCGCGTTTCTCCGGCCCGATCAGGAGATGACACCCGAGGAGACCGCGGAGATGATGCGGCTGTACGAGGACATCGTGCGCGTCGATGAGTTTCGGCGGATCGCGCAGATCGACAGCTTTGAGCAGGACCTGCGTCCGGCGATCGCCGAAATGGGAGGCCGCCTCGATGCCGAACGGCGCAGTCGCGGGAAATTCGGGCGCCTCGCGCATCTGGTCGGCCGCCGCGACCTTTCATGGCGCGAGAAAATCGAACATCACATGAAAGTGCGGCGCAATCGTCAGATCGATCGTGACAGCGCCGGCCTCGATCAGCCGTGCGTCATCGGATGGCATTCCCTGGTAGTCCGGACCGGGGGTCCGGTCGCGCCGTGCTGCATTCTTCAGGGCAGTCCGCTCGGTAATATCTTCACGAGCTCGCTTCGCGAGGTCTGGTACGGCGAGGGATACGCGCAATTCCGGCGGGAGCTGGCGAACATCATGAAGCGCGGCACGGAGTGGCAGCACGACCCGGCCAGCGATCGCACTGTAGTTGGCATGTGCGGGGGAAAAGGCACGGCGGTCTGCCCGATCAAGAGTTACTACTACAGGCCCGACATTCCTTTCCTTCGCGCCCTCAACGAGCTAACTTTTTAGCCGGCGATTCGTTCAACAGGTCATGCGAATGACTATCGGTGTGTTCGTTTTGGTAGCAGCCACGGCTTTTGCGTCGGACACCGGCACGAAGGACTCGTACGTGTTTCGCGACGGAGGCATCACCTGGATGATCGGTCAGGGGATGTCGTCGGAGGCGCTGCAGCGGATTCAATCGCAGTACGGCGACTCCTTCCTGTGGGCGAGACGCAACGGTCAGATCCTGGTGACGCACGAGCGGTTCGTGCTCGATGCGGCTCGCATCGTCGTCGCGCGCCGCGATACAGGCGACGAGCGGGAGGCGCGTTTCGCGGAGATCACCGACGCCGCGATGCATCGCGGGTCGCGCGCCCGAGGATCGTACGTCCTGGCAGCCGACACGACCCGCGTGACGATCTCGCAGGGAATGTCGATCAAAAACGTAAAGTTTTTACGTGACAAATATAATGATCGATTTCTCTGGGTGCGCACGAAAGATGGCACCTGGCTGATCGACGATCCCGATTACCTCGCTCGCGCCACCGCATTTTTCGCGGACGAGCTGGCCCTCGGTCCCGAGCAGCGCGCGGTGGCCGACGAGGAATCGCAACTGGACCGCGAAGAAGAGCGGCTCGAGGACCGGCATGATTCCGCCGCCGAGAAGCGGCTCGAAGAAATTCGCAGCCGGCAGAGGGAAGTCAGCCGCCGCGAACAGGCGCTCGACCAGCGCGAGGAAGCAATCGAGAAAGTGGCCGAAGAGAAACTTTGGGCGCTGATCGACGATGCAATTCGCAGAGGTGTTGCACGACGGACGCGGTGAGATCGGTATCATCGCGCCGATGAATGCATTCCTTGCGCTGCTTCTCGCGGCCGCGGTCCCGATCGCGCCGATTCAATACCGCCATCGCACGCTCGCCAACGGCTTGCAGGTTTACTCGGTCGAGGATCACGCCGCGCCGACCGTCGCCATTCAGGTCTGGTATCACGTCGGCTCGAAAGACGATCCGCCCGGCCGCAGCGGATTCGCGCATCTCTTCGAACACATGATGTTCAAGAGCACGGCCCACATGAAGTCCGAGATGATGGATCGCCTGACCGAGGATGTCGGCGGCTACAACAACGCATCGACGGCTGACGATGCGACCTGGTACTACGAAGAAGTTCCGTCGAACTATCTGCAGACGCTGTTGTGGGCCGAGGCCGATCGGATGGGCTCACTCAACATCGACGAGGCGAACTTCAACTCCGAGCGGGAAGTCGTGAAGGAAGAATTTCGCACTTCGGTCCTCGCGCCGCCCTACGGTCTTTTCTACTACGACATCGAGAAAGATTCTTTCGCGGCCCATCCCTATCGTCGTCCGACGATCGGAAGCATCGAGGACCTCGATGCCGCGACTCTCGCCGACGTGCAGAAGTTCCACACGACGTACTACCGCCCCGACAACGCGACGCTCGTAATCGTCGGCGATTTCGATCCAAAACAACTCGACACCTGGGTCGATCAATACCTCGGCGCAGTCGCGAAACCCGATCTCGCGATTCCACGCGTCACCGTCAAAGAGCCGCTGCGCGACGCAGCGAAAAAGATCACGGAAAACGGCCCGAATGTGCCGCTGCCCGCGGTCGCGTTGACGTGGCTCGCGCCGCCGGCGACCAGCGCCGATCGTTACGCCCTCGACATCGCGTCGGCGATCCTCGCGCAGGGAGAATCTTCGCGGCTGTATCAATCACTGGTGTATCGACAGCAGATCGCGCAGGACGTCAGCGCCGATGACGATCTTCGCGAAGACCTCGGCCTGTACCAGATCACGGCGACGGTTGCCAGCGAGAAAACGCCGGACGCCGTTCTGAAAGCGATCGATGCAGAATTGCGCGACATCGAGACGAAACCGGTTTCGGCCGCCGAGCTCGCGAAAGCGAAGAATCAGTTGATCACGGGCCGCCTCCGACAGCGGGAAACGAACGACGGCAAGGCAAACGCCATCGGATACAGCGCGACTGTGCTTCACGATGCGGCGGAGGTGAACAACGGCCTCGCGAAGTTGCAGGCGGTCACGGCTGCGGATGTGCAGCGCGTCGTGAACAAGTATCTGAAGGATGGAAAATCGTTGACGATCACATACGTATCGAAGGGAGGCGCGCAATGAAAATGCTGGCAATCGCGCTCGCACTCTTCGCGCAAGTCGAGACGACACCTCCACCGCCCGCCGCGCCGCGCGAGCCGCAGCTTCCGAAGCCGGCCGAGAAGACGCTCGCTAATGGCCTGCGAGTGATCGTCGTGCAGAAACCGGGTGTGCCGATCGTCGCGTCGCGACTTCTGATCAAGACCGGCGCAGAGGCCGATCCCGCGAATCTCGCGGGACTCGCGGAAATGACGGCATCCCTGTTGACGAAGGGAACCAGGACACGAAGCGCGGTGCAGATCGCGCGCGGAGTCGAGGCGCTGGGCGCGACGCTCGAGAGCGGCGGCGCGTGGGACAACTCATTCGTCTCGCTCGATGTCATGTCGTCGAATCTTCCGAAGGCGCTCGGCTACGTCGCCGACATCGTCCGCAATCCCGTCTTCGCCAGCGATGAAATCGAACGTTTGCGCGCCCAGAATCTCGACGCGCTGCAGGTCGCGATGCACCAGCCGCGCGCGCTCGCAGGTTTCGTCGCGACGCGCGTCGTCTTCGGCGCCGGTGCGTACGGACACAATCTCGGCGGCACGCCGGAGTCGTTGCAGCGGATCCAGCGCCCCGGCATCGCCGCGTTTCACAACACGTACTACAAACCCAACAACGCGATCCTCGTCTTCGGCGGTGACATCGCGCCGGATAAGGCGTTTGCGCTTGCGGAGCAGAGCTTTGGCGCGTGGAAGAAGGGAAGTGCGCAGGCTTCGACGCCCGCGCCGCCGGGGGCGGCGGTGCCCCACAGAGTCGTTGTGATCGATATGCCTGACGCGGGGCAGGCGGCCGTGCTTGTGGCGCGGCCGGGGTTGAAACGCGTTGATCCTGCGTACAGCGTTGCGCAAGTCACCAACTCGATCCTCGGCGGCGGCTACTCATCGCGTCTGAACGAAGAGATCCGCATCAAGCGTGGACTCAGTTATGGCGCCGGCAGCTCGTTCGATCTGCGCCGCGACATCGGTCCGTTCACTGCGACAGCACAGACGAAAAACGAATCCGCTGCCGAGGTCGCAGTCCTGATCTCGGATGAGCTGAACAAGCTCGGGAAGGAGCCCGTAGCGGACGTCGAGCTCGGACCGCGAAAGGCGACGCTCATCGGCAACTTCGGACGCTCGCTCGAATCGAGTGGAAGCCTCGTCAGCCGCGTCGCATACCTGGCGCTTTTTGGATTGAGCCTCGACGAGATCAACCGCTACACCTCCGGCATTCAATCGGTGACCGCGCAGCAAGTCGAGCAATTCGCCGGCGCGCACCTCGGCGCATCCGACGCAAGCATCGTGATCGTCGGCGACGCGAAGAAATTCATCGAACCGCTCAAGAAACAGTTTCCGGACGTCGAAGTGATTCCGATCAGCGAGCTGGATTTGAATTCGCCCACGCTGCGAAAAAAGTAATCTGGATCAGTGCGCGATCCCGCGGCGCGTCGACAGATAGACCGCGAACGATCCGAGCCAGTGGCCGCCCTCGTAGTGCTCGCCGGTGACGGCCGCCAGGCCGGCCTGACGATGCGCGCTCGCCGCAGCATTGATCGCCGGAAGACGCGGATCATTTTTCGGTAATCCCGACGCGATGCCTTCGAGCATCCACGCGCGGCTGAGATTCAATCCGTCGAGATGCGCGAGGCGCGGATCGCTTGGATCGGTGACGATTTCCGGCTTCGGCCAGTGCGGATTCGGCAGGAATCCGTCGAACCACTTTGCGAATTCGCGCGGCGCAAGCACGCGGCGCATGACATCGGCCTCGGCGATACACGGCGAAAGAAAATCTTCGCCCGACGGTTCGTACGACAGCGGACAGGCTTTGTCATTCGAGAAGAATCGCCGTGCGGCGTCTCGCGCTGCCTTCGCGAGCTCGGGATCGTCGGTCGAATCGATGATGAGACCGAGTGCGAAGGCGGTCTCGCTATGTTCGCCGGAACGGACCGGATGCGACAGCTTCGGCAACCAGGTTTTCAGCCGTGCGTTGGCGGCT
The DNA here is from genome assembly GCA_030948915.1 of Acidobacteriota bacterium. Taxonomy (GTDB): domain Bacteria; phylum Acidobacteriota; class Thermoanaerobaculia; order Gp7-AA8; family Gp7-AA8; genus Gp7-AA10. Next base: position 36,587 of record JALYZI010000267.1, read on the forward strand.
TGTTCCAGCGGGTGCAGAATCGTGGAGAGCTCCGGGTCGGATTCGCGCAGCTCCGCACCGAGTTGCAGAAGCCAGGCGAGACCGTACGGCCGCTCGAAGCTCGATCGCCCTTCGGCGCGAAGATAGGCCGCCTCCTGCGCGATGTTCTCGGCCGTCAGACTCTGTTTGAGCGCATCGCGCGCGTGCGGCGTGAACGGCGCATCGGGGAAAGTGCGGGCCAGTCTGGCCAGCAGCCAATGTCCGTGAACGGACGAATGCCAGTCGTAGCAACCGTAAAATGCCGGCGTCAGCTTGCGCGGTGGAGCGACGTCGGCGTCCGAGTTGAGACTGTGTCCGATTTTGTTCGGATACTCCTGGTGGACGCAGGCCAGCGCGAGATTCGCGAATCGTTCCGCGGCACGCGCATCGAACTGCGCGACCGCCAGCATCAACGCGAAATGCAGCATCAGGTCAATGATGAATATGCGTGAGGATATACCCGACGATCACCAGCGCGATGACGAGGATGACGGCGATCACGATCATCGCATTGCGCGACGTGCCGCTCGATGCGACGTGCTCGTACGTAACTTTCTTACTGACCAGATCGTCGGGTTCATTCGTTTCCGGCATGCCCAACAGGCTCAGCAAGTGAAGTGCCACGCGCAGCGAGCTGCCGTGAGGACCACGAGAAAATCGGAATCGAGAAACAGCTCAGGGCCGCCGCAGTGAGGAAGGCATTGCGAAAACCGAACGCCTCGGCGATGCTTCCGACGACCAGCGAACCGGTCGCGACGCCCGTGTCGAAGGCCCACACGATGCTCCCGAAAGTTCGCGCGCGCCGCTCAGGATCGGTGTTCGCGAGGATGAACGTCGCGAATGCCGGATACGCCGCGCCGAATCCGAGGCCGAAGAGAACCGCGGAGAGGATCATTTCCCATCGCTGATTCGCAATCGCGAGCAGCGCGAATGCAACCGGAATCAGAACGAGCGACGGATACAGAATTCGCTTTGTGCCGACGCGATCGCCGAGGTGCGAGAAGCCGATCCGGAAGATGGCGATCGTCGCCGCGAAGGCAGTCAGGTAAATCGCTTTTGGAGTGATGTGACGCTGAACCGCCAGGATGGCGGTGTAGCTCGTCACGCCGCCGTAGCCGAACGTCGCGACGGTGAGTGCGAGCGTCGTCTGCATCACGCGCCAGTCCCACGATTCCGACAGCGTCAGGCGCGATCCTTCGCGCCGCACTTCGTTCGGCCGGAGGAGAAGCGCGCCGATCGTCATCGCGATCGATAGCGCCATCAGCTCGATACAAAGTGTCAGCCATCCGAAATGAAAGACCCACAGCCCGACCGCCGGACCGATCGCAACGGCGGCCGTGCTCGAGAGTCCCCACCACGCCAGACCTTGATTGCGGCGCGATGGCGGAATGTAGTCGCTCATGATTGCCGAGGCCGCGGCGATCAGGCCGGACCACATTGCGCCGTGCACGGCTCCGATCGCGAGCAGAAGGCGAAAATCGGTGACAACGCCGTACAAAAGCGAAAAGCAGATGAAGAGAATCGACGCGATGATGAGCAGCCGGCGCCGGCCGATGTGATCGGCGACGCTCCCCATCAGCGGCGCCGAGAAGGCGCTGGCATATCCATAAAACGAGAGGAACCAGCCGGCCCTGGCAGTCGATCCGCCCAGCTCGAGGATGCGAAAAGGAATCGCCGGGAGGAGCTGGAAGGCGGAGAAAAACGTGACGAAGGCGTAGAGCCACAGCGCGGCAAACGCGGGCGTGAGCAGGGGGTCGACAGGGCGTGTCAGGCGTCGGTCGT
>JALYZI010000270.1 GCA_030948915.1 Acidobacteriota bacterium
GTTGTCGGGGGCGTTGGGTATCAGGCGTCGGGACGGGTCTGACGCCTGACGCCCGACGCCTGACGCCTGACGCCTGAGACCTTACTCGGCCTGGACGATGCTGGTCCACGGCATCTTACGAACCTGAAGCACCGTTGTGTCGAGCTGCTGCTGTGTCGCTTTGGCGCCGAGGGTGCGGAGGATGTAGCTGACTTCCGTGGAAACGAGACGCTGTCCGTTCAGAACGCGCAGCGCCGTTTTCCGCAGATTCGTCTCCGAAACCGGAACGGTGGGCTCGCGAACTACCTTGCTCACGGCCTTCCCTTCGGCTGTGATTCGTTGACTTTCAGGGTTTTGCCGCTGACTTCCTTGCCATTGAGTCCGGCGATCGCGGCCTTCGCCTGCTCGTCATTCTGAAACTCGACGAAGCCGAATCCACGGGACGCACCGGTGACGCGATCCTTGATCAGGTTGACGGTCTCGGGCGTGCCGAACGGCGTGACCAGATCCTTGAACTGCGTTTCATTGATTTCCGAAGCTAGATTTCCAACATAGACCTTCATTGAAGCTCCTTGAAGATTTGCCTGCTAAGAGGAGTGCATCCAGGACCGTGACTTAGCTCAGGAGCCTGAAGGGCGAGGAACAGTTCCTCGGCACCACCATGATACACGATCATCCCGACACGGCCGCTGTCATGCGATGCGGCGGCAGCAGCGATTTCCACTGCGGCACGCTGCCGGCGGGCAGAACGAACTCGAATGTCTGATTGAAACAACGCAGCCGCACCACGGTGAAATTGCCGACCGCCCCACCGGTAGCGAGCTCGTCGTCGTACTCGAACTCGTGGATGAACTTCCGCTCGAGCGAGGCCGGCATTTTCGGCGTTCTCGTCGAAGAACGCTCCGTCGCGTTGATCGTTGAAGAGCTGCAGGCGATCGGACGCCAGCCGTTTCCACAGCATGCGGTCTCCATTAGCATCGCTTCTATCGTTGGCCGGCGATTCCGACCACGACAAAGAAGAACTTCAGAGTATCTGCCGAGCGGAGGTCGATGGGCGGCCATCCTGGACTCTTGGAGACCAGTTGCAGCGGATGACCGTTGCGGTCGCGCTTCACGATCTTCACGAACACGCGGTCCTCGACGGTGCAGACGGCGAGCTTGCCGTTGGGCGGATTGCGGTCGGGCGTAACGAAAAGCATGTCGCCGTCGAAGATGCCGACGTCGCGCATTGCCGAGGTCGTTGCGCGCAGGACGCCGCGTGCGCCGGAGTTCTCAGCCCACTTGGGGATCTCGTGCGGCGTATCGGAGAGGATGATGCCGCGTTCGGCGGACACGACGCCCGAGAAGTGCTGCGAACGTCCGTCGAGAATTTTCTCGAGGCGTGCCATCGTGCGCGCAGGCATGCGGCGCCGGTGGTCGCCATTGGAGTGCGCGTCGTGTACGGTCTGCATGCGCATTGTGGTCATGACGTCGTCGGTCAGCAGAATGATCTTTTCCAGAATGGCCTCGACGCGGCCGAGGAATTCCGGCTCGAGTCCGCCGAGGCGGTCGATGAGGGGCTTGAGATGTCCGATATGGCCGAGGTCGTTGGGAAGAAGGTTGCCCGGCTTTTCGCCTAACACTTCGGCGATGCGGACGAAATCATCGACGTACAATCCGCGTTGTTCAGTTTCGAGGCGCGCAAGTTGCGCGGGCGAGATATCGGCTTTACGCGCAACATCGGCCTGCGCACGCCCCTTGGCTTCGCGGAGTTTCCGCAACATCTGACCATACATAGCGATGGATACATCATGGGCCCGCATTACCTATTTGTCAATTTTTCAACGAAAATTGCATAGTTGACAAATAGGGGAGATGGAGTAGAGTGAAGTGACCATTACCGAATCCGCACTCGCAGTCCCTCGACTGCCCGCCGCTATCAACGCCCCGATCGTCTCCAGTCTTGGACCTGAGCCGTGGAAGGCTCCCTGGTGGAAGACTGCCGAAGGCGACCGTGGGACATTCTTGTACCTGATCGGTATTCATGTGCTCGCTCTGGTGGGCCTGATCTTCTTCCCGATTCCGGGCTGGAAAATCGCGGCCGGCACATTCGCGCTGGCATGGCTCGGCGGCATGGGCGTCACCATCTGCTATCACCGCTCGCTCGCCCACGTCTCGCTCAAGCTCCATCCGGTCGTGCGGCACGCGCTGATCTTCTTCGCGATGTTCAACGGATCGGGTGCGCCCGCCTCGTGGACCGCCAATCACCGGCAGCATCACGCGAAGGTCGAGACACCCGACGACATTTCGAGTCCGTCGATCGGCGGCTTCTGGTGGGCGCATCTCCGATGGCTCTGGCAGGCCGGCAATGTGCCTCTCGGCCGATGGTGCCCCGATCTCGACACGCCTGGATATCGATTCTGGAGTCGCATTCAGATTCCGATGCTCGCCGTGTCGCTGTTCGGCGGCCTGGCCTTCGGGCCGGCGGCATTCTTCTGGCTCGGACCGATGCGGCTGGTCGCGTCACTGCACGTGCAGTGCTTCGTCAACAGCATCGCGCACATGCGGCCGCACCGCGCGCCGGGACAGGATTCCTCGCAGAACATCGCGTGGCTCGGCATCCTCCACATGTTTCAGGGAGAGAACTGGCACGGGAACCACCACGCCAAACCGTGGTCGGCGCGCCTGGGATGGAAATTCTGGCAGATCGATTTTGGCTGGTACGGCATCGTCGTTCTAGAATTCCTCGGGCTGGCCGCCAAGGTCCGCCGTCCTAATGTTTGATGAGATCCGCGTTTACGAAGGCATCGCCGAGCGCACCGGGACAACTGTCGATCGCGACACAGTCCGCGGCAGCAAAGCCGTCTGCCATAGCGTGAGCGAGCTCGCGCGCAAAGTGCGGCGCGAAGGCGACGGAACGTTTTATCTCTCGACCAGCGCCTGGCCGGAAAACGAAACGCGCATCGTGCTCACCGAGAAATGGAAGACGATGGGATAGTCACCGCTCCTCGGTGACGACTTCCTCCGGCAGCTTCACGATCATCCCCGTCCGCGGCGCTTCCTTCACATCGAACCCGTTCATGTTCGCGATCACTTCGGCGTCGATCGGATTGCGCGTCGCGCGGCGTGCGAGATCACTCCACGATTCGCCTCCCCGCACGGTTGCAGTGTGAATCCGCGCCGGCTGGGCCGCGCGCGCACGCGCCCGGTCGATCACCGCGCGAGACAGAATGTCGCCGAGCGGGCTCTGCGACCGCGATAGCGACGGCGTGAGAAACATGAAGACAGCGACGTGATCGCCGTGGATGAATTGCGTCGTTTCCACGCCAATCGTTCCGCTGTCCGTCTGACCAGTCCAGACATCGATGGGAAACTGCTGGCCCGTCGCTGTGGTGGTCTGCCGTGAGCCGGCGTATTGCAATCCCATCTGCTGAAACTGATTGCGCATCGCCGACTGCGCGTCGTAGCCCTGCAGGTCCTTGCTCTCGACCTCCTGAGCGATGAACGCCACGTTCTGGCGCCGCCCTTTCGGCGTCATCGAAAACAGCATCCCGTCGGCGGCACTCGGCGTCCATCCAGCCGGCGCCTGCAGGATCAACCCATGCTCGCGATCGTAGATCGTCCCGCCGCGAATCACGACGCGACTCGTGCTGTTGCCGGTCATGATTCCATCCGTGAGTCGGATGTAAGGCTCGCGTTTCGGCTCGTTCGCGAGAGCGGCCGGATTCGTCGTCGCGATCTCCTGCAGTTTCTTGCGCACGTCGCGCACGCGTTTGGCCGGATCGGGATGCGACTGAAAATACTTCTCGATTCCACTGGCCGGATTCTTGTCGAGACGCTGCAGTCCCACCAGCATCCTCTCGACGCCGATCGGATTGAAGTTCGCGCGCGCGGCGTACTCGGTGCCGATCAGATCGGCCTGGCTCTCCTGTCCGCGCGAATAACGCTGGAAGAGCAGAGAGAGTCCGAGCTCCGCGATCTGTCCGTATTGCTGCGCGGCCTGCGGCCCCGCCACAACCGCGCCGAGGAGCATGCCGAATTGCGCGAGTTGAGCGCGGGACATCTGTGCCGCGGCATGACGCGCCGTCACGTGGGTGATCTCGTGTCCCAGCACGCCGGCCAGCTCGTCTTCGGAGTTGATCCGCTCGAGCATGCCACGCGTGATGTAAATGTAGCCGCCGGGAAGCGCCATGGCGTTGACCATCGGCGTGTCGATCACCGTGAAGTGCCACGGCAGATTCGGACGATCGGATGTCGAGGCGAGGCGATGTCCGATCGTGTCGACAAGCCGATTGAGCTCCGGCTTCTCTTCGTAAACGCCGAATTGCCGGATGACCTGGTCGTGCGATTCCTGCCCGATCTGGATTTCCTGACTCTCCGAGACCAGGCTGAACTCGCGTTTATGAGTGACGGGATTGGTTGCACAGGCAGCGAGGAGGAGAAGGAAAGCGGGGACAACGAGTGCGCGTCGCATGGAGCCAAAACAGTGCAAACAGATTGCCGGAGACCAGGCGTCGGGCCTCAGGCGTCGGGCGTCAGGTACTTAGGCTGCTTCCTAACCCCTAACAC
>JALYZI010000293.1 GCA_030948915.1 Acidobacteriota bacterium
GCGTCTTCGCGACCAGCACGTAGATCGACGGCACCACGAACAGCGTGAAAATCGTGCCGATGATCATGCCGGTGACCAGCATGATGCCGATGCTGTTGCGCGCGCCGGCTCCTGGACCGCGCGCGAAGACGAGCGGCAAATGGCCCATGACGGTCGCGGCGGTGGTCATCATGATCGGACGCAGTCGCGTTCCGGCTGCTTCGAGCACTGCATGCAGTTTGTCGCGACCCTCTTCCTGCAGATGATTCGCGAACTGCACGATCAGGATGCCGTTCCTGGACACGAGTCCAACGAGCGTGATCAGACCGACCTGACTATAGATATTGATCGACGTGAGGCCGAGGAATGAGAAGAGCAGCGATCCGGCAAGCGCGAGAGGCACTGAGCCGACGAGAATGATGAACGGATCGCGGAAGCTCTCGAACTGCGCCGCCAGCACGAGGTAAATCAGGATCGCGGACAACAGGAACACGCCGAGGAACTTCGTACCCTCGGTGCGCAACTGGCGCGACTCGCCGGCGTAGTCGAGCGTGAACCCGCGCGGAAGGGTCTTGGCGGCTTCATCTTCGATGTACTTCAGCGCACCGTCGAGCGACACGCCCGGCGGAAACGCGCCCTGAATACGGACGGCGTTGAGCTGCTGAAAGCGCTTCAACTCGCGGGGTTCGATCGATGTCTCGATGTGCGCGAACGTAGACAGCGGAACAAGTTTCCCACTGCCCCCTCCCACATACATCTGCGTCAATTGATCTGCGGTCAGCCGATCGGCGCGCTCCACCATCGGAATTACTTTGTAACTACGTCCCTGGATGCTGAACCGGTTGACGTAGTTTCCACCGAGCAGCACCGACAGATCCCGCCCCGCCTGCCCAAGGTCGACGCCCGCCGAGCGCAGCTTGTCGCGATCGAAGACCACCTTCGCCTGCGGCTGATCGAATTTCAGATCGGTGTCGGCGAACATGAACTTGCCGCTGGTGAAGGCCTTCGCCACTAATTGATTCGCGAACTCTGCGAGGCGCGCCGGCTCGGCGGTCGAGAGGATCGCGATGTCGACCGGAAATCCCTGGTTCCCAGGCAGCGACGGTGGAAGAAGCTGGATCACGCGGACGCCCGGAATCTGCGCCGACTTCGCGGAGGCCTCCATCAGGATCTGCTGCATCCCTCGCGTTCGCTGATCGTGCGGGACGGTGACCATGCCGCCGAAACCGCCGGTTGGAAAGATGACTTGAAAGGTCGCTTTGTGTTCCGGGATCGAGTTGTAGACCTTCCCGACCTGGCTGGCGAAAAGTTTCGTCTGATCGATGGTGGAGTTCGGCGCAGCCTGAATGATCCCGAAGATGAAATTCTGGTCTTCCGGCGGGGCCAGCTCCTTCTGCGAGAACATGTAGAACGGAAAGATCAGCAGGACCACGATCGCCCAAAGCGTCAGCACGACTGGACGGTAATTGAGCGTGCCGGCCAGAGCGCGGGTGTAGCGCTCTCGGAACGCGTCGAACTTGTTGTTGATCCATCCCGCAAAACCTTTTTCGGTATCGCCGGCGCGCAGGAGCTTCGATCCCATCATGGGCGACAGCGTGAGGGCGACGAAACCGGAGATGAGCACTGCACCCGCGAGTGTGAACGCGAATTCGCGAAACAGTGAGCCGGTGAGACCGCCCTGCAGCGCGACAGGCGTGTAGACCGCGGCGAGGGTGATCGTCATTGCGATGATCGGCGCGACCAGCTCGCGTGCGGCGTCGATGGCCGCCTGGAACGGAGTCTTCCCCATATGGAGATGCCGCTCGATGTTCTCGACCATGACGATCGCGTCGTCGACGACCAGACCGACCGACAAGACGATTGCCAGCAGCGTGAGCAGGTTGATCGTGAAGCCGAAAGTCAGCATCAGCATGACTGCGCCGATCAGCGAGATTGGCACCGCGACGACCGGGATGATCAATCCTCGAATCGATCCGAGGAAGAGGAAGATGACGATGACGACGATGATCAGCGTCTCGCCAAGGGTCTTCAAAACCTCGTTGATGGCGCTCTGAATGTACTCGGACGAGTCATAGGGAACGCCGACTTTCATGCCGGCCGGCAACTGCGCCTGGATGTCGGGGATCGCGGCGCGAACGCTCTTCATGACGTCGAGAGTGTTCGCCGTCGGCAGCGTGAAGATGCCGATGAACACCGCCGTCTGGCCATTGAAGGCAACTTCCTGCTCGTACGTTTCGGCGCCCAGAACGACGTCGGCGATGTCGCTGAGGCGAACGACCGTACCGTTGTCCTCCTTCACGACGAGTTGCTTGAATTCGTCGGCAGTCTGCAGATTGGTATTCGCGACCAGGTTGACCGAGGTCATCGATCCCTTGGTGCGACCGAGCGCCGACAAATAGTTGTTCTGCGCCAGCGCTGTCTGCACCTGCGACGGCGAAATGCCGAGCGCCGCCATCTTTTCCGGCTTGAGCCACACCCGCATCGCGAACGTACGGTCGCCGAAGATGTCGGCGCGCTGCACGCCGCTGATCGCGCTCAACTTCGGTTGCACGACGCGGACGAGGTAATCCGTGATCTGGTTCTGATCGAGATCCGGAGACGAAAAGCCGATGTAGGCCGCCGCGAATTGGCTGTCGGTGGTCTGCAGATTGATGATCGGCGCTTCCGCTTCCGGCGGAAGCTGGTTGCGGACCTGCGCGACCTTCGACTGGATCTGCGTCAGCGCCGCGTTGTTGTCGTAGTTCAACTTCAGGTGCACGGTGATCGTGCTGAGCCCCTGCGCGCTCGACGACTCGAGGAAATCGATGCCGTCCGCTCCCGCGATCACCCGCTCGAGCGGCGTGGTGATGAATCCGCGGACGAGGTCCGCGTTGGCGCCGACGTAGGCGGTCGTCACAGCGACATTGGCCATGTCGCTGCGCGGAAACTGCCGCACGCTCAGCGAACGAATCGACTGCAACCCCGCGATGAGAATCACGAGATTGACGACGATCGCGAGAACCGGCCGCTTGATGAAGAGATCTGTGAGTTTCACGACCTAGCTGTTCTCCGGGTTCGCCTTCGGGTTGTTTCCTGGGAGAACCTTGTTGTTGACGATGACCGCAGCGCCGGGCCGCAGCTTGAAGACGCCGGACGTGACGATCTCCTCACCCGGCTTCAAACCGCTGAGCACTCCGACCTGATCGCCACGCGTCGTTCCGAGCTTCACGAACTGCTGTCGCACGCCGCGATAGCTGCCCTTCGGACCCTTCACGTCTTCGACGACGAAAACAGAATCGCCGAACGGCGCATAGCTGATCGCCGATGCCGGCACCGGCATGACGGTCAGTTTCGCCCCGCGTGCCAGCTGGGCCTGTACGAACATTCCGGGTCGCAGCTTGCCGCCGCGATTGTCGAAGATCGCCTGCACCTGCGCGTTGCGCGTCGCTTCGTTGATCACCGTTTCGAACGCCTGGATTCTCCCGACCTCGGGTTGACCGAGAGCGTCGGAAGTCACCTCGACGGAAGCGCCGACGCGGAGGAGACTCAGCTCCTGCTGCGGCACGTTGAAATTGACGTAGGCCGGGCGGACTGCCTGCAGCGACACAATCGGCGCGCCGCCGGCGAGATATTGCCCGAGGTTGATGAGGCGAATGCCAAGGATTCCGCCGAAGGGCGCGCGAATCGTCTTGCGCTCGATCGCGGCGTGGATCTGGCCCATGGCTGCGTCAGCCTGTTTGAACTCCGCCGAGGCCTGATCGAGCGCAGACTGCGCCGAGATTCCTTTTGCAACCAGGCCCTGAGTTCGTTGCAGCGAGAGTTTTGTCAGATCGCGCTGCGCTTCGGCAGCGGTCAACTGCGCGCGCTCCTGCTTCGTATCGAGACGGACGAGGACATCACCTTTGTTCACGGCCTGGCCGGAGGTGAAATCGATCTCCGAGACGAGGCCAGGTAGATCCGCGCTGACCGTGACGCCGTTGACTGCCGCCACCGTTCCGATCGCGTTCAGAGTCGTGTTCCACTGATCCTGATTCACGACGACGGTGGTCACGGCCTCCGGTGGCGGCTGATAGTTCGACCCCTGCGCGATGGCCGCTTTGATCTGGAAAAACTTGAACCCCCCGATGAGCGCGATGAACGCGAACACCACCAGGAGCATGAAAAACATTCGCTTCTTCATAAGCCTCGAAAGATTACAACCCGCAGAAACGGGTCGACGTTACGGTATGACAACGGAGTTTCTACGCGATGTAGAAGAATTCGTTCAGACGTTGGACTCCGCCGCTGGCGTCCGAAACTCGCCGCAGCGCCCGCGCATTCCTTCGCGGAACTTCTCGCGCTCTTCCGGTGTCATCTTGTCCCATCGCTCGATCATGCGACGCCGCCAATGCATGCCGCGTCCCGCGCCGCCGCGGAACGGAAAACCAAACAGAATCTTGCTGAGAATAAGTAAGCCGAGCGCCTGCCAGTACGTGATCGCATGCCAGCCGACAGCCGACGGCAGGATCGCATTCCAGAGCTGCATCACGACGAAGGTCAGCACTGCGACAGCGACCAGCCCGATCCCGACACACTTCACGATTCTCGTTGTCATTTGGAAAACTCCTTGTGGATCTCCTGCAGACGTTTGCGCAGATGCAGGACCGCGTAATGTTTGCGTGAAAGCAGAGTGTTCACGCCCACGCCGCTCGCTTCAGCGAGCTCCTTGAAACT
>JALYZI010000294.1 GCA_030948915.1 Acidobacteriota bacterium
CACTCCACCGTTCGCCGCAGCGCATCGTCGAAGTTCGCCGCGGATTTGAATCCGTGACGCTCGAGCTTCTTCGTATCGAGCGAGTAGCGGCGATCGTGACCCTGTCGATCCGCGACCGGTTTGATCAGCGACTGCGGCTTCTTCAGGATGTCGAGGATTTTCTGCGTGATCTCGCGATTCTCCCTCTCGTTCCCCCCGCCCACGTTGTAGACCTCGGCGTTCTCGCCTCGCTCGATGAGAAAGTCGATCGCCGCGCAGTGATCTTCGACGAACAGCCAATCGCGGATGTTCTTGCCATCGCCGTAGAGCGGCAGCGGAAGGTCATCGATCGCATTCGTAACAAATAGTGGTATCAATTTTTCGGGGTATTGCCACGGCCCGAAATTGTTCGACGCGCGCGTGATGATCACCGGCAAGTCGTAGGTCTGCGCGTAGGCGTAAGCCATGCGGTCGCCGCCGGCCTTCGACGCCGAATACGGATTGCGCGGATTGAGCGGATCGGTCTCGCGGAACGAACCGCGATCGATCGAGCCGTAGACCTCGTCGGTCGAGATCTGGATGAAGCGCTTCAGCTTCGGCGCGTGCTTGCGCGCTTCTTCGAGAAGAACGAGCACGCCATGGACATCGGTCTCGATGAACGAGCCGGCTTCCATGAGCGATCGATCGACGTGCGTCTCGGCGGCGAAATTGACGACGACATCAACGCCGCTTCCGTACGCCTCAGCGACATCCGCCGGCTTCGTGATATCGCCGTGGATGAATCGGTAGTTCTTCTTTCCTTCGAACTCGGCAAGATTCTCGCGGATGCCTGCATACGTGAGCTTGTCGAGGTTGACGACCTGCGCGTCCTCCCCGTATTTGTTGAAAAGGAAGCGGATGAAATTCGATCCGATGAAGCCGGCCCCGCCGGTAACGAGATAACGCATACCGCGCGTGAGTTTATCCTGTGCGCGGTTGATGACCTACTGGGACCACATTCACCACCACGTCGATTACGACAGCATCTGGATGGCGCATCCGCTGGTCCGCGCCGCGATCAATCAGCGCGTCAGCGGCGATCCGAACATCTGGCCTTTACGATCCCTCGCCCGCCGCCTCGGCAAAACCATCGGGCCATGCCTGAGCATCGGCTGCGGCCTCGGCGGGCTCGAACGCTCGCTCGTCGAGGAGCGCATTTCCAACGACATCACCGGAATCGATGTCAGCGAAATAGCGCTTGCGCAGGCGCGAAAAGCCGCCGGCGACATGCCGATTCGGTACGTCGCAGCCGATGCGCGCGAATTTCTGCGCACGAGCACTTTCGACGCGATCTTCTTCCATCAGTCGCTGCATCACTTCGATCGCCTCGATGAGCTGATGGATCGCGTCGCGCGAGCGCTCAAACCTGACGGTTTTCTCTGGTACGACGAGTACGTCGGCCCATCGCGAACGGAATGGAGCGTATGGAAACTGCTGCCGGCAAATCTCGCCTACTATCGATTGCCGTCATCGATGCGGAGGCCGCATCTGATTCGAGCGCCAATTAATCGCGAGGATCCGACCGAGGCGATTGCATCCAGCTCGATCATTCTGGCGACCGAGCGTCGATTTCGCATCGTGGATCGCCGCGATTACGGCGGCGGCCTGCTCGCGATTCTCTTTCCCAATCTGCGAACCAAGCCCGATGACTGGATTTCTCGACTGATCGAGTGGGACGCGCGCCGTCCGAGCTTTTACTCCGTCGTGATCGCGGAGCCGCGTCAGTAGATCGCCCAGACGCGCGTCATCCCGGTTTGTATCCGAGCAGCCGATCGAAGGACCTGTGCAGTTGGATGCGATGTATTCTTTCCGCATCCCCGTGCAACTCTCCGTCGGAACTCGTCTTGGGCCTTATGAGATCGTCTCGCCGCTCGGCGCTGGTGGCATGGGTGAGGTCTACCGCGCGAAAGACACGCGCCTCGACCGCCATGTGGCGGTGAAGATTCTTGCCGCTCAGCTCGCACAGAACGCGCAATTCCGGCTCCGGTTCGAGCGCGAGGCAAAGACGATCTCCCAACTCAATCATCCAAACATTTGCACCCTGTACGACGTGGGCGAGAACTACCTCGTCATGGAGCTGCTCGAAGGTGAGTCACTCGCAGACCGCCTTGCCAAAGGCCTTTTGCCGCTCAAGGACGTTCTGAAATACGGGGTGCAAATCAGCGACGCTCTCGGTAAGGCGCATCGCGAGGGCGTGATACATCGTGATCTGAAGCCGGGAAACATCATGCTGACGAAGAGCGGCTTGAAGCTTCTCGACTTCGGTTTGGCGAAGAGCGTAATGGTGACAAGCGCGCCGGAAGGAGCTACTGCGCAAAAGCCGCTCACACAGGAAGGAATGGTCCTCGGCACGCTCCAATACATGGCGCCCGAGCAGCTTGCCGGAGAGGAACCTGATGCGCGCACTGATATCTTCGCCCTCGGCTCGGTGCTCTACGAGATGGCCACGGGGAAACACGCGTTCGAGGGAAAAACCAGGACAAGTCTCATAGGCGCGATTGTCAGCGGTGAGCCGAAGGCCATCGGTGAGCTGCGGCCGCTCACTCCGCCGTCTTTCGAGCACGTCGTCAAGAAGTGCCTGGAGAAAGACCCTGAGGTGCGATGGCAGAGCGCGACCGACATCGCCGAGGAGCTGCGGTGGATCAACGAGGCGGGCTCGCAGGCCGGCGTCGCCACACCGATCACGATGCGGCGCAAGACGCGCGAGATGATCGCCTGGGGGCTCGCGTTCATCGCTGCAGGCGCGTTGGTTTGGCGCCTGGCGAAGACGTGGACTGAACCGCACTCCGTCATCCGCGTCAATGTGGCGCTTCCGCCGCAGACATTTGTCGCTGGTATTGGCGCGCGGGGAGATGTTGATTTTGGATTTGGGACGAACATCTCCTTCTCGCCCGACGGGAAAAACGTCGTTTATGCCGGCAACTCCGGAGGCGTGGACGGCCTCTTCATGCGTCCACTCGATCGTTTCGATGCAGCCGCAATTCCAGACACGGAGGGCGCGCAGTCGCCGTTCTTTTCTCCGGACGGCGAATGGATCGGATTTTTCGCCAACGGCGCACTGAAGAAGGTCGCGGTGAGTGGTGGCGCGCCAGTAACTCTCTGCGGTGGCTGCGTAGACTCACCACTGGGTGCAGTTTGGGGAGAAGATCAGACGATCTACTTCGCGCCACGGCCGGCGGGCGGCATCTACAAGTTGTCGGCTAGTGGCGGCACTGTGGTTGCGGTGTCCAAACCCGACGCCGCTCGCAACGAGTTGAGTCATCGATGGCCACAGCTTCTTCCGGACGGCAAACATCTGCTCGTCACGATCAAGACTGGTGGTATCGAAACCCTCGATGAGGCGCAGATTGCCATCGTCTCGCTTGCTGACGGAAAAGCACGGGTCGTTTTTAGCGGCGGCACATCGGCTTCGTACATTCCTACCGGACATCTCGTCTTCATGCGAGCAGGAAGCCTCTACGCGATTCCTTTCGACGTCAAAAAACTGCAGACGCGCGGCGGGCCGATCCGCATTCTGGGCAACGTCTTTTACAACTCCGCCGCGGGCGAGGCAGGCTTTGCATTTTCTGTTAGCGGTAGTCTCGTCTACTTGCCGGGCCAGATGGATACGGCGGCGACTATCCTCTATCTCGATCCGACCGGCCACGAAACCCTAATCAGCCACCAACAGTATTACCTCATGTCTCCGCGTCTTTCGCCCGACGGTCGAGCGATCGCGTTCATTCGCGGCGCGGCAAACGATGAAATCGCCCTTCTTGATCTCTTGCGCGGCTCACTAACGCGCCTCAGCTTCGAACCCGGGAATGCGAATTCCCCGGTTTGGACGCCGGATGGAAGGTATGTCATCTACGGTACCGATGCACCACGACCTGGAATGACGAACATCGTGTGGCGCGCCGCTGACGGAAGTGGCGCTTCGGAGGAGCTCTTCCGGTCGCCGAATCGGCTCACTCCGTCATCCGTCTCGCCCGACGGAAAGCTTCTGGCGTACGTGGAACGTGCGCCATCGACACGAGGCGACATCTGGCTTCTCTCGCTCGCCGAACGCAAGCGAACGCCGCTCGTGCAAACACCCTTCGACGAAGACGAACCAATTTTCTCACCCGACGGACGGTGGATCGCTTATGTGTCGGACGAATCAGGAAAATACCAGGTATACGTCCGTTCGGCCGCAGCCGGTGGCGGACGATGGCAGATTTCGATCGACGGAGGATCGTTACCGCGCTGGTCGCGTAATGGTCGCGCTCTCTTCTATTGGAACCGGCACGACCATGCGATTTATCGGGTCTCAGTAATCGAGAGCGGCCCATTCTCCGCCGGACGTCCCGAGGGGCTTTTCTCGCGTCCCGACTTCGGCCCTTACGACGTCACATCCGATGACCGTTTTCTGATCGTTAAAGGTCTGGCTCCTTCCGAAACCCGGCAGCTCAACGTGATCCTCAACTGGTTCGACGACGTGAGAAAGCGCACCGGGAGCCGTTAGGTCGCTGAGCGGCGAACCGCGGCGCCTCAGTAGATCGCCCAGACTCGCGTCAGGTAATCGGCGAAGGTCAACACGAAGAGCACGCCGAGCCACACGAAGGAGCCGATGACGACGACCCACGTCAGCCGCGAGGAGTGAATCACATGCATGAAGAACAGAATGACCAGGACAGCTTTCGTCGTCGCGATGAGCAGCGCGATCGGCGTGTTGGCCCAGCCGAGGTCGATCGTCGACGCGAACCACGTCAGCAAAGTTCCGGCCGCCAGAGCAGCGAACACGAAAAAGTACGTGCTGAGCGGAGTGATGTGATGCGGTACCGAATGATCGTCAGCCATGGTGCACACCAAAATGTGGGATCAGATACAGGAACGGGAAAAGGAAAATCCACACGATGTCCACGAAGTGCCAGTACAAGCCCATCACTTCGACGGGACTGTAATACTCGGGACCAAAGTGACCGCGCCACGCACGCCAGATCATCCATAGCAGCAGCCCGACGCCGATGACCATGTGCAACGCGTGCAGTCCGGTGAGGCCCCAGTAGAAAACCATGAAGAGCTGCACCTTCGGCGCGAACTCGGGGAACTCGTGCCACGTGAAGCGCGCGCCCGGGAAGAGCCCTTCCGTCCAGTGCGCGTGGTACTCGTACATCTTGACGCCGAGAAACACGCTGCCGAAGAAGAGCGTCGCGATGAGCATTGCGACCGTGCCGCGGCGGCTGCCGAGCTGCGCGTTGCGAACCGCCAGCGCCATCGTCAAGGAACTGATGATCAGAACGATGGTGTTGATTCCGCCGAAGAGCGTGTTCTGCTGCTCGCCCGCGATGGCCCAGGCTTCGGGATACATCGTGCGATAGATCCAGTACGCGCACAGCACGCCGCCAAAGAAGAGAATCTCCGTCGACAGAAACATCCACATGCCGAGCGTGGATGCCTCGTGCTGCTGCCCGAGATCCTCGAAGTGATGCTGGAGGAACGGATGGTGGACGTGATCCTCGTCCTCGTGGAGAACGACGTCAGACATTCTGCGTTTCTCCCATCGCCTTCAGCATCGCCGGGTAGTCGTAGGCATCCCATGTCACGACCGGAGTTTCGTGGAAGTTGTCTTTGGGCGGCGGCGAGTTCGTCGTCCATTCGAGTCCGACCGCGCCCCACGGATTGGGGCCCGCTTTCTTTCCGAACCGCAGCGACCAGAGCAAATACACCAGCGGCAAAGCGTAGCCGAGCGCAAGGACAGACGCGCCGGCGGTCGACATCACGTTGAGCACCTGAAACTCCGGCGCGTAGGCGTGATAGCGGCGCGGCATCCCGACGTATCCGAGAATGAACTGCGGGAAGAACGTGAGATTGAATCCCGCGAACACCAGCAGCGCGCCGAGGCGTCCCCACCATTCGGGATACATGCGGCCAGTGATCTTCGGCCACCAGTAGTGAATTCCGGCGAAGTAAGCCATGACCGCGCCGCCAACCATGATGTAGTGGAAGTGCGCGACGACGAAGTAGGTGTCCGTCACGTGCACATCGAGCCCGAGCGCCGCGAGGAACAATCCGGTGACGCCGCCCATCGTGAAGAGTCCGATGAATCCGAGGATGTAGAGCATCGGCGTCTGCCACGAGACCGATCCTTTGTAGAGCGTGGCCGTCCAGTTGAAGACTTTGATCGCCGACGGGACCGCGACGAAGTAGCTGAGGAACGAGAAGATCATCGCGGAGTACACCGAGATTCCGGCGACGAACATGTGATGCGCCCACACCAGGAATCCGAGGAAGGCGATCGCCAGCGAGGAGTACGCGACGAACTTGTAGCCGAAGATCTTCTTGCGCGTGAACGCCGCCACGACTTCGCTGGCCACGCCCATCGCCGGCAGAATCATGATGTAGACCGCCGGGTGCGAATAGAACCAGAACATGTGCTGATACAGCAGCGGATCTCCGCCCAGCGCCGGATCGAAGATGCCGACGTGCAGGAAGCGCTCGATCATCAGCATCACCAGCGTGATCGCCAGCACCGGCGTCGCCAAGAGCTGCACCAGGCTGGTCGCGTACATCGCCCACACGAACAGCGGGAGGCGGAACCATGTGAGCCCCGGCGCACGCATGCGATGGATCGTCACCAGGAAATTGAGTCCGGTGAGAATCGACGAGAAGCCGACGATGAACGCGCCGAACGTCGTGCCGAGCACGTGCATGTTCGAATATTGCGTCGAGAACGGCGTGTAAAACGTCCAGCCGGTATCGACGCCGCCCATGATGATCACGAGCAGTCCGACGAACGCGCCGATCATGTAGAGATACCAGCTCAGGAGGTTGAGCTTCGGAAACGCGAGGTCCTTCGCACCGAGCTGAATGGGCAGAATGAAGTTCCCCAGCACCGCCGGGATCGACGGGATGAGGAAAAAGAAAATCATGATGATGCCGTGCAGCGTGAAGAATTTGTTGTAGGTGTCGCTGGTCAGCAGATCGCCTTCCGGCGTCAGCAGCTCGAGCCGCATCATCATCGCGAAGAAGCCGCCCAGGATGAACATGAGCGAGATCGAGAACATGTAGAGGATCCCGATCCGCTTGTGGTCCCTGGTCAGCAGCCACGACAACGCCCCGTAGTCGACGTTGAGGTAATTGCGCGTCTTCGCCGGTTCGAGAAACTGGACGTCGTGATACGTCACTGAGGTCATGCTTTCACCTTCGCCGGCGGCGCGAGCGATTTGATGTACGCGAGGAGCTTCAGAAGGTCCTCCTCATTCACTTGTCCCTGGAACGTCGGCATGATCGGGCCGAAGCCTTTCACGAGCTGCCCCTGCGGATTGAGGATCGATTCGCGGATGTAGTTGTCATCGGCTTTGACGACCTGGTCATTCGATAGCGTCACCGGCGATCCATACAAACCCACCAGCACCGGGCCACGGGCAGAGGCATCGTTGGTGTGGCAGGTGTTGCAGGCGTATTTCTGAAACAGTTTCTCGCCTTGCGAAGCGAGAGACCCTTCCGTTCCGCCGGCGAGCCACTTCTGATAATCGGTCGGCTCCATGACGTCCACCCAGCCGATCATGCCGGAGTGCATCGTGCCGCAATACTCGGCGCAGAAAATATGGAAGCGTCCGACCTTGGTCGCCTCGAACCAAAGCGTGCGATAGCGGTTCGGAAGGACGTCGGCCTTGACCCGGAAAAACGGGAAGAACAGGCTGTGGATGACATCTTCCGACGCCATCGTGACGCGGATCGGCCGGTTGACGGGAACGTGCAGCTCATTGATCTCGCGTTGTCCGCTCGGATGCTGGAACTTCCACATCCATTGCTTGCCAGTCGCGTAAATGTCGAGGGCGTTGTCGGGAACGCGAGCGAGCTCGAAATAGAGCCACGAGCCCCACACGAAAGTCGCCATGAAGAAAATGAACGGGAGAATGATCCAGGCCGCCTCCAGCGCCTTCGGCGGCTCCTGCTCCTCGGCCAGCTCATTCTCGGGTCGCCGCCGATAGATGATCGATAGAACGAAAATCGTGGTGAAAATCAGTACGGTTACCGCGCCGGTGACGATCGTGAGCGTGATGTAGAGCGCATCGGTATGCGGCGCCATCGTCGACGCCTGTTCGGGGAAGAGCGGGAAATCGTTGAGCATCATGATGCGCGCCGCTCCTTGCGGATCATGATGATGATGAAGCTCGCCAGACTCAGCACCGTCGCGATCCCACCCGCACGCACTAAGTTCATTGCGCTGCGGCTGTATTTGCCGGTGGCCGGATCGTAGTGATAGCAGAGCAGCAGCAGCTGATCGCTGGCCGTTCCGATCTTGCTGGCCGAGGCTTCCACGAGTGCCAGCCTGACGTCGCGCGGTTTGTATTCGAAGCCGTAGAGATAGCGCGAGATTCTTCCCTGCGGGGTCGCGACGATCAGCACGGTGCCGTGCGCGAATTGATCGTGCTCGGGATCGTAGGCGTAGTGGAATCCGACCGCATTCGTGAGGGCGTGAATCGACGAGTCATGGCCGGTCAGAAAATGCCAGCCTTTCGCGGCGCCGAGACGGCCGTAGCGCTTGACGTATTTGTCTTTCTTGGCCGCCGCTTCGCGCGGCATGTCGCGCGGATCGATGCTCACGGTGATGACGTCGAACTCTTCGCCGACGTTGAACTTCAGCTCAGTGAGCGAGCTGCTGATTCCCTCCATCACCATGCTGCACAGCATCGGACAGCGGTAGTACATGAAGTTGATCAGCACCGGCTTGCCGTGGAAGTAGTCGCGCAGCCGGACGATCGCGCCGCTTTCGTCGCGGAACATCAGATCGAGCGGAAGCTGCGCGTTGAGGTTCTGTCGAATCGATACTTCGCCCGGCAATTTCGGCGGGGTCGCAGAATTGTCCGCAAATGCGGCGGAGGCAATCAGCAAGGTGGATAGCGCGAACCTCATCGCTGCACACCTCCGGCACTGAGCCGCTGAACCGCCAATTGCTTCGCGACTTCGATCGGCACGCGCACGATGCCCTTTTGCTTATCCACCCATCCCGGCGTGTGCAGCGCCTGCTCCTCGGTCGCCCGCATATCTTCCATGTCGACGGTCGGCGTGGTCGCGTTGGGCGGCATCATCTCGCCGCTCGGATCGCGATTCGGAAATGGCTGGAGGCGCGGCACCTGCGGGATCGCGGCGTCGGGCGGGCGCAGGACATCGGTCAGCGGCGCTGACGTTCTGTTGCGCGCCATCTGCGCGAAGTATTTGAACATTCCGTACAGGACGAAATGGCTGATCGCGGCGAAGACCACGAAGATCGCCATGGCCATCAGGAGCGCGCGGACGTTGACGTCGCTGCGCTCGTGATGCGTCTCTGGATTGACGTTCTCAGGCATTGACGCGCAGCGCTCCCTCGCGAATCGCTTCTTCGACCCAGGTCTCGTGAATCGGAATGATGGTCTGCCCCTTCAGTTGTTCGATGAACGCCCAGATCCACACGCCGCCGATGCCGATGAGCGACGTCAGACTCCAGATCGAATAGTGGAAGTGGTCGTACCAGGACGGCGCGATCAACCAGTAGATCGCGACGTAACGCATCGCGATGATGATCACCGTAACGACGCTGATCGTTTCGGGACGGTCTTTGATCGGCCGCATCAGCAGCATGAAAAACGGCAGGAAGAAGTGGAAGAGGATGATCGTGATCGCGATCGCACCCCACGCGCCCCGCTCGCGAATGACGTAGTGCGGGATCTCTTCGCGCAGGTTGGCGTACCAGATGAGAAGGAATTCCGAGAAGGTCGTGTAGGCGTAGAACATCACGAACGCCAGCATCAGGTTGCCGAGATCGCGAAGATGCGTCGGCTTCAGAATGCCTTTCATGGCGTCGGTCGTCGCGAGGCGAGCGAGAAAAAACGTCACGACCGCAAATGCCGACAGACCACAGCCGACCACGAACGTGATTCCGTACATCGTCGAGTTCCACTTCGGCTCGAGCGACATCATCCAGTCGATCGACGCAAACGTCAGCGTCAACACGATCATCGGCAAACCGGCGGCCGCCCACCGGCGGCGCGAAAGATCAGTGTACGGCGATCGATCTTTGTAGAACTGCACCGACAGCGCGCGGATGCGCCAGGCCCACAGGATCCACGCGCCGAAATAGACGAGCGTGAAGACGCCGAATCGCTTCCAATTGAGGTAAGCCAGTTTCTGACTGACGACTTCATCGCGGCGCGCCCAGTCGAGATCCATCCATGGGTAGAGATACTTCATGCCGATCACGATCGGGATGAAGAAGAGCAGCATCCACATCATGGTGCGCGCGGCGGCGCCGAGGGGGCGGCGGATCATCAGGCCCCATTCCCCGCCGGTGGTGTACTGCAGCATCAGAACGGCGAGCGCGCCGGCCACGATCGAAAACCAGAAGACGTAGCTCGGCAGATAGCCGCGGAAGAATTCCTGTGGATCGATGAACCATCCGATCGCGCTCGCGGCGAGGCCGAGTACTCCGACGATCAGCGCAGGGCGCTGATAGCGAACGACACCGGTCGAAGGTGCGCGTTGGGCCATCAGCGCAGGCTCCCTCGCATATCGGGCGGCACATCATTGATGGTGGCGTGCTGACTCAGTTGCAGCGCGCGGACGTAGGCGATGATCGCCCATCGATCGCTCACCGGAACCTGGCCGGCATAGGAAGGCATCGCGCCGAAGCCATTCGTGATCACGTCGAAGAAATGTCCGTTCTTCGCGGCGCGCAGAATGTCAGAGTGATACGACGGAGGACGCCGGTAGCCGCGCGAAGGAATCATTCCGTTGCCGTCGCCGACTTTGCCGTGGCACACGGAACAGTAGATATTGAATCGCTCCTGGCCGCGATTCATCACCTGCATCGTGATCGGGAACGGAAATCCGTCGCCGTCCTGTCCGTTGATTTTTCCGGTGGCCAGATAACCGACCATCGCCACTTCACCGCGCGCGACAGTCCCCGGAATGCGAGGCCGCGCCGACATGCCATCCGAAAAGAAATCGCTAGGCTCGAGCGGATCGTATTTCGGTTGCACAGCCATGCGTTGCCTGCAGGCCGCAGAAATCAGAAGGAGCATCAGACATGCGCCTCGCGCCACGCGCCCCGCGCCCTCACCACGGAACATCGGTAACCTCCCGTGGCTCGAGCGTCTCGAGAAAATCCCACGTCTTGTCGAGATCGAACTTCGGGTCGCGTGCGTGGATGACGAGGAAGAATTTGTCGCGGGATGCCTGGTCGAATCGCGGAACGTTGAAGACCGGGTGATACGGCATCGGCAGGCCGTTGAGCGCGAGCATTCCGAAGACCGCCGCGAAGGCCGCCAGCAGAATCGTGCATTCGAATGTGACCGGAATCCACGCCGGCCAGCTGTTGTACGGTTTCCCCCCGATGTTGACCGGATAGGCGATCACGTTCGCGTACCAGCACATGAAGAATCCGCCCAACCCTCCGATAATGCCGCCGCCGAGGACGAGAAGGGGAAGCTTGGTGTGATGCATCCCGACCGCTTCGTGCAGGCCATGGATCGGAAACGGCGAAAAAGCATCCATCTCGGTGAAGCCGGCTTCTTTCGCGGCTTCCGCCGCGCGCAGCAGTTCCTCAGCGCCGCCAAATTCGGCGATCACGCCGTACGTCCCTTCGATGACTCTGCCGATCGCCATCAGAGGCTCTCCGCGTCCATGGTCGGCTCATCCGCCAGCGGATGTGCTTCCGGAACGAGTGTCCGCATTTCAAAAATCGAGATCATCGGCAGGAATCGGACGAACAGGAACAGCAGGAAGAAAAACAGTCCGATCGAGCCGATGAACATCGCCCAGTCCCAGTGCGTCCCGTGATACATGCCCCACGACGACGGCAGGAAATCGCGGTGCAGCGAAGTCGGAATGATGACGAAGCGCTCGAGCCACATGCCGACGTTCACGAACTGCGCGACGAAGAACAGGCCGAACGCGCTGGTACGGAACCGCTTGAACCACAACAGTTGAGGCGCCAGTCCGTTGCACACGATCAGCATGGCGTACATCTTCCAGTACGGACCGGTCGAGCGGTTCAGGTACATGTATTTCTCGAAGGTGTTGCCGCTGTAGTACGCGAAGAACGCTTCCATGCAGTAGGAGTAGAAAACAATCAGGCCGGTAGCGAGCATCACTTTGCCCATGTTCTCGAGGTGCTTCATCGTGATGAAGTCTTCGAGCCTGAATATTTTTCTGAACGGGATGGCCAGAGTCAGCACCATCGCGAAGCCGGCGTACACCGCGCCCGCGACGAAGTACGGCGGGAAGAACGTCGAATGCCATCCCGGCAACTGCGCGACCGCGAAGTCGAAGCTGACCACCGTGTGCACCGAGAGAACCAGCGGCGCCGACAGCCCCGCCAGCAGCAGATACGCGCTCTCGTACCGATACCAGTGCTTCGCCGATCCGCGCCATCCGAGCGCAAGCATTCCGTAGATCTTCCGCCCGAAAAAGTTGTTCGACCGATCGCGCAGCGTCGCGAGATCCGGAATCAATCCGGTGTACCAGAACAGGAATGAAACAGTGGCGTAGGTGCTGACCGCGAAGACGTCCCAGATCAGCGGGCTGCGGAAGTTCGGCCACAGCGTCATCGTGTTCGGGTACGGGAAGAGCCAGAAGTCGTACCACGGCCGGCCGGTGTGCAATGCCGGATAGAGTCCCGCGGATGCGACGGCGAACAGCGTCATCGCTTCGGCGAATCGATTGATCGACGTGCGCCACTCCTGACGGAGCAGCAGAAGGATCGCGGAGATCAGCGTGCCGGCGTGTCCGATGCCGATCCACCAGACGAAGTTGAGGATGTCGAAGCCCCATCCGACCGGATGATTGATTCCCCAGATGCCGACGCCAACGAGCAACAGCTTGCCGATGGTCGCGAGCAGCACCAGCACGAGCAGCGTCGAGAATCCCATCCCGATCGTCCACAGGAGCGGCATCCGTCGCCGCAGGACGATCGAGCTGATGTGATCCGTGATCGATGAATACGTGTGGCCCGGCTCGAGGACAGGCTGAGGGATGAAGCGCGCGGGGATTTTGAGTTCCTGCGTGGTGGGACGGACTTCGTGGATCGGGCTTTGTTCTGTTGCCATGATTTAGACAGATGAATTTGGAATTGGGAATTGGGAATTGGGAATTAAGAATTGGTCAAGCGCACAGTCATTCTCAATTCCCAATTCCCAATTCCCAATTCCAAATTCTTTGATCATCCTTTGATCTCCGGATTCGGATTCCTGACTACTCCCAGATAAGTCGTGCGCGGCCGCGTATTCAATTCCGCCAGCAACGCGTAGTGCGCGGGCTCCTTCTTGAGTTTCGCGACATGACTATTCGGATCGTTCATATCGCCGAAGACAATCGCTTCGGTCGGGCAGGCTTGCTGGCAGGCGGTCACGACTTCCCCATCGCGCACGCGGCGATCTTGTTTCTCGCCTTCGATCTTTGCAGCGTTGATCCGCTGCACACAGTACGTGCACTTTTCCATCACGCCGCGCGTGCGGATCGTGACGTCGGGATTGCGCATCGGCTTGAGCGCCGGCGTGTCGTAATCGGAATAGAAAAGGAAGTTGAAGCGGCGCACTTTGTACGGACAGTTGTTCGAACAGTAACGCGTGCCGACGCAACGGTTGTACGTCATGTCGTTGAGCCCTTCGCTGCTGTGCGAAGTGGCTTCGACCGGGCAGACCGGCTCGCACGGCGCGTTCTCGCACTGCATGCACGGCACCGGCTGATGGAAGACTTCCGGATTCTCGACCGGCCCGCGATAGTAGCGATCGATGCGCAGCCAATGCATCTCGCGCTCGCGGTGGACCTGGTCCTTGCCGACGACGGCGATGTTGTTCTCGGACTGACACGCGATCACGCAGCCGTTGCATCCGGTGCAGACTGACGGATCGATGACCATCGCCCACGCGTGCGACTTGTAAGCATACGGCGGATACATCGTCTCGGAATTCGGCTCTTCACCTTCGACGATCGCATGGGGATTTTTCTGATACTCCTCGAACGTGCCGGCATGAATGATCTTGCGATCGGCGCCAATATCGCGGAGATTGATGCTCTGGTGCTCCTGGGTGCAGGCAATCAGGTACGTGCGCCCGCGCACCAGGGAAATCTGCGCGCCTGCGCCGCCATTCAAAGCGTCGGACAGGCGAATCGGATAGACGTTCACGCCGACCGTATCGTCGTCCGGCGAATCGATCTGGCCACCGACGAGCATCTCCGGTTCGTGCACCGCACCGCGCTTCCGCCCGTTTCCGAAGTGCAGAGTCGCGGCGCCGTCCGCGTGACCCGGAATCACCCACAGCGGAACGCGCACACTGCGCCCGCGATACTGGAGATCGACGAGGACCGTCTGGCGTTCGTTGACCATGGCCTCGCGCTCTTTGTCGCCGTAGCCGATGTCGCGCGCTGTCTTCGGACTGACGAGCAGGACGTTGTCCCACACGATCTTCGTCTGCGGTTTCGGCAGCTCCTGCAGCCAGCTGTTGTTCGCGAAGCGGCCGTCGTAGATCGTTGGATCCGGTCTCAGACTCAAGTCGATACCGGTGGCCGGTGGCCGGTTCACGGTCGCCGGGATTGCTGTTGATGGGCTCGAGCTCCGCGGCGGCAGCGCCGAGCCTTTGATCACGCCGTCGTTCAGCCATTGCCGCCACGCCGTCTCGAAATTCGCCCCGACTTTCGGTCCCCAGTAGCCGCGCACCTGATCGTATGGCGTCGCGTCGAGGCCTCCGATCAGCGCCCCGAGCACTTCGTGCGGCGAGCGGCCGTTGTAGAGCGGCGCGATGAGCGGTTGCACGATCGAGATGCTTCCGTCGTGCGCACGCACGTCACTCCACGATTCGAGATAGTGCGTCTCCGGGATGTGCCAGTGCGACAGCATCGATGTCTCGTCGTAGTACAGACTCGAATGCGCGCGAAACGCGACTTTCTTGAACGCGCTCGCGAAGTTGAAATCGGCCGGCGCGTCGAACACCGGATTTCCGCCAACGATGACGATGGCCTTCACGGCGCCGGCGTTCATGTCGGTAACGAGTTGGCGCAGCGACTCGAGTTGATTCGCCGGCGCGACTTCGAGCGGATCGGTGATCGTGATCGTCGATCCGATGTTGCCGAGGCTCTGATTGATCGCCATGGCGATCGCGTGGACGACCGGCGGCTGGTCTTCGCCGGCGATGACGATGCTCGCACCGCGGTTGGCCTGGAGGTCCTTGCTGATTGCGGCAGCCGGTGGCGCTCCGCTCAGCAGTGCGCGCGCCCACGTCTCGATTTCGGAAGGACGGACGGGGAAGCGATGATCGGCGACTGCGCCGGTGCCGCTCGGGCACGACTCGATCGCGTAGAGGCGGTTCATCGACGTGGCGCCGTTGCGCACGCGGCGTCGCGACGCGAAATCGCGCGCGTAGCGCAGATGTCCCGGCCCGCTGCCGGTGAAATCGCAGTCGAGCGAGACGATCACATTCGCCTTGTCGAAGTGATAGACGGCGTTCACGTCGCTGCCGAACGCCATCCGCAAACCCGCACGTACGTTGTCGCGGTTCACCGGCTCCCACTGATGCCACTGGATTCCGGGATATTGCGCGAGGAGCTGCTGGATCTGAGCGCCGAGCGTCGGCGACGTGACCGTTTGCGTCAACAAACGCAACGCGCCCGGATTCTTGATCGGCCCCTGCAGCGCGCCGATGAATTCGCTCCACGTCGAGATCTCGCCGAGGTGGCGGACGACCTGGGAGCGATCGGGATCGTAGAGGCCGAGGATCGACGCCTGCATGAAGGCGTCAGTGGCGCCGAGACTCGACGGATGATCGGGATTGCCTTCGATCTTCGTCGGGCGGCCCATGTGGCTCTCGACCAGCACGCCGGTGCCGACTCCGCCGAGCGGCATCGCGCTCGCGAAAAACAGCGGCTTGCCCGGAATCAGATTCTCGGGCTGGTTGACATACGGGACGATCTTCTCCGCCGGCCGATTGCACGCCGTCAGACCGGCGAGCGCGACCGACGCGCCCATCAGCTTGACGAAGTCGCGGCGATCGACGCCTTTCTCGAGCGCGACCGCCTGCTGCGGAAACTCCTGCTCGAAGAACGCGTCGAACTCGTCGGTCCGCGACAATTCCTCCAGACTCCGCCAATACTCGCGGCCTCGCTGGTCGCCGATGCGTTTGCGGAACGCGGTGAAGTCGATCTCGCTCATCTCAGTAGTGGCACGTCGAGCAGGCCGTTAACGATTGAATGTGGTAGTCGCGGACCAGTTTCGGTCCGATGTCGGATTGATTGAGCGCGACGTAGGCCATGTTGAAGACCTGATCGCGCGGCCGGACAAATCGCTCCGGATTCCGATGGCAATCGAGACACCACTGCATTGTCAGCGGCGAAGCCTGATACGTCAGCGCCATTTTGTCGATGCGGCCGTGGCAGGTCGCGCATCCGACGCCCTTCGCGACGTGGATGCTGTGATTGAAGTGCACGAAGTCGGGAAGGCGGTGCACGCGCGACCACACCAGCGGTTTGCCGCTCGCGAAACTGGCGCGCACCGGCTCGAGCATGTCGGCGCTCGTCCAGATCTGGCGGTGGCAATTCATGCAGGTTGCTGTCGGCGGAATGCCGGCAAAGTTGGACGTCTCGACTGACGTGTGGCAATAGCGGCAATCGATGCCGAGTCCTGCGACGTGGTGTTGATGGCTGAAGGGGACCGGCTGCGCGCGCGCGATGCCCTGATCGGTAGCGTATGGCGAGCGCACGATCCCGCCGATGACCCACAGCACAAAACCGATCATGAACACTGCGCCGAAGATCGTGACGCGCGACAGAGTGTTCGTGCTGCGGTGAAAAATCTGCGCCATTACAGCGCTGCGATCATATCAAGCAGCGACGCGCGAAACACCACCGGAAATTACGAGAGCCATCAGCGAGGCGCTGTCGACCGTGAGTCGTTCCACCCTGGCGCTCGGCACGAGAATCAGGCAGCCTGCCACGCTGTACGAGAACGGCAGATAGACCGCGACGTAGCCTGGCATCGAGAGGAACTCGAGGTTCTCCTGTGTCATGAAGCCGATCGTCCGCACACCGTCGAGCAGCGAAACGGCGACCGGCTGATTGAATCGCTTCTGATCGCCGACGAAAGCCTCCAGCAGATCGCGGATCGCGGCGTAGATCAGCCGCACCAGCGGCGCGCGCGTGAACACGGCGCTGGTGAGCTCCAGAAACTTTCGCACGAAGAAGTTCGAGGCCAGCGCACCGACGAGAATCATCACCAGCATCGTGAGCGCGAACCCGACTCCCGGAATCGGCAGGTTGAGGAGCCGGTCGATCCGCGTGAATCCTTCGTAGATCAGGTAGATGGTGAGTGCGATCGGGACGACGATGATGACGCCGCGCAGGAAATTCTTCACGATCCAGTTCATGGAACGAGTTTAGCCTCGATCAACTCGATCGAGCGTCTGCGGCGCTCATCCCATTTTCCGGAGATGAGCTCATAGCGCGCCCCGAGTTCCTCCAACGCGCTGCGGAAGTCCGCATGGAGCTCTTCGCGCGTCGGACCGGAATCGCGGACCGGATCCCAGACCCACGGGACGTCGATGTCGAGCAGAAGATAAAAATCGGCGAGCCGCTCCTGCGCCTGCGTTTGCACCCACTGCGGAACGGCGCCGAAATGATGGCGGCTGTAGACGAGCGTGCTGAGGAGATCGGTATCGAGGATGACAAGGTCGCGCCCACCCGCCAGAGCACGATCTTCGCGCTCCATCTGACCATGCGCAATCGGACCGACATCGCTGTAGCTCAATACGTTGTGCTTGCTGAGCGCATACTCGCGCGAATACTCCGGAACCAGAGTGGCGGAGAAGTGGCCGGCCAGCTCTTTCGCGAGCTCGGTCTTGCCTGTCGACTCCGCCCCCGTCAGGCAGACGCGGAACGGACGAGCGATTTTTTCCATTCGATCCAGCCGAAGACTGCCAGAGCTACGAAGGAAGCGTACAGCAACGCGCTGGGGTAGAGCTTCTGGACGAGCAATATCCAGGTCGTGAGGCCGTCGACCGCGATCCATACGATCCAGTTCTCGATCCACTTCCTGGTCGTCATGGCCTCTGCAGCGACCGAGAAGGCCGTCGTGGCGGCATCGGAATAGGGCATCGAGTTGTCGGTGTAGCGTTGCATCCCCCAACCGACCGCTGCAGACGCCGCGAGGCCGATGGTGACGGTCAGAATCCAGCCCCACATCGGCGTCCGCGAAACGTGCAGCGCATCGTGCTCCTTGCCGCCGTGCAGCCACTCGTACCATCCGTATGCAATGAGGATCAGGTAAAACGCCTGCAGCCAGGCATTCGCATAAAGCTTCGCCTGCCAGAAAATGAAAAAGTACATGACGACGCTGACCACGCCGGTCGGCCAGCACCAGATGTTTTCGCGCGCCGTCAGCCAGATGCTGATCACAGTGATGATGGCAGCAGACAGCTCGAAAAGACTCACAGGTTCACGCGAAGAGTCACAACGGCGTTGCGCGTTGCCTGCGGATAAAAATACGCGACGCCGTCGATCGCGTAGCCGCTCGGAAAAACATGACGGCGGTCGAGCAGATTATTGACCTGCAGTATCAATCGCGCCGATCGCGCAACGGTGAATGACGCGGTGCCATCGACCACCAGAAACGCAGGCGTTGTCAATGCGTTGTTGTTCGTGTTGTCGAGATACGACTTGCCGGCGTATCGCGCTACTGCGCTGGCGGACCATCGCGGCGACGGCGTGTACTCGACCGCCTGATTAAGAATTGCGGCCGGCGTCAGAATCGGATTCACATTGAAGTAAGTCGTCCATTGATGGATGCGATTGCGGCTCACGTTCGCGTTGCCGCGCCATTTCACGCTCGGCGTGATCTGCCACGAGCCATTGATCTCGATGCCGCGGCGATAACTGCGATCGACATTGCGGCGCAGAGGCAGACCGATGTCCGACAATTCGCCGGTCGCAGCAATTTCGTTATGAAAAGTCATTACATAAATATTAGATGACATAGAGCCGCGCGCCGTGTGCACATCCCACCCCGCTTCGAGATCGATCAGCCGCTCCGGTTGCACCGCGTGCAGATCGTGCGCGAACGTCGCGTTGTCCTCGCCCTGAAAGAGATCGGTCCGCGTCGGTTCGCGTCTCGAGACTCCGGCCGACACGTAAAAGTTGCCGTAGCGCGCGCCGATCTTCGGATTGAAAAACGTCCAGCGGATGGGATCGATCGCGACGTCGCCGTGATAGTGAAAATCCGTCGTGCGGACCTGGTTGTCCGAATAGAAATGCCATCGCGAAGTGTCCCATGTGAATCTCGCGAACGCGTTGGCCTCCCCTTTGGTGCCGTGATTGCGATAGTCGAAGCGCGTGTGCTCGCGTCGAAACTCGTTGATGTGGACGCCGTAGTTCGCGTGCGGCGTGCTCCAGGTCATCATCGTGCCCATCAGCAGTCCGTCGAGGCCGTACTGCAGACCATCAAGGCGATACCAGCCGTACCCGCGCTGGAAGAATGCCGAGGCGGTCATGTTCGATCGCATGTACTGCACCTGCGCGAGGTTGTAGCCGAAGCTGTCGCGATCGTCGGGCGACATGGGATTGGACCGGAGATCGTGGCGCAGCGTTTCGGCGTCGGCGGCGAAATAGGAATTCTGCTGATATTCGTGCGCCGCCAGGCCGGTGATCTTGATCTGCGAATCGTCGGTCTGCCTCGCCGCGCTCAAAAACAGATTGTGTTGACGCGTTCCCGAATGCTCGCGAAATCCGTCCGTCTGCTGCAGCGACAGCCGCCCGTAAAGCGCGAACCCGCCCGGTAATGTGCCGGATTGATATCCGATCGAGGCCAGCTTCGTCGCGAACGAACCGCCGCCGAGCCAGACGTCAGTCGACGGCGTCGATGCGAGCGAAACGCTCTCGAGGTTGACCGATCCGCCGAACGCTCCCGCGCCGACCGTCGACGTGCCCGCGCCGCGCTGCACCTGAATGCTGTCGAGCGAACGTGCGAGATCGGGAAGATCGACGAAGTAGGCCGCCATGTCTTCCGAATCGGCGAGCGGAACTCCGTCGAGCGTGAAGTTGATGCGCGTCGCGCTCAATCCCCGCATCGTGATGTACGAGTACCCCGCCCCACCCACCCCACCCTCGGCATACGCGTTGATCGACGGCGTGTCGCGCAGGAGCATCGGGATGTCCTGGCCGTAATAGCTCCGGTCGATGTCGGCGTGGGACAAGCCGCTCTTGGTCACCGGTGTCTGGGTGTCCGCACGGATGCCCGACACCACGATGTTTTCCGCGAGCGCCGGTTTCAGCGCGATCACGAC
>JALYZI010000005.1 GCA_030948915.1 Acidobacteriota bacterium
CGATGCGCTCCGCGCAATCACATCGCGGAACGCGTCAGCCGGAACGAACGAGATTCACGTGACGAACGAGTATTTCGTCCCGGTGTTCCGCAACCGCGACTATCGGACGTTCCTCATGCACTGGAACACGCTGTACGGAATCGGGTATCTCGGGGCAGGACATGTGTCCGTCGGAAACGTCCACGGCAACGCAATCGACGCGGGCCTCGGCACCGAAGCCAGCGTCACGATTCGAGACTTCGACGTGTTTCTCAGCGTGCTCTACGCGCGGACCATCAAAGCCGACTCAGGGCTGAGAGGAAGCAAAATCCGCTTCTCAATTCGAACGATTCATTAACAGATCGGAGTGCACGCTGCGCACGCCTTCGATCTGTCGCAGAACGTCGACCGCAACGTCCTTCTGCAGCTCCTGATTCACCTTTCCGGCGACCGTGACCACACCGCCGTTCGAATCGACGTGGAACCTGCAGCCGTCGAGCGCGCGATCCGTCGCAAGCTTCCGTTCAGCCATGCGCTGGATGGCAGCATCATCAGGAGGCGCAACCACGCGAATCAGATTCGCCACGCGCGCGTAGCCGAGTTTCTGAGCGAGAACACCGGCACGCTCGGCGAGCGAAGCGTCGCCCGTCCGTCCGCGAAGCACGACGATGCCTCCGACTTCGACCGCAGAAAGGCCATCGATCCTGACATCGTTCCGGAGCTGCGATGTCAGATCGACCACGGCATTCGAGTCGGCATACATCGGGATCGCGATGCAGCAGAGCGCGGCGAGAGTCGCGGCGCCAAGATAAGTTGTCCGGGTTTTCATTTTGTGTTAAGTCTCCGCTCCACCACTAGAGCAGCCGTCATGCCAGAATTCCGCTCGGATTTTCAGCGATTTACGCGGCGCGGAACGGGGTAGAAACAACAGCCGGCTCATCCGAAGGAACGCCTTGCTGATGGTGGAGATAGACGCGCCAGACCAGCACGACCAGCAGACCGATCAGAGCGACCATTCCGGCGAAAGCTGTTACACGGCGCGCCATGGCACCGGCGTCAGCAACCGTTGTGCCTCCCGTCTGCGTAGAATCGCCCGCCATGAAGGCGATCGTAGTCCGTGAGCACGGCGGCGTCGAGCAGCTCGAGAAGGCCGAAGTCCCCGATCCGGTGGCGAAGCCGGATGAAGCGATCGTCCGCGTTCGCGCGGTTGCGCTCAATCATCTCGACCTTTGGGTCCGCCGCGGCGTTCCCGGCCACAAGTTTCCGCTGCCGATCATTCCAGGCGCCGAGGTCGCGGGTGTCGTTGAGGAGATACGCGAGGGTGCGGGATGGAAGCGCGGCGACGCAGTCATCGTGGCTCCCGGGTTCTCGTGCGGAGTCTGCGCGGCGTGCACCAGCGGAAATGATCCGCTCTGCGTCAGCACCGGCATTTTCGGCGAGAACCGCAACGGCGGATGCGCGGAAAAAATCGCGGTCCCGATTCGCAATCTGATCCGGAAACCTGCGTCGCTCTCCTTCGCGGAAGCGGCCGCCCTCCCGCTCGACATGGTGACCGCCTGGCACATGCTGATCGCGCGCGCGCAGCTCCGCGCCGGCGAAAAGGTGCTCGTGCAGGCGGGCGGGTCGGGTGTGGGAAGCGCGGGCATTCAGATCGCGAAGCTGTGGCAGGCGACGGTTTACACGACGGTCGGCAATGCTGAAAAAGCAAAGCGCGCGAAGGAGCTCGGCGCCGATGAGACGATTCTCTATCGCGAAACCGATTTCGTGGCGGCCGTCCGCGCGCTCACGAACAAGCGGGGCGTCGACGTCGTCTTCGAACACGTCGGCGGTGAAACGTTCGAGCGCTCGCTCAGGACGCTCGCGCGCGGCGGCCGGCTGGTGACGTGCGGCGCAACTGCCGGCGGCGAAGCGACCGTCAACATCCGCCTCATTTTTTTCAAGCTGCTGTCGATTCTCGGCTCCACGATGGGTAGCCTCGCCGAGCTCCACGAGATCATGCAGCATGTGGAAGCGGGCCGGCTCCGTCCGGTCGTCGATCGCGTTCTACCGATTGGAGAGATCGCAGAGGCGCATCGCGCGCTGGAGAGTCGCGAAGCATTCGGAAAGATCGTACTGACAACCGACAACTGGTAAACGGCAACTTATAATTCACAAGTGCCCCGCATCCAGATTCTTCCCTCCGAGCTCGTGAATCAAATCGCGGCCGGCGAAGTGATCGAGCGGCCGGCGTCGGTCGTCAAGGAACTGATCGAGAACGCCATCGACGCCGGGGCGCATTCGATCGAAGTCCTGCTGGAGAACGGCGGGAAGAAACGCATCGAAGTGCGCGACGACGGCTCCGGCATGTCGCGCGATGACGCTCTCCTCGCGCTGGAGCGGCATGCAACGTCGAAGATCCGGCAGTTCGATGATCTGACGCGCGTGCGCACGCTCGGATTTCGCGGCGAAGCGCTGCCGTCGATCGCGAGCGTGTCGCGCTTCTCGCTGATCAGCTTCGACGGCGCATCGGATTGTGCAGTGGAGATCGAATGCGATCCGCTGACCAGCGAGCGGGGCGTGCGCCCGGCAGCGCGCGACCGCGGGACGACGGTGATCGTGCGCGAGCTTTTCGAGAATGTTCCGGCGCGCCGAAAGTTTCTTCGCAGCGCCGAATCGGAGTTCCGATCGATCGTCACGGTAGTCTCTTCCTACGCTCTGCCGCTGCCGTCGCGCGCGTTCCGCCTCGTGCACAACGGCCGCCTCGCGCTCGACCTGCCGCCCGCCCTCACCACCCTCGCGCGCATCGTCCAGATCCTCGGCACCGATGCCCAGGAGTTTCTTTCGGAGATCGACGAGTCGTATGACACGGCCCACGCGACCGGCTACGTGACGCGCGGCCATCGCTACGGAAGCCGCCGCAATCAATTCTTCTTCGTGAACGGACGGCTCGTCCGCGATCGTGTCCTCACGCACGCCGCGAACCGAGCGGCCGAGGCGTTCGATTTCGACGGGCATCCCGGGATTGTGTTGTTTCTGGAGATCGATCCGACCGCCGTCGACGTGAACGTCCATCCCGCGAAGACCGAGGTGCGCTTCCGCGACTCCGGATCGATGCACGTGGTCGTGGAGCACGGAATCCGCCGCGCGCTGGGCGGCGCAGAGGAAGGAAAAGAACTTCTCGAATCGGCAATCGCGGACTCAGGACTCAGGACTCAGGACTCAGGACTTTTTCAACCGCAGATCTACGATCGCCCCGCGGTGCCGCAATTCACGCCGCTCTTCCAGAGCCAGAAAGTCGTGCAGCCGCCGCTGCAGACGTCTCCGGCGACCGTCATCGAAGAGCCTCCGGCGCTCGGCGATCTTGCCGGCCGCGTCATCGGGCAGTATCGAATGAGCTACGTGCTGATCGATACGCCCGGCGGACTCCGTCTGATCGATCAGCATGCGGCCCACGAGCGCGTGCTCTACGACCGCTACATCGCGCGCGTCGAACGGCACGATCCGATGTCGCAGCAGCTTCTGACGCCAATGCTCTTCGAGAGCGGCGCGGCGGAGAGCGCGGTCCTCGAGTCGCACAGCGACGAGCTGCGCGCGGTCGGTTTCGAGATCGAGCGATTTTCCGGAAATGCCTTTGCGATTGCGTCGGTGCCGCCGGAGCTCGTGCGCAACGATGTGCAGTCCTTTCTGCGGAAGCTGATCGACGCCTCGCTCGAGGAGCGTTCGCCGCACGTCACGCGCGTGCGCGAGAAAGTCTGCGCATCGCTCGCCTGCCAGGCGGCCATTAAAGTGCATCGCGCGCTCGGCGGCGAGGAGATGGCGCGCCTCACCGCCGATCTTCTCGAATCGAGCAACCCCTTCGCCTGCCCGCACGGCCGCCCGGTGATCGTCGACATCCGGCATCCCGACATCGAGCGGCACTTTCATCGCCGATGATTTTCAAGCGCGCGATTCCGGTCGCGAAGCTCGGCGCCCGCGGTGAGCGGCGCGCGGCATGGTTCTACCGCCTGCGAGGATTCTCGATCGTCGGACGGAATTACCGCATGCGCGGCGGCGAGATCGACCTGATCGTCCGGCGCGGCAGGCTGCTCGTCTTCGTCGAAGTGAAGACGCGACAGAGCCTCGCCGCCGGCGAAGGCTATGAGTCGGTCGATCGCGCCAAGCAGATGCAGATGGTCCGCCTCTCCGATGCGTATCTCGCGAAGTATCAGCACAAAGGCGAAGTGCGGTACGACATCGTGTCGCTGTACTGGAACGGCATCCGCTTCGTGCTCCGGCATTTCCCCGATGCGTTTCAGACGCGAAGCGATCCGTATCGGCCGTGGAGATGGACGATATGATTCGCGTTCATGCGAATCTTCACTCTGCTCCTCGCCGCCGCCTCGCTGTTGTGCGTCTTCGCGCGTTCTCCTCAGGACCGCACGATTACCGATCCGGCCACGATCGCGTCGGCGTCGAGCGCTGACGCGCGGCCGGTTCCCATCGATGACCTCTTCTTCAGCCGCAACGTCACCGATCCCGCCTGGTCGCCCGACGGAAAAGAGATTCTTTTCTCGACGAACCTCACCGGACGATTGAATCTGTGGAAAGTCGCATCGTCGGGCGGGTGGCCGCTGCAGCTGGCTGTCTCCGACGACCGCCAGTTCTCGGGGACCTGGTCGCCGGATGGAAAGTGGATCGCGTGGCAGCAGGACCGCGGCGGCAACGAGGCTTACGACATCTATCTCATCCCGTCGAGCGGCGGCGCGCCGCTGAATCTCACCGCTACGCCCGACAGGACGGAATCGAATCCCCTTTTCTCGCCCGATTCGAAAATGGTGGCGGTCGGACTCAAAGCCGTGAAGGCGCCGGCGACCGACGTCGCGGTGATCGATATCGCGACCAAAGCCGTCCGCAATCTGACCAATGAAAAAGCGCCCGACCGATCGTGGACGCCGGTCGCATGGAGTCATGACGGCAAATGGATTGTGGCGGATCGGTCGAATGCCGGCCAGACGATCGGCGAGATCTACGCGATCGACGCCGCGACCGGTCAGGCGACCAGCCTCACGCCCGACAGCAAAGTCCTGATCTCGGCAAGCTCGCTCTCTCCCGACGACAAGACGCTCATGGTGACCTCGAACGAAAAAGGCGGACACGACAACGTCGGCCTGCTCGATGTCGCGTCGAAGCGTTTGCGCTGGGTCACCGATCTGCAGTGGGAAGCGGGCGCCGGAGATTTCTCGCCCGACGGAAAGTGGCTGACCTACTCCGTCAACGAAGACGGCCGCGATGACACTTACATCGCCAGCGTCGCCGGCGGAACGCCGCGCAAACTCGCGATGCCTCCGGGAGTCACGACCGTGACCGGGAATCCAACGGCCTTCAGTCCACGCGGCGATCGTCTGCTGCTGCGGCATCAGAGCGGCACCCAGACGAATGACATCTGGATCTACGACGTGGCCGCCGATCGGGCATCGCAGCTCACGCACTCGACTGTCGCGAGCCTGGCCGCTACTCCGCTGCCGCAGTCGCAGATCGTGCACTACAAGAGTTTCGACGGCACCACGATCAGCGCCTTCTTGTGGATTCCGTTCAATCTCGAGCGCAACGCAAAGAATCCCGGAATCGTGCTTCCGCACGGCGGCCCGACCGGCCAGACGCTCGACACTTTCAATCGCAGCGTCATCGCACTGGTCTCGCGGGGCTACACCGTGATCGCGCCGAACGTTCGCGGTTCAACCGGCTACGGCATGGCCTTCCAGAAAATGAACTTCCAGGACCTCGGCGGCGGCGATCTGCAGGACGAAGTCTCCGCCGCGAAGTTCCTGATCGCGACGGGCTACATCGATCCGAAGAAAATCGGCATCACGGGCGGGTCGTACGGCGGCTTCATGACGCTGATGGCGATCGGAAAGACGCCCGACATCTGGGCCGCCGCGGTCGAGCAGTACGGAATCGTCGACTGGTACACGATGCTGCAGCACGAAGATCCCCGACTCCAGGAATATGAGAAATCACTTCTCGGCGATCCGGTGAAAGATCGCGCGATTTACGAAGCAGCGTCGCCGATCAAATACCTGGCGAACGCCAAAGCTCCGCTGCTCGTTCTGCAGGGCGAGAACGACATCCGCGTTCCGAAAGAAGAGGCCGAGCAGGTGGTGGCAATTTACAAGAATGCGGGAAAGACGGTCGATTCGCACTTCTACCCGGCCGAGGGACACGGCTTCGCGAAGCGCGAGAATCAGATCGATGCGATCAAGCGCATGATCGACTGGTTCGATCGCTATCTGAAGTAGACCTACTTCCCGCGAATCGCCTTCTTGATGCGTTTGAGCATTTCGCGGGGCGAGATGTCTTCGTCGCGTTTGGGACGGCGCCGACGGGTCTGGGCCGGCGCGGAGACACGAAGATCCGCGCCCCGCGCGCGATCGCGACCCTCCTGCGCGACGGTGCTCTGAGGGTATTTTTTCAAATACGCTTCGTACGCCTGCGCACTCTCTTTGTACCGTCCTTGATCGAAGAGCGATTGCGCCTCCGCCAACGCGCGCCGTTTTGCCGCAACCGGCTGCATCGGATCCACTGCGACCGTGGCCGGCGATCGCGGCTGATTGATGATCGCGAGCGCCGCAATCAAGAGCAAAGCTACGGCCGCCATCACCCACCATTTCAGGCGAGAACGGTCGTTAGCGCGCGAAAGCCTCGGTGGGGTTGCCGTCGCCTGCAAACTCGAAACGCAGGCGAGCGCTTCCGACGCAGTCGGTCTGTTTTCCGGCGTTTTTGCGAGAAGCGCTGCCACGAAATCGCCGATCGCTCCGGGAATTGGCGGCGCCGGTTGATAGACGACATTGTTCAGAGTCGTCGTGAGATCGCTGGCGGCGAAAGGCTTGTTGCCGGTCAGAAGCTCATGCAGCATCACGCCGACTGAAAAGAGATCCGCTTTCGGCGTCATCTCGTCGCCGAGGACCTGCTCCGGCGACATGTAATTCGGGGTTCCCATCAGCGAACCGGCCCTGGTCATCGAAGACTCCAGCGGCCGCGCGATGCCGAAGTCGGCGATCTTCGATACGCCATCGATCGAGATCAAGATGTTCGCCGGCTTGATGTCGCGGTGAATGATCCCCTTTCCGTGGGCGTACTCCAATCCGCGGAGGACGTCGGCGGCAATGCGGAGTACGACGTCATGCGTCAATGCCGGCAGGCTGCGTCGCTGAAGATCAAGCAGCGTCTCTCCTTCGACATACTCCATGGCGAGATAGGACACGCGCTCACCCTGGTAGCCAACTTCGTAGAGCGCGACGATGTTGGGGTGCAGGAGTGATCCGCAGACCTCGGCCTCGCGCTGCAACCGCCGGTAAAAATCATTTGCCCCAGTGGCATCCTCGAAAGCCTTGGGTGATAGATGAATCACCTTCAGCGCCACTCGGCGGCCGATGCGCTGATCACGCGCCAAATAGACAGATCCCATCGCGCCTTTGCCGAGGAGATGAATGACTTCGTAGTGACCGAGCTGCTGTCGCGATGCGAGAGGGGTCGAGGTCATCGCCGGCTCAACAGATGCTCCAGCGTTTCATCGATGGTCTCGATGCGCTCGCGCAGGTTCTCCACCAACTTGTGCAATTCGAGAAGCGAGCGCTCGACACGATCCAATTGTGTTTCGGCGCGCGATGGCGCCGGAGCGATGCTGCGCGTCGACGATCCCAGGCTGTCGTCCGCCCGCGGCATGGCCATCGTTGCTCCAGGATCGAAAGACGCCGGCATCAGCGTCGTCTCCACGCGATCTTCGGGATAGAACCGCGCGACCAGTTCGAGGAGTGCGCTGTGCAGCGCGATGAGCGGTCGAATGGTCATGGCGGTCGTCGCATGCAGGACCTCGAAGCTGCCGGCATCGAGAGGGTTGATGGTGGCAATCGTGAGCACGTTACCATCCAGCCTGACCGGCACGACTTCGTACTCGCGCGCGATTGCGCGTGGAACGCGGCGGACCAGGACTTCCACCGCTTCGGCTGGAATCGCATCCACCATCGCGATGCTGGTCATCTGCGACATCCATTCGGCGAACCGCCGTTCGCCGACGAATCCGAGGTCGAGCAGTGTCGGCGCGAGGCGCCGGTTGTTCCTGAGCGCCTCCCGCTGCGCGACCGCCAGTTGCTCTGCCGAGATGAGCTGCGTGCTGATCAGAAGCTCCTCGAAGCTTCGGTCGGGATCCATATTTCGGGACATGCGGCAGAAGAAATGTTACATCGTGCGGAAGAAAAAAGGCCGCCGAAGTGGCGGCCCTGGCTGATTTTTTTGGAGCGGGCAACCGGACTCGAACCGGCGACATCGACCTTGGCAAGGTCGCACTCTACCAACTGAGTTATGCCCGCGTGATGCTGGCGTAGGGTAAGAATCGCCCGCGGCGCTGTCAAGTAACTACGGCCGCTCAACCGTAATTCCGTACGCGTGGAGCTTGCGATATAGATTCGAGCGCTCGACGCCGAGGGCGTCGGCGGTGCGGCTGACGTTGCCGGCGAATTCGCGCAGGCGCGACAGAATGTACTGCTTTTCGAAGGCGTCGCGCGCCTCCTTCAATGTCAGATCGGTCGCAATCTCGGCCGGCGCGGCGGCCCGCGTTCCGAGCTGGATGTCCTCCGCTTCGATCGTTTCCCCGCGTCCCAGGATTGCGAGCCGTTCGATGACGTTGCGCAGCTCGCGTACATTTCCCGGCCAGTGATAGGCCTTCAGCTTGGTCACCGCGCCGCTCGAGAGCCGCTTGCGCGGCGTTCCGGTCTCGGCCGCGAAACGGCGAAGAAAATGTTCGGCAAGGAGGTCGATGTCGTTTCCGCGCGACCGCAGCGGCGGAACCGCGATCGGGACGACATTGAGCCGATAGTAGAGATCATCGCGGAACGTCCCGCGCGCGATCTCGGCCTCGAGGTCCTTGTTGGTGGCAGCGATTACGCGGACATCGACGGTGATCGGCTGCTGCCCGCCGACTTTTTGAAACGTCTGTTCCTGCAGGACGCGCAGCACCTTCGCTTGCGTGCGGACACTCATGTCGCCGACTTCATCGAGGAAGAGCGTTCCGCCGTCGGCGAGCTCGAATTTTCCCTTCCGTTCGTCGATCGCGCCGGTGAACGCGCCCTTACGATGCCCGAAGAGCTCCGACTCGATGAGCTCTTCCGGAATGGCAGCGCAGTTGACGTCGACGAACGGCTGCTCGGCGCGATGGGAAAGGCGATGCAGCGTGCGCGCGACGATTTCTTTTCCGCTGCCGTTCTCGCCGGTGATCAGCACGCGGCTGTTCGACGGCGCCGCGCTGCGGATGTGCTGCTCGAGCGCGCCCATGACGTCGCTCTCGCCGACGAGCATTTCGTCGGAGACCTGGCGCCGCAGATCGCGGACCTGCTCGCGAAGCTTCCGATCGGACAGCGCGTGATTGATCGTCAGGAGCACGCGCTCGAGCGACAGAGGCTTCTCCAGGAAATCGTAGGCGCCCAGGCGGGTGGCGCGGACGGCGGTGTCGATGTTGCCGTGTCCCGAAATCACGATCACCGGCGGCGCGCCGGCAGCGCGCAGGCGTTCGAGCACGGTCATGCCGTCGACGCCGGGGAGCCAGAGGTCGAGGATGATCAGATCGAATTCGTCGCGCGCGAACTGCGCCAGCGCTTCTTCTCCGGAATCGCACAACACCGCGCGATGACCTTCATCCTCGAGAATTTTCCCGAGCGTGCTCCGAATCGATTGTTCGTCGTCGACGATGAGGATCTTGGCCATTTGTTTGCCGTTCGCCGTTAGCCGTCGGCCGAAGATCGGCGAACGGCGAACGGCCAGCGGCTAACCCTCACGCAGGCAATTCAATTTCAAATCTCGTCCCCCTCGGATAGTTGTCGTGCACCGAGATGCGGCCGTCGTGATCGTTCACGATGCGATGGACGATCGCCAGACCGAGACCGGTACCCCGCCCCTTGGTTGAGAAGTACGGCAGGAAGAGTTTCTCTTTATCGCTATCGGGAACGCCACGGCCCGGATCGGCGACCTCGATGACGATGCGATGCGGTTCGCGCCGCGCGGTGACGCGCACTTCGCCGCGCTCGGTCGCTTCGACGGCGTTGTTCAGCAGATTGCCGACCGCGCGGCGGATCTGTTCGGGATCCATCAGCAGCTCGATTTCGGGATCGACCGAAACGGAAACGCTCACGTCCGGCTTCACATCGCCGTAAAGGCTGGCGGCCTGCTGCAGGATTTCCGCGAGCTGCGCGTGGCGCAGATGCACCGCCGGCATGCGCGCGAATCGCGAGAACTCATCCACCATCCTCTTGAGCTCGCGCACCTCGGAAACGATCGTCTTCGTCCCTTCATCGATGGCCTGCCGTGCATCCTCGTCGCCGTTCTGAAACTTCTTGGCGATGCGCTCGGCGGAGAGCTGAATCGGCGTCAGCGGATTCTTGATCTCGTGCGCGATGCGGCGCGCCGCTTCGTTCCAGGCCGCGAGCTTCTGCGCCTGCACGAGCTGGGTGGAATCCTCCATGGCCAATACCCATCCCTGTTCGCCGGCGCCGCTGCTGAGGCGCGCCAGCGACAGCTCGAGGTAACGCAGCTCGCCCGCGCGTATCAGCGTGACCTCGCGCGTGCGCGCGCCGCGTTCGGTCAGCTCGCCAAGCGCATGGTGCAGCACGGCAAGGTCGCCGGTGAGGATTTCGGCGAGCGCCATGTGTCCTTCGGGCTCGTCGATCTGCAGCATCTGCAGCGCCGCGCGATTGATGCTGAGCAGGTGAAAGTCGTCGCTGAATGCGATGATGCCCGCCGACACGCTCTCGAGCACCGTCGACAAATATTGATTCGTCTGCGTCAGCGCCTGGCGCTGCTGATCGAGCTGCAACGACATCTGGTTGAAGGACTCGATCAATCGTCCGACTTCATCGGTCGCGACGACGTCGACGCGCGACCCATACCCTCCCTCCGCGAGCCTCCCCGTCGCCTCGGCCAGCGCCTTGATCGGAACGGTAATGCGCCGCGAGGCGTAGATCGAAAGCCAGAGCGCGAAGAAGAGGATGGCAAGCGTAACCGCCAGAAAGAGCGAGGTCTGCGAGGCTTTCAGCGTCGGACGCTGCGCATCGAGCTGCTGAAAATTCTTGTGCAGGATGATGCTCTCGTCGATCAGGCGGTTCATGGCGGCCGGGATGAAGACTCCCGCGATCGCGGCATACGGCGTATTTCCGATCCGGGTCGCGGCGCGGATCCACTTTCCGCTCGCGCCGATGTCGTACTTGACGGCCGTGCCGTGCGCGACGACATCGTCGAAGAATTTTCTCGGCGGCTCGGAAACCTCCTGGATCGGCGCGCGCGGATTCGCGACCTCCTTCAGCATCGCGCCGTCGCGATACACGCCGGCCATGTCGATGGTGTGGAACTGCTGCACGCGGTTGAGGATCGCATCGACGCGCGAAGGATCGGTTGCGCCGGGCGTCGCCGCGATCTCGCGGGCGGCGGCCAGCGCATTGGCGGCTGACTGGTCCTGCGCCATCTGCGCGATGGCCTCGCCGTTCTGCAGAATCTTTCGCACCGGCGTGTTGAACCACCGGTCGACGGAAACGCGCAGCAGGTCGGTCGCAACAAAGAAAAGGACAGCGACCGGCACGAGCGCCATCATCATGTAAGTCAGGACCAGCTTTGTCCGGAAGCGCGAGCCGATGATTCCGCGCTGCCGCTCGAGGACGAGCTTCGCAAGTCCGCGCAGCAGGACGAAGCCGATGCCAAGAATCAGCAGGACGTTGATGTTCGCGAGGACAAAGAGCAGAACCTGGCTGGTGAGCGCTTCCGGCGAAAGCTCCTTCGCCTTCTGGATCGCGTAGTAGATGAGGCTCGTCACGGTCAATACCAGCACCGGGACCGTCACGATGAAGCGCGGATCCTTGCGGTAACGATCGACGAACTGGCGCGGCTTCACGGTTTGGCCTCCGCGACCCGCACGTCACGCCACCGCGTGGAGAAGTTCCACGGGATGAAGTACAGCGCCCAGCCGCGCATCAGATCGGCCTTCGCGCGCACCCGCAGTTTGTAGGGACGACGGTCGCCGACGTCGAAGAGAGCCGGCTCATCGATCGTTGTCATCCGCTTCTCGAGCGCCTCGAGATCGGTGAATGTTTCCGATCGCACCAGCTTCCGGTCGCGGCGATAGTTCATGAGGTACTCGCGCGTGACGGAGTTGAATGTCGCGATCACTTCGATGCGCGATCGGTCGATCCCTTCGTCGAACCAGTTCGGGCGATGGCGGTAGACCTCGATGATGTACGCAAAGCTGGTCGGAACGCCGCTCTGCAGGCCTTGAACGATCTCCGAGCGATCAAATGCATTCAGGAGGCTGAAGTGGGCGCTGACCTTTCCTTTGTCGGCGGTTGCCGTGAGATTGTCGATCTTCGGGTCGGCCGCAAACGCACTCCCGGCGCCGAGATAAATGAGGAGGGAAATCGCCGCGGCCCGCACAGTGTGGCTTTTTTACCACACTTCGGCTGATTAGGCGAAAAGCGGTTCCGAGGGCGCAGCTTCGCCGAGGCCTTCTTCGGCGCGAGCGGCGGCTTCGATCACCTTGGCGACGAAACGCGAATGCATCGCGTGTCCTGCGCGATGTGCGGTGATCTCTCCCGCGATCGGACGTCCGATCAGCGCGAGGTCGCCGAGGAGATCGAGGATCTTGTGCCGCACGAACTCGTCGCGAAACCGCAGCGGCCCGTTGATGACAGCCTGGTCGTCGAGGACGATGCAGTTC
This sequence comes from Acidobacteriota bacterium, assembly GCA_030948915.1. Lineage (GTDB taxonomy): Bacteria > Acidobacteriota > Thermoanaerobaculia > Gp7-AA8 > Gp7-AA8 > Gp7-AA10. Next base: position 12,686 of record JALYZI010000005.1, read on the forward strand.
TCGACGGTGCCGCCGCGAGCGAGACCGGCTGCGCGAAGTCTTTCAACATCGCGGACGAATCCGAACGTCCGCGCCGGCGCGATCTTGCGAAGGAAATTGTCGTGGTGGTAGTCGAACTGGAACGCCTGCTTGCCGATCGCAGGATGGGCAAAATCGATCTTGTACTTGAGGACCAGGCGGTTCGACGGCACCATGCGGATGCTCTTGCCGTCTTCGACGACTTCGATCGGCTCGCGAAGCCGAAGCAGCGGAATTTCAGAAGCAAGGTCGCGGACGCCGGCGGCGTCGATGAGATGCATGAACGGCAACGCGCTTCCGTCGATGATCGGAACTTCCGGACCGTCGATGTCGATGTCGACGTCCGTGACTCCGCACGCCATGATCGCGGACAGAAGATGTTCGACGGTGCCGACCGCGACATCATCTTTTCCGACGGTGGTCGCGTAATCGAGCGCGGTCGTCGACGCCTGCAGCGCGGGGATCCGAAGGCCGTGCAGATCGGCGCGGACGAACGTGATCCCGCTGCGCGCCGGCGCGGGCCGAAGTTCGACGGTGGTGTAGATGCCTGAGTGGAGTCCGATGCCGCTGATGCTGACGTTTGTCCTGATCGTCTTTCGTTGAGCGTTCATGTCCACACCCGCCTTGAGCAGGGTGGGTGCCATGCACGGCTGAGCATGCTATATCATCATAAGTTACTGTAAAAGATAATACTTACAGATTCCGTCCCATACGGTGTATCGACGGATTTGTGGTGGAAGTAGGTCACGAGTGTGGCTGTCTAACCACAGTGGCCAGTGGCCGGTGGCCGGTGAGACCCGACCGGCCACAGGCAACCGGCCACTATCTTTTCATTGCGGCTTCCGCTTCGCGATCGAGCTCGCGCTTCTTCTCCGACTCGCGCTTATCGAAAAGCTTCTTTCCGCGAACGACTGCGATCTCGGCCTTGATTCGCCCGTGCTTGAAGTACAAACGGAGAGGAACGACGGTGAGGCCCTTTTCGACGACCTGACCAAAGAGCTTGTCGATCTCCCGCCGATGGAGCAGCAGTTTCCGTTTCCGCTCCGGCTCGTGATTCTGGAGATTGCCGTGCGTGTAGGGCGAGATATGTGCGCCGACCAGGAAGGCCTCGTCGTGATCGAAGCTGACGTAGCTGTCCTTGAGATTGACCAGCCCATCGCGCAGCGACTTGACCTCCGTGCCGGTGAGCGCGATTCCTGCTTCCACTTTCTGCAGCACGAAGTAGTCGTGAAATGCCTTGCGATTGGTGGCGATCACCTTTTCGCCGGCATCGGGTTTGGTGGCCATGGGGCGGGCGATTGTACTGCTACAATCCGCCGCCGGATTTGAGGCAGAGGATGACGGCGAAAAAGAACGTCGTGCACGTCGTCGGCACCGGGACGATCGGTGAGCCGCTGATCGGATTGTTCAATCAGTTCAAGGACGGCTGGGGCATCGACGAGGTCACGTTTCACAAGCGGACGCCGGCCGCGAACGACCGCGCCAAGGTCAATCAGCTCATCGAGCATGGCGCGCGTCTGGCCACCGATGAAGAAGCGCGTGACGACTTCGCGGCATTAGGCCATCGCGTTTCGTACACCGCCGAGGAGGCGATCGAGCGCGCGACGGTGGTGGTCGACTGCACGCCGGCGGGCAACGAGAACAAGACGCGATACTACGAGCGCTCGAAAGGGCCGAAGGGTTTTCTCGCGCAAGGTTCGGAATTCGGATTCGGACGTCCCTACGCCCGCGGGATCAACGACGAGGTCTGCGGTCCCGATCAGCGTTTCCTGCAGGTCGTGTCATGCAACACGCACAACATCTCGGTGTTGCTCAAGACGCTGGGCTGGCAGAATGGAAAAGCGAACATCGTGGCCGGCCGTTTCGTCTGCATGCGGCGCGCAAACGACGTCTCGGACTCGAAAGACTTCATCGCATCTCCGGAAGCGGGGAAGCATGACGATCCGGAGTTCGGAACGCATCACGCCCGCGACGCGTACCACCTCTTCCACACCCTCGGCGAAAAACTGAATCTTTTTTCGTCGGCGATCAAGATCAACACGCAGTACATGCACACGCTGTGGTTCGATCTGGAGCTCGGATTCGACACGACGGCCGAAGAGGTCAAGGCCGCCTTTCGTAAGAACACCCGAGTCGCGGTGACGCAGCGCCGCTCGGTCAATCAGATTTTTTCCTTCGGCCGCGACCATGGTTACTTCGGCCGGATCTTCTCGCAGACGGTGATTCCGCTGCCGACGCTGAGCGTGCCGCATCCGCGCAAGGTCGTCGGCTTCTGCTACACGCCCCAGGACGGCAACTCGCTGCTGTCATCGGTGGCCGCGACGCTGCGCTATCTCGACGCGAGCAAACTCGAAGAGCGCCTCGACGTTCTGCGTCCGTACATCTTCCGAGAGATCTAATTGCGCCGCAGCGAAAAGGCGATCGTCGCTGCCGCGGCGCTCATCCTCCTCCTGGCGTTCGTCCATCGACTTTACACACGCGGTGGTCCGTACTTTGAGCGGCCCGCGACGATCGTCGATCACGTCGGGCCTAACAAGCACGAGACTCGCGACGCGCTCACGCTGCTGCCGAAAGTGCGGCCCCTTCTGCCGCGCGGTGCGCGCGTGACGTGTTTCGAGCCTGGCAACACCGACACGATGCCCGACTTTTTCGCGGCGGTCGGACAGTTGCCGCAGCAGGTTGTCGTATCGCCAAATGGCGAGCTGCCCGAGTACGTCATCGCCGTGCGCAAGCCGTTCGAGAATTCCGCCTACCGCGTGATCGCCGAATTTCCGGAAGGGCGTTTGTACAAGGCCGGGCCGTGAGCGACGTTCTCTGGATCGCGGCCGTCATCTTCCTGGCATTTCCGGGAGCCATCGTATGGCGATTGCGGTCGATTCGAAGCCTCGATCTTCCGGCACGATTGTCAATCGCGCTTGCGACCGGCATCGCGATCGTCGTCGCGATTCTCTATCTCTACAACTTCGTGCACGTGCCGTGGACGCGCACGACAGTCGGGGTGCCGTTGCTCGGGATTGGAGTGTGGGCTCTGTTCAATCGGGTCGAGCGTTCTGAAAGCCGATTCGCCATCAGCACGGCTCTCATCGCAATCTTCGTTGCGCTGACGATTTACGGCGTCGCGACCGCGCGCGAGACGTGCGGCGATCTCATTTACTTCTGGGGCCCGAAAGGCCAGCACTTTCACTATGCCGGCTCGATCGACGCGAACTTCCTCGGCTTCCGCGACTACTACCTGATGCATTCAGATTACCCGCCGCTGCTGCCGCTCCTCTACGCATGGGCATCGCTGATGGCGCATCGCTTCTCGTGGTGGGGAGCACTTTTCCTGATGCCGATCTTTCTTGCCGCGACCGCGTTTTCATTTCGCGGCATCACCCGCAAGGGCTGGTACGCCTTCCTCCTCACTGCGATTCTCGGATACGGCTTCGCGATCGGAATGGTCGGCGGCGCGGCCGATCCGCTTTTGCTGCTGCTGGAAGTCATCGCGCTCGCCGCGCTGACTTTTGATCTCGAAATCCTGGCGGCCGTGATGCTGCCGGCGGTCGCGCTCACTAAAGTCGAGGGTGCGGTGTTCGTGGCAATGACAGCATTCGCGTACCTCATCACGCGGAGGAAACTTCTCAAGTCGATCCTGATCCCGCTGCCGGCCGCAGTTTTTCTCTCGACATGGATTTTTTTTGCATCGCGCAATCACTTGATCGACGCGTACGGCATGGCGCGAGGCTCTCTGCATCTCGATCTCCTCGGCAACGTCACGGGCGCGACGCTGCGTCAGGCGAGCTACAACGTCTTCTACGTTCCGTGGCTCGCGACGCTCCTGCCGCTCGCGATGGGACGCAATCGCCGCCGCGCGCTGCTTCCACTCATCGTTGCGATCGGCACGATCGCCTCGACGCTCTTCTACTACCTCCACGCCGCCAGTCCGTCGTGGTGGATCGAAGCCTCGGCGCAGCGCGTGCTCCTCACTCCGCTGGCTTGTCTCGTGGTTGCGGCGGCTGCGGCGAGTGAGTAAAGTCGCCGTCCGATGGCCTGGTTCCGCAAAGAAAAGAAGCCGAAGGAGCCAACCGAAAAGCAGACCACCATCCCGGAAGGATTGTGGGTCAAGTGCGACGACTGCAAGGAAATCGTCTATCGCAAGGAAGTCGAAGCCAACCTCAGCGTCTGTCCGAAATGCGGCTACCACTTCCGTGTGAGCGCGCGCGAGCGGTTCGACATCCTCTTCGATGACAAGTCCTACAAAGAATTCGCGGAGAAGATCCGCTCCAGCGATCCACTCGAATTTCGCGACACGAAACGTTATCGCGATCGCCTGAAAGTCTACGAGCAGCGCGTCGGACGCGGAGATGCGGTGCTGTGCGCCGAAGGGAAGCTGGACGGCATGCAGGTCGTGATCTGCGCCATGGAGTACAACTTCATGGGCGGGTCGATGGGATCCGTCGTCGGAGAGAAGATCACGCAGGCGATCGAACGGGCGACCGACAAGAAGCAGCCCGTGATCATCGTGTCGTGCTCCGGCGGCGCGCGCATGCAGGAAGGGATTCTGTCGCTGATGCAGATGGCGAAAATCTCTGCCGCCCTCGCGCGACTCGCGAGTGCCGGATTGCCATACATCTCGGTCCTGACCGATCCGACGACCGGCGGCGTCACGGCCTCGTACGCGATGCTCGGCGATCTCAACATCGCGGAGCCGAAAGCGCTGATCGGATTCGCCGGACCGCGCGTCATCGAGCAGACGATCCGGCAAACGCTTCCGGAAGGATTTCAGCGCGCCGAATTTCTGGTCGAGCATGGGATGGTGGACTTGATCACGACCCGCGCCGAGATGAAATCGAAGCTGTCGCGGTTCCTGAAATTCTTCGCCGCGAAGTGAGCGCGAATCTCGTCTGGCTCGAATCGCTGCAGGGCTCCGGAATTCGTCCCGGGCTCGGCCGCATGCGGGCGGTGCTGCGGGCGCTGCAGCATCCCGAGCGCGAATTCCGGTCGATCATCATCGCGGGAACGAACGGAAAAGGCTCGACCTCCGCGACGCTGTCATCGATCCTGACGGCTTCCGGTGCGCAGACCGGCCTCTACATCTCGCCGCATCTCGTCGATCTGCGCGAGCGCTGGATGATCAACGGCCGGATGATCGATGGCGCTGCGCTCGACGCGTCGATCGATGTTCTGCGTTGCAGTTCGAAAAAAATCGGGATCCTGCCGACATACTTTGAGGCGCTGACGCTGATCGCGTTCATCGCCTTCCGCGACGCGCAATGCGAAATCGCGGTGCTGGAGGTCGGGATGGGTGGGCGGCTGGATGCCACCAACGTGGTGCGTCCGATCGCGGCGCTGATCACCCCCATCGGTTTCGATCACACCGAATTCCTCGGCAACACGCTGCGCAAGATCGCGACGGAGAAGGCGGGCGTGATTCATCGCGGCGGGATCGTTCTCACGACCAACACGGAGCCGGCGGTAATCGAAGTCCTTCGACGCCGCGCCGAAAAATTCGGGAATCGCTTCATGGTCGTGGACGACGAGCATGAGACTCCGTTGCGCGGAGATTTCCAGCGTCACAACGTTGCGCTTGCGGTCCGCGCAGCGCGGGAGCTCGGCATCGACGAAGACGCGATCGCGCGCGGCGTTGCTGGAACGCGCTGGCGAGGACGGCTCGAGAAGATTGAGTTCGGCGGCAAAACCGTGTGGGTCGACGGCTTCCACAACGCGCACGCGGTGTCGGCGGTCCTTCCCTTCATCGAAAAGACTCTGCGGCCGCCGCGCCTGCTGGTCTTCGGCATGATGCGCGACAAGCCGATCGGTGCCGTCGCCGAGGCGCTCTTTCCGCTGTTCGACCGCATCATCGCGACTGAGCCGTATCCGCCGCGCTCGCTGGACGCCGAGGAGCTCGTCGCGCGCGCTGTTGCGATGGGAATCGAAGCAAAGGCGGAGCCGAAGCCGGAGCGAGCGTTCGAGCGCGCGATGCGATCACCGCACCGCAACATCCTCATCGGCGGTTCGCTCTACCTCGCCGGCGCTGCGATCGCGTACTTCGATCATCAACGCGAACGCGCCGGCAAGAAGAAGAATCGCTGACGCAATCCACGCGATCACGACCGCGGCGTGATGACGTCCGAATCGCAGTGTGATGACATGATTTCCGGCCGGCACGACCACGCCGAGCCGATCGATGTTCAGCGCCAGCGTAGTCAGCTCATGACCTTCCATGTGTGCGGCCCACGCGCGAAAAAAACTCTGATTGATCAGCAGAAGCGCCGGCGCCGGCGTCGAAACCGCCACCGTGATGTCCTGCAAGCCCTCGGCATAACGCGTGACTCGCGCGGATGGTGGCGATACGAAGTTGGAAAAATTCGCGGGAGCCATCGCCGCAGCATGCTCGTCGAAGCGGCCGCTCTCGACGAGTCCCACTTCCTCGTTAACGTTGTGAATTCCGAAAACGCGCGGAACGATCCACGCCGGCGGCAGCGCACCTTCGACGGCGCATCCCGCCATTCGAAGGTAGTGCACTCGGACGGGCGGCGGCGTCGCTACTGCGCGTTCCGCCACGATGCGGCTCATCAGCGAGTGCATCCCTTCCGGCGAGCGATTGACGGCGTATCGCAAACCGCCGACCGCGCCAAAAATCGGCGACATCGTCTGCGCGGCTTTGCGGTATTCCTCGCGCGCCGGCCGCGTCCCGTACTCGATCGGCTGATTGCCGCAGATCCGAAGTGGAGGGAGCTGCGCGACACGGTACGGCGCGAACCAATCGATCGGTGCTCCGCGCACGACGCACGCGGCCAGGGGGACAAACGTGATCACGGCCCACGCCCAGCGCCATTTCAAATCCAGACGATCGATGAACGTCGCGACGATGACCGCCAGCGCGACGATCAGCGCGATCGCGAATTTCTCGGGGTAGCGCGCGACGCGAACCGACGGCACCGTCTCGACGATCGCCTTTACGATCGGGTTGTATCTCCCCAGCGCGAAGAAGAGCATCGTCGCTGCGACAATCGCATAGCGCGAGCGAGCTCTCACGATCAACGCCGGAATCACGATGACTCCCAGAAAAATCGTCGAAAAGAGCCGGCCGCGAAACTCGGGATGGCCCGGATCGGTCAGAAATCCGAGAATCGGGCCGATTGCGATCTCAGCGATGCGGCGCGGCAACAGCGACGCGTTGAGCGCCGTCACCGCTGAGAACCCGCGCGCGCGCTCGACCTCCTTCGCAATCTCGCCGTACGCGATCATCTGGGGCGAGACGATGATGATCGCCACGACGATTGCTGCGCCCACAACCGCCATCCGGCGCATATCGAATCGCGCGACAATCGCGGCCGCGATGGCCGTCGACAAAACGACGACCGGCTCACCGACGAGGCCGATGAGTCCGAACGCGAGGCCGAGGACGAGCGGGTTTGCGCGCTTCTCCACTGCCCAGAGAGCAAACGGAATCAGCGCGACGGCGCAGATCAGGTTGTAGAAAACCGTCGCGGAGATCGCGAGTCCGCCGAGCGCGTACATCGTCGCCGCGAAATTCGCTGAGAACCGTGCGGCGCCGATCTGAAGGCAGAGCGCGCGCATTGCGAACCACGCGAGAGCGAGGTGCAGAAGAAAGTGAAGATTGAATGCGACGTGAGCCGGGAGAAAAAGGTAAAGGATATTGTCGGGATAAAACGTCAGCGTATTCGGATTGCCGGCCAGTGGCTGGCCGCCGCCGTCGTAGAAGTTCCACCACGGAATCTGTCCGGCTCGGAATATGCGTGCCGAGATGACTTTGATCGGATAGTGGGTGCCGAGGTTGTCGCGAAAATAGAAGAATCCGAAGACCGCGATGCACGTCGCAGCGATCGCAACAAGGACAACAGCAGCGGCGCGGCGCGCGGACATCGCTCGGTTGATTATCGAGTAAGATCCCCTTCAGGAGAACCGCGATGGCAGTCCTTCAACAATCGAGAGCAACCGGCCACGATTTTCTGCAGCGATCGCTGGCGGAAGTCGATCCGCAAATCGCCGACGCCATCAGGCTCGAGACACAGCGTCAGAACGACACGCTCGAGCTGATCGCCTCCGAAAATCACGTCTCGAAAGCGGTGCTCACTGCCATGGGTTCGGTCTTCACGAACAAATACGCCGAGGGCTATCCGGGAAAGCGGTACTACGGCGGATGCGGACCGACCGACATCGTCGAGAACATCGCGATCGAACGCGCCAAGAGACTCTTCGGCGCCGAGCACGCCAATGTGCAGCCGCACTCGGGCTCGCAGGCCAACATGTCGGTCTACTTCGCAATGCTCAAGCCGGGCGACACGATCATGGGCATGGACCTCTCGCACGGCGGACATCTCACGCACGGTCATCCGCTTTCGTACAGCGGCCGCGATTTCAAAGTCATCGCCTACCACGTCCGCAAAGAGGACGAGCGCATCGACTATGACGAGATGGATCGCCTGGCGCAGGAGCAGAAGCCGCGGATGATCATCTGCGGCGCGTCCGCGTACTCGCGCGTGATCGATTTCAAGCGCATTCGCGAAATCTGCGATCGCTCCGGATCGCTGATGATGGCGGATATCGCGCACATCGCGGGCCTCATCGTGACCGGCAATCATCCGTCGCCGGTTCCCTACGCCGACTTCGTGACGACCACCACGCACAAGACGCTGCGTGGCCCGCGCGCGGGACTCGTCCTGTGCAAGGAAAAGTACGCGAAGGACCTCGATCGCGCCGTGTTTCCGGGAGTGCAGGGCGGTCCGCTGGTGCACATCATCGCGGCCAAGGCTGTCGGCTTCCAGGAAGCGCTCTCGCCGGATTTCAAGGAGTACCAGACGCAGATCGTGCGCAACGCGAAAGCGCTGGCGCAGGCGGTCGGCGAGACCGGATTCCGAATCGTCTCGGGCGGAACAGACAACCACCTGTTCATGACCGACGTCTTCTCGAAAGGCATCACCGGCAAGGACGGGCAGAACATGCTCGAAGCGGCCAACATCACGGTCAACAAGAATACGATTCCGTTCGACACGCAGAAGCCGATGGTCGCTTCCGGTGTTCGCATCGGAACGCCGGCCGTGACGACTCGTGGGCTTCGCGAGCCGGAGATGAAAACGATCGCGCAGCTGATCGCGCGCGTCCTCGATTCGAAGGGCGACGGCGGTGTGATCGCGCAAGTGAAGAAAGACGTGAAGGAGCTCTGCGATCGGTTTCCGATCTACTAATTGTTTGGCGTTTGCCGTTTGCCGTTTGCCGTCGACCGCACGGCTAACGGCTAACGGCTAACGGCTAACGGCTAACGGCTAAACGGCTAAACGGCTAAACGGCTAACGGAGAAAACATGTCCACACGAAACGGCGACAAAGCCCGCGCCTCACTCCAGAACAAGCGCAACGCTCTGATGCGTGCAAAGTCGCGTGCCAAACGCGCGGCCACGAAGCAGGAACAGCCGAAAGCACAGCGCCCGCCGGCATCGCGCTAGACTTTCGGGGTGCGCCAGAAGAAGTTTCCGTACTACCCGATCTTCCTGGACATCGAAGATCGCGACGTCGTCATCATCGGCGGCGGTCCGGTGTGCGAGCGCAAAGCGGAAACGATGATGAAGTACGGCGCGCGCGTGACCGTCGTCGCGCCCGAGTTCACCGATCCGATTAAAAGGTGGGCGAAGGCCGGCGCGCTCAAAGTCCGGAAAAAGAAATACGACGCGACCGATCTCGACGGCGCGTCCATCGTCATCGCTTCCACCGACGACGAAAGCGTGAACATGCAGATCGCGTCCGATTGCCGCCAGCGGAAGATCCCGGTCAACGTCGTCGACGTCACGCACCTATGCGAATTCATCGTCCCCGCGATCGTCGAACAAGGCTCGGTTCAGCTGGCGGTATCGACAGGCGGAAAGTCGCCCGCGCTCGCGCGCACGCTGAAGGAAGACTTGCAGAAATTCGTCGGCCCTGAATACGCCGAGATCAACGATCTCCTCGGCACCCTCCGCCCGTCGGCGAAGAAAGTCCTGCCTACCGATACCGATCGCAAGCGCTTCTTCGACGGCATTATCGCGCTCGGCGTGCTCGACATGGTCCGCCAGGGAAAACGCCGCCAGGCCTGCCAGGCGATCCTGCGTGCGTGTGCCGAGGCGGGAGTGGAGCCGAGCGAACAGCTGCGCGCGGCGCTCGGATGAACGATCGCGGCGCGATCAGCCTGATCCTCGCGGCCTGGCTGCTGACAACGTTGATCTGGCTGCGTCCCGGCGTGACGCGGCCGGATGGTGTCGCATATTATGCCTATTTACCATCAACATATTTCGATCATGATTTGATGCTGTTCAACGAATGGCAGCACTTCGGGATGCTGCCCGATGGCCTGATCGCATCGGAAGGCCTGACGCCGAATGGTCATCTCGCCGACCACTGGACGGCCGGCACTGCGGTGGTCTGGTATCCGGCGTTCATCGCGGCCGACGTCGCGCGCACATTCGTCCCGTCGCTGCAGCGGTTTCCGCGCGACGGCACCTCGCTGCCGTACAACGCCGCGGCTGTCGCGGCGAGCGCGCTATGCGGATTGGCTCTGCTGCTCGCGGGATACGCGGTCGCGCGGAGCTTCTGTCCGATCTGGGCAGCGGCGACGGCCACGATCGCGATCTGGTTCGGATCGTCGCTCATGTGGTACTCCACGCGCGAGGCGCTGATGGCGCATGCGGTGAGCGCGGCGGTCTGCGCGTTCGTCGTTCTCGCCTCGATGCGAAAAGATTTTCTCGCCGCCGGTGTGGCGGCGGGACTCGCGTTCGCGATCCGGCCGCAGAACGCGACCTTCATCATCGTCCCGTTCGTGATCGCCGGCCTCCCCGCGATGAAGAAATGGCTGACGGTGGTGGGCGGATGCATCGCCGGAGCGCTCCCGCAAATCGTCGTGACCCTTTTTCTCTACGGCAATCCGCTGATCCTCTTCAGCATCTCGCCGGGAAATGCGCAGCGTCCGTGGCATTCCTTCGAGCGCTTCTGGGCCTGGCAGCCGCTGTTTTCGTGGTACCACGGTCTGGGCACGTGGACGCCGCTGCTGATCGTCGGCGTTCTCGGATTCCCACTGCTGATGCGCGCGCATCGCGGACTCGGAATCGCGGCCGTCCTCATGTTTCTCGCGCAGTGGATCGCGAACGCCACGATCGATCGTTTCTTCTGGGCGGGGTCGTCATTCGGCCAGCGACGTTTCGACAACTGCACGATCTTCTTCCTCCTCGGCGCCGCCGCGCTGTTCATGCACTTGCCGAAATTGATCGCGATCGCGATCGCCGCTCTGGCGTCGATCTGGACCATGGCGTTTTTCTTTACCGCCGGGGCGATCGATCTCAATCGTTACTATCCGCCCGACGCGCTGCTGCGAGCTGCTGCGCACGCACCGAAACAGATCGGGCTCCTGATTTCCGTTCCCGACAACTTCAAAGTCGACGTCCTCATCATCCTCGGCGCCGTGATCGTCGTTTACTTCGTACTGGCACTGCTGATGCGCATGCGTGCGGGTGTGGTCGCCACGACCTTGTGCATCCTGGCGGCGATCGGTTTCGCCATCTGCGGCCTGAACGACGCTTCCCATATGAGCGCATGGAGCGGGACCATCGCGAAGAATCGCGCTCTCGAACCGTACAGCGGAGCGGTGCATGATCGCCTGGCTTTACTGCGCGATGAAGAAAACTATCTGCGCGCGACCGGAAGAGCCGGCGAGGCCGACAAGACGCGCAGCGAGATCACGACGCTCGAGAAATCGATTCCTTCGGCAGCGCCGTGACGCGCGCCGGGTCTCTGAAGATCCGATGCGACCAGATGTGCTTCTTGTGCATCTTGTACAGAATCATCGTCTTGAGGATCTCGAGTCCGTAGCGGACCGATCGCCAGAATCCGATCTGCGACGCCTCGTCGAAGTAGCGCGTGCTGATGGGCACCTCGCGGATGCGCATTCCTTTCGCGACACCCTGCGCGATGATCTCGGTATCGAACACGAAGTCGTCGGAGTTCGCCTCGAAGTTCACGCTGTCGAGGTAACGCTTCGAGTAGGCGCGGAAACCGGAGTGGTACTCCGAGAGAAAAATGTAGAAAGTCGCGTTCTCGACCATGGTGAGGAACAGATTCGCCCAGTATTTCCACTTCGGCATGCCGCCTTCGATCGGGCGTCCGCCTAACATACGTGAGCCGAAAACGGCGTCCGAGTCTCCGCGCATGAGCGGCTTGACGAGCTCGGGGATGATCTTCGGATCGTACTGATGATCGGGGTGGACCATGACCATGATGTCGCCGCCCATCTCGTCCATCGCGGTCCGATAGCAGGTTTTCTGGTTGCCGCCGTAGCCGCGGTTCTTCTGGTGGACGACGACGCGCATCGGCAGCGCTCGAGCCAGTTCCACCGTCCGATCGCGCGAGCAGTCGTCGACCAGCAGGATCTCGTCGACCCAGTCTTTTGGAATGTCGTCGAAAGTCGCCTGGAGGGTCTTCTCCGCGTTGTACGCCGGCAGAACAGCGACAACTTTCTTGTCATGGAGAGGCATAGGGGTTGCGGCTGAGAATAACACGCACGATTCCGGTTACAATCCGCCGCGCGTGAACGATGCGCGCCGCACAGACGCGCTGGCCGTCGCCTCCCTCGCTCTGATCGTCACCATCGCCTTTGGTGACGTGCTTGCCGGCGTCGACAACTTTTACATGCGCGACCTCACGCGCTACTACTACCCGACCAAGCAGATCCTTCGCGAGATCGTCCAGGGAGGCGAGTTTCCGTACTGGAACCGCTACTTTGCCGGCGGTCAGCCAATCGCCGCCAATCCCGAGCACGAAGTCTTCTACCCATTCACCTGGCTCATTCTTCTCCCCAGCTACGACCTCGGGTACCGCCTGCTCATCCTGATGCACCTGTATGTCGGGATCCTCGGCATGTACGCGCTCCTGCGTTCGATGGAACTGCGGCCGTTCGCAGCGTGGTTCGGCGCGATGGCTTTCGGAATGGGCGGCATGTATTTGTCCGAGGTGAATCTGCTGCCGATTTTGTTTTGCGCGGCCTGGCTGCCGCTCACCTGCATGTTCGCGCGGCGTTTTCTATTGAGACCCAGTCTGCGTGACTTCGCGGCCGCGTCGCTGTTTCTCGGTCTGCAGTTTCTCGTCGCCGAGCCGACGACAGTCATGCAGACGGGATTTCTGATCGGACTCTACGCCCTCTATCGCGGCTGGTATGCGGCGCCGCGCGTTCTGGCGTCGGTCAAAGCGGTCGGGTCGATCGCGTTGATAGCGTTGACCGCGCTGGCGGCCGGCGGCGCGCAGATCCTTCCGGCCATCGATCACGTGCACGATTCGGCGCGATCGCGGCCGTTCGAATTCGATCTGGTCAGCGCGTGGAGCATGCCCTGGGCAAAATTCGCGGAGCTCATTTACCCGAACATCCTCGGCCACATCGCCGTCAATCGCGTCATGTGGTACTGGGGGGGCGGACTCTATCCCGGCATGGGCTCGCCGTTTCTGTTCAACATCTATGTCGGGTTGCTGACGACGGCGCTGTGCGTCGCGGCAGCGTTTGTCCGGCCGCGCGGCGGAAGACTGGTGCTGTTGATCTGCGTCGTCTCCGCGATTCTCGCACTCGGGGGACACACGCCCATCCTTCACCTCTTGTACAAAGCCGGAATCGCGACGTCGATTCGCTATCCGGAGAAATTCGCGATGATGGGCATCTTTGCGGCCATCGTGTTCGCCGCGCAGATGTTCGATCGCCTGCTCGCCGGCGACGAGGTCATTCGCGAGGCCGCAACGGGATTCGTCATCGCGACAACCGTCGTCGCGGCGGCGTGCGCCATCCTTGGATTCACGCCGATCTATGCGCGCACCTTCATGCACATCTGGGGGATGACGCGCAATGCCGCCTCGCTGAAGATGGTGACGCTGTCGCATCACGACTGGATCCTGGCCGCGATTCGCGGCGCGGCTGCGTCGGCGATCCTGATCACGTCGCGCCTGCGGTGGCAACGCGCATGGATGATCGTGGCCGGGCTGCTGGTGGCGGCCGACCTGACGCACGTCGGCTTCGAGCTCAATCCTCGAATGCCGCGAAGGTTCTTCGAACCGCCGCCGGTCGCGTCCACGTTTCCGCAGAACCGCGCGGACTTCCGCGTGTTTCACGAAGCCGACTGGTACAGCAGTGAAGAGACCGCGCGGAAGTTCTTCTCGACTGGCAATGCCGTCTACTGGATTGTTCGCGACGGACTGTTTCCGATGACGCCGGCCGGATCGAAAATACGGACGGTGATCGAGCGCGACTACGACAAAACCGCGCTGCTGCCGACGATCGCGCTCAACGAGTCTGTCTGGGACGTGAAGCGCTCGGGACGCGCAGACTGGTGGGAGCCCTTCATGGCGATGTCGAACGCGTGGTACCGCGGGACGTACCGCGATGTCGAGGTCGAACGGAAACGCGTCAAGGGAGACTTCAAGAACGCAATGCCGGTGCAGTTCATCGAGACGACCCATTGGCCGCGGTATTACTTTGCCGATCTGCTCGTGACGATTCACAATCGGCAGGACTTCGTCAACGTCCTGAGCAAACAGAGCGTGAGCCCCCGCGTCGCGTTCGTGAAGTACCCGAACTTCGTTCCCGCCGACGGCCGGATTCGAGGAGTACGCGAAACGGCCAACCGTGCGACGCTCGATGTGGAGAGTCTCGGAACAGGATTTCTCGTCATGAGCGTGACACCGCATAAATATTGGCGAATCACACTCGACGGGCGGCCGGTCCCCGCGATCGTCGCGAATATCGGATATCAGGGCATCGTCGTTCCGGCGGGTCGCCATCGCGTGGAGATGCGATATCGCAACGAACTCGTCATCATCGGATTGTGGATCTCGGCGACGACCCTTTCTCTGCTGACCGGCGTTCTCATTTTTTATCGCGCATGAATCTCCGCCGATGGATCCCTGCTCTCGTCGTCGCGATCATCGGCTTCGCGCTGATCGGAGCGCTCGTCATCTACAACTGGCGCGCCGACACCGACATCAAGTCGCAGATGTATGTCCCGAAAAACTCGCCGATCACGCCGGAGATCGCGCTTCTGCAACGCTACATTCGCATCGACACATCGAATCCACCGGGCCGCGAGCGCGCCGGCGCACGATTTCTCGCCGACCTCCTCGAGAAGCATGGCCTGAGGGCGGAGATCATCGAGTCGGCTCCCGGCCGCGCGAATGTGTACGCGCGACTCGTCGGGAAGCGCCGCGGCGAAGGCCTGCTGCTGCTGAACCACATCGATGTCGTGCCCGCCACGCCGGCGGGCTGGTTTCGTCCGCCCTTCGCGGCGGCCATTGCCGTCAATGAGCTCTGGGGGCGCGGCTCGCTCGACATGAAGTCGATCGCGATGTGCGAGCTCGAAGGCCTGTTCGAAGTCCTGAAGCGAGGCAAGCCGGAACGCGACATCGTTTTCCTCGGCGTTGCCGACGAGGAACAGGGCGGCGTGCTCGGGATGCAGTGGCTTCTGCAGCACCGGCCCGACGTCTTCGAAGGCGTTCGCTATGCCCTGAACGAGGGCGGCATCACGGAGACGCGCCAGGAGCAGCTCTCCTATTTCGGGATCGAGATCGGAACGAAAATGAGCGTGAACGTGCGATTGCGCGCGCCGAGCCGCGAAGTCATGCGGCGCGTTCGCCTCTCCCTGGAACCCTACATCGGTCCGCGCGATCCGGATCGCATTCTTCCCGAAGTGCGCGAGTTCTTCCGCGACATCGCTCCGCTGCGCTTCGAGCATCGCGCCCTGCTCGAAGACATCGATCGCACGATTGCCGAAGGAAAGTTCTGGCTGCTCGCGCGAGGATACAAAGAGCTGACGCAAAACGTCGTCGTACCTTTCGATATCAAGACGGACGCCCGCGGCGCGACGATGGATGTCAACCTCTACAGCCTCCCGGACGAAAATCCTGACCGGCGCATCGCATGGCTGCAGTCGCATGTCAGGCCCCTCGGTGCCACCGTCGATGCCGTGCTGGCGAAGAACGGTCCGGCTCCTCCTTCCTCGCGACACACTCCGCTTTTCGCGCTGATCGAACGGCAGGTCCACGAGCAGTACGGTGACGTTCATGTCGGTACGGAAGTCCTCGCAGCGTGGAGCAACGACTCGCGATTTCTTCGCGCTCATGGCGTGGCGTGCTATGGTCTGTGGCCGTTCCCCGTCGACTTCTATCAAACGCAAGGCATTCATGCGACGAATGAGCGGATTCGCATCGACTGGTACATGCAGGGCATTACCCTCATGAAGCGCCTCATCCCGGCCTATGCTTTCGAAAACGCGTCGTGACGAGAATTGTCAGTTTCGCGCCGATCAGGACGCCAGAAACTGTCAGTTTCCTTGCCGGTTGGAGCTTTAAACAGCTGATATTACTCATGTTACAAACACCACTTATATGGAATCCCATTTGCGATAGAGCTGGCCATTCGGTCTAAAACCTTAAGGAGGATTTTTAATGAAGCGACAAAAGGGGTTCACTCTAATTGAGCTGCTGATCGTTGTTGCGATCATCGGCATCCTGGCGGCTATTGCCATTCCTAACCTGCTCACCGCAATGCAGCGGTCGAAGCAGAAGAGAACCATGGCCGACATGCGTACGATCGCGACCG
>JALYZI010000016.1 GCA_030948915.1 Acidobacteriota bacterium
AGCGCCGTTGCGCGACTTCGTGAACTTGTACGCGAAGAGCGCCAGCGGCACGCCGAGCTGCATCACGCGCATGATCGGTTTCGGGAAACCGAATCCGACCAGGAACCCCACCACCGCCCCACCCACCATGATCTGCGGGGCGTGGTCGGATGCGAACGTTTTCGCGTCCAGTGTCCGGCGAAGCTTGTGATCGAGCTCGTCGATGCCGTGACCGACGCCGTCGCGAGCGCGATCGATCTCGCGTTCGATGGTCTGCTTTTCTTCTTCCGCCATTTCAGTGACTCCTCGCGCGCGTGATGTCGGCCTTGAGCGTTTCGATGTCGCTCTTGATCTTGTCCATCGATTCTTTTGGAACGAACTGCGCGGCCGCAAATTTCTTCTTTCCGAGCAACGCGAGCACACCGGCGGTCACAAACAGGACGACCGTGACGATCAGCGCCGACAGCCACGCGGGGACGCCGAGGGCGACCAGGCCGAGGACGATGGTGACGAAGAGGAAGCCGAGACCGAAGAGCGCGACGAAGAGAGCACCCGCGAAGAGCGCTGCCCCGCCGCCGAGTTTTGCGGCCGTGTCCTTGAGCTCCCATTTGAGCAGCGCGATTTCGCTGCGAAAGAGCGTGGAGATGTTCTCCATCAGCTCCCTGACGATGGTCCCGATCGACCGGTCGGAGTCAGTTGCAGTTGCCATCAATTCTTTCGAGCGAGCAAAATGCGATCCAAATGGTTGAAGCGCCCGTCGTTGAGCTGGTCAAGGATTTCCGGTTCGAGGCCGCTCATTATCTGCCCAATGTCCCGGAGGGACACAAGTGCCGCCGCATGCACGGGCATTCGTTCCGCGGCGAGGTCGCCGTGCGCGGTCCGGTCGACGCGCGCGTCGGATGGCTGATCGACTTCGCCGATCTCAAACGCGTCATCGATCCGGTGGTGACGCGGCTCGATCACTACCTTCTCAATGAAGTTGACGGTCTCGCCAATCCGACGTCGGAGTCGATCGCGATCTGGTTGTGGGAACGCCTGGCGCCACACCTGCCCCTGCTCCATCGAGTCACGATCGAGGAGACCTGCACTACGAGGTGCCATTACTACGGCACGTAGCGCTGCGCCGGAGTCAGCCGCGCAAGTCGTCCTGGTTTCTTACCTGACGCGCCAGGCGAAGGCCGCGCATCTTGCCGGCCACGAAGGACGCCGCCATCGCCACGAGCGTCACCACGACGGTCGCCAGGATCAGAAACGCCAGAATATTGATCCAGTCCAATTGCATTCATAGCCGCATCGAGCAAAATGTGGTCCACAACTGGCTGAACGCTTGCAAAAAGCGGCTGCGGGTCGGAAATGAAAATACTGGTCACCGGCGGCGCCGGATTCATTGCGTCAAACATCGTCGACGCCTACGTCGAGCGGGGGCACTCCGTCACGGTCGTCGACAATCTCAGCACCGGACAGCGCGAGAACGTGAATCCGCGCGCGGAGCTGATCGTCGCCGATCTGCGTGACCCCAAGACGGCCGAAACACTCCACGGACGGCGTTTCGACATCCTCAATCATCACGCGGCCCAGATCGATGTCCGCGTCTCGGTTGCCGATCCGGCTGCCGACGCGGAGCTGAACATCGTCGCGACGCTTCGCCTCGTGCAGGCGCTCATCACTTCCGGCGTGAAGAAAATCATCTTCGCGTCGAGCGGCGGAGCGATCTACGGAGACCCCGTCCGCGTTCCGCAGAACGAAGAACATCCGACCGCGCCGATCTCACCCTATGGCTGCGCGAAGCTCGCGATCGATCAGTACCTCCACTACTACCGCGTCGTGCACAACGTCCCCTCGGTCTCGCTGCGCTACGGCAATGTCTATGGACCGCGCCAGCGCAAAGACGGCGAAGCGGGAGTCGTCGCGATTTTTGCGGGCGCCATGCTCGAGGGCCAGCCGGTGCGGATCAATGGATCCGGCGAACAGACACGCGATTACGTCTTCGTCGAAGACGTCGTGCGTGCAAACATGGCCGCCACCGAGCTCGATCTCGCCGGGCCCTACAACGTCGGCACCGGAATCGAAACCTCGGTGAACGCGCTCTACTCTGCCCTCTGCGAAGCGATCGGCATCACGAAACCGGCCGAGCACGCGCCGGCCAAAGCGGGCGAACAGATGCGCAGCGTTCTGGATGCGAGCCGTCTGTGGAAAGCGGCCAGGCTGCAGCCGCCCGTTCCGCTGAGCGATGGCTTGAAGCAGACGGTCGACTGGTTGCGCTCCGTCGTGGTCCGCTAGCTCGATTCCGTCCGCGTCGACCAGGCAGAGACTCGCTCACCTCGAAACAACTGGAGGATGCCGAGGAGCGCGGCGGCGTTGACGAAGCAGAAATAGTACGGAATGTAGAAGAGACGCGAACGGCCCACGCGCGTTTCGCGCAGGAGGGCGCCGGCGATTGCCAATGCGTAGATCGCCACCTGGCCCGCGAACGCGATCGCATACAACTTCGAGTGCGGAATGAGCGGAATGTTCGCGAGCAAGAGCCCGATCAGAAAAAACGCCACGCCGTGGCGCACGAGTTTGTGCGAGAGCAACTCGACGGAATAGAAACCCGATGTGAACAGCCGGCTCCGCAGATTCAACAGAGCGCGGACGGAATGCTGCGTGACGCGAATCTTGCGCCGGAACTCATCCTGCGCGCGAATGGTCGCGTTTTCCCACGCGACCGCTGACGGTTCGTACAGCAATCGGAATCCGCGCAGCGGAACGGCGGCCGAGATCGCGATGTCATCCGCTTGTGCCGCATCGGACGGCGGAACGTACAGATCGCGACGGATTGCGTAGAGGAGGCCGTCGGCGGCGAAAACGCTCCCGATGCGGCTCTCGCGCACCTTCTGCCAGCGGTCCCACCGCCCGTAGAGCCCTTCTCCCTCGCCGGTTGCATCGCCCTCGCGCCCTTTGCCGGTGTCGCGGGCGCCGCAGACGCCGCCGACTGTTGGATCGGCGAACTTGCGGGCCATGACTCTGAGCGCCTCGCGATCGAGAAGGAAGTCCGCATCGCTGAAGACGAGAATGTCGCCGGTCGCACGGCGCGCTCCTTCGTTCAGCGCCTGAATTTTTCCCGCCTCCGTTATCTCGATGAGCGAGACGCGCGGATCGTCGGCGCTCCGCACAATCTCTGTTGTCCGGTCGGTCGACCCGTTCGACACGATCAGCACCTCGATTCGATCGGACGGGTAGTCGACGGCCAGTGTATTTGTGATTTTTTCGCCGATGGTCTTCTCTTCGTTGTAGGCCGGGATGACGAAAGTCGCCCGTGGAAAGACATCGCCTTCATTGACTGCTTTCGGCCGGATGACGCTCAGCACCCAAAGCAGCAGCGGGTATCCGAAGTAGATGTAGAGGCAGACGGCGAGGCACACCCAGAATGCGGCGATCGCGAACGTGGTCATGACTCGACCGCGACGTTTTCGCGTTCCAGGCGCGCCATGAGCCGCGAAACCGTGTCGCCGAGCTCGAATTCCGCGCGCACCTTCCGGCGTCCGCGCTCGCCCATTTCACGAGCGCGATCGGGCGACGCGAGGAGTGTCTGCATCGCGCGGGCGAGCGCGATCGGATCCGCGGGCGGCACGAGGAAGCCCGTCACTCCATCGTCGATGAGCTCGGGGATGCCGGAGATTGGGGTGCTGATCACGGCGCGGCCGCTGGCCATCGCCTCCATCAGCGACACCGGAATCCCCTCCATCTGGCCGTCGCCAGCAATGATGCTCGGCAACACGAAAAACGCGGCGGCCGCCATTTTGCGGGCAACCTCGTCCTGCGGTTTCGGCCCGACGAGCGCGATCACGTCCGCAACGCCTTTTTCTTTGACCATGCGGTCGAGTGCGTCACGCATCGGCCCATGACCGATCACCTCGCACCGAAACTTCACATTCGCATCGCGGAGGATCCGGCACGCTTCGATGAGAACCGGCAAACCTTTGTACGGCTTGTGCGCGGCCACGCACACAATCAGCGGAACACCTGCGTGGAGAGCCGGCGATCCGGCTGCCGACTGGTACATCGACGGGTCGATGCCGACGTGAATGACTTCGATCTTGCCGGTCGCTTCGCGCGGGTAGAGCTTCTCGAGAAAGCGGCGGTTGAAATCGGAGATGGATCGGATGAATCGCGCCTCCCGCAGTTTCCACCGCAGAAGACTGCGATCGACCTGAATGTCGTGCGCGTGCACCGTGAAGCTGAACGTGATTGGCGAAAGCGTTGCGACGATCAGCGCCATTGTTGCCGGATGCGTCGCGTAATGGGCGTGAATGTGACGGACGCCCTCACGCTTCAACTGCTCTGCGATGAAAACAGACTTGGGGAAGACAGCGACTGTGCGCACGAATGTCGAAGGACGGGCGATGGTCCCGGCCATGAGCCGCAACAGAAGTGACCAGTAGCGGATTGGCTGACGCGCCGCCGCACGCAAGTTGGCCAACCAGATCCTCGGTGAAAGAAACGGCGTGTACAGCGCGCGTGAGGTCCACGGTTTCGCCTCCTGGTGAATCACCGGCGGCGATTCTTTGATCATCGGGACGAGCCGCACGCGTTGCCCGCGAAGCTCCATTTCGATGAGCTCGCGAAGGATGAACGTCTCGGTCACCGACGGAAAACGTGAGAGGAGAACTGCGATCGGGACGGCTTTTGCCGATTGGGAAGCAGACACGCGACTCGCGAGAGGGCTCGAGACACTCATTCCTCAAGGAGCAAGTAGCAAGCGGGCGGCCAGCGCGGCAAGGACATTGCACTTTGTCGCGGCGTGCAAAGCCCAATTTCTAAGGTGAGATACATGCGCAAATACACTCTCTTCGTCCTCACAATGCTCGTTGCCGCAGCAGCGTCGGCGCAGCAGGTCACAATTCGCGAGATTCGCCAGACATCAATGGCCGCGCCCGCTGTGGACTTGTCAGCCTCGACAGTGAGCCCCAGGCCGGTGATGACGATGGCATTGCCGCCCGCCAATAACGCCGTCGGGCCGGTTCCCTTTACGTTCTACCCGGTCGCCGGAACTTTCGGCAAGGATCTTTTCATCGCCTATTACGTCGATCTCGATCCAACACCCGGACTCCGAGATTTGAACTGCGGAAAACGGACTTATGACGGCAGTACAGGGGAAGATCCCTTCATTCGCAGCTTTGCGGAGCAGGACATCGGCGTGCCTGTCTTCGCCGCTTTGGACGGCGTCGTTATAGGCCTGCATGACGGAGAGCCCGATCGCAATACCGATTCGAATCCCACCAAAAAGCCGAACGTAGTCACGATCCAGCACAGTGACGATCAGTCGACGACGTATGAACACCTGCGCAACGGCATTCTCGTCTCGGTCGGCAATCACGTCACGGCCGGGACACAGATCGGCTGGGTCGGGAGCAGCGGTAACAGCCCCGGACCGCATATTCACTTCGAGAGCGACTGGAACGGTCAGGCGTATGAACCGATGGCCGGACCGTGCCGCCCAGGACTCTCGAATTTCCTGCAACAGCCGCAGATACCGACGGCACCCTATCTCGTCGGCGCATTCTTCTCTCCCTATGAGTTCACTAGCGTCCCACCGAACGACGATTCGCTGCATACGGGGACTTTCGCGGCCGGACAACAAACGTTTTTTGCCGAGGCCACTCTTGCGAATGTCGCCCCGGGAGCAAGCTACACGGCCTCTCTTCGGCGGCCCAGCGGCAACGTCATACCTGCGACCTTTAAAGTGGGACGCGACCAGGAAGAAATGCTTACGATCCAATGGGCGATCAGTGCGCCGCTGCTGGACGTCGGAACGTGGAACCTGCTCATCGACGTCGACGGCGTGCGCGTCGCAACGCTGCCCTTCAATGTCGTTCCGACGCCTAACCAGATTTTCAACCATGCGCCAAACCTCGTATCGGTATCGATCGATCCGATTACTGCGGGAGACGTGGCGATTTGCCATGCGAACAGCGGACTGGTGGCAGATCCCGACTATGACGTCGTCTCGTACATGTATCAGTGGCAAGTCAATGGCGCCACAGTCCGCAACGTGAAGTCGGCGGCGTCGATCGATGTGCTGGCGAGGCAGTTCACAACCTTCGGTGCATCGGTGAACTGCACTGTGACGGTATCCGATGGCCGGCAGCAGAACGCACCGGTAACGGCCTTTGCGGATGTGCGCACTCGAATGCGCCATCGGGTGAGCCGTTAAAACGTCCAGGTTGTCCCGGCGATCAGAACATCGGCGTTGAAACTCTGTCCGCTGAGCGGCGACCCGACATGCTCGCGTTGATAGTAAAGCGAGAACCGCAAACGGCGCATCGCGTGATAGTCGCCGATGACCTCCACGAAGTTGTGGCGTTCGTTGCCGCCGTGCGCAACGGCAGAATCGAACCGCCGGGACACACCGCGTAAGTCGAAGCTCAGGTACAGCGGAGTGATCGGCATCCACTCCACGCCCACGAATGCGCCGCGGTCGTGATAGCTCTCGGTATTGTCGTTGACGCTGCGCCGGCTTCCGACTACGCCGGCATGTGGCGTCACTTGCCACCCGAACCCGCGATACTTCACGACACCTTCGACCGCATTGAGCGTGCTGTTGCGCTGCGGCTGGTTTCGAATGTCCTGCTTCTCATGCGTCGCGTTGGCGGCAACCTGCCAGGCCGGCGCGAAGTTGTAGCCATATTCGCCGTACAACATGTCGCGGTTCGCCGTACCGGCATTTCGAATGGCGGACGCCGGTCGGTTTCTCGCGAAATCGACAAAGACTCTGTACTCCTGATTCTTGTCCTCGTTCCAGACACCGAGTCGTGTGCCATAAGCGCGACTGAGACCGCTCCTCGAATATCCGAGCGTGCTGACGTTCGCATACACCTCGGTCGGTGACTGTTTGATGCGCCAGCCTCCCCGATATTCGGCTCCGACGGCATTGACATCGTGCTGACCGCCGCGATCGGACGAATAAAAGAAATTTCCAAACGAAAAAACCTGCAACCGTACCTCGGAGCTCAACGTGCCGGGAGCGGGAAGGCCGTGCGGCTGAGCCAGGACCGTCGGAACGATTGCCAGGGTCGCTGCGGCTAAGAAAACGTATCGGATAGGACACCTCCAACGTCGCCGGTCAGCAAAAGAGAGACCATTGAGTCAGTCCGCCGAGCACATTTCAGCCACGGTGCGCGCCACCGATCCCCACGAATACGGTCCCCTCGCCTCTTCGGCTGCTCTCGACCCAAGCCGGCGCGCAAGAGCCGGGTCTTTGAGGAGTCGGATGGTCGCGTCTGTCAGCGCCTGCGGATTTTCCGGCGGCACGAGCAGTCCCGAGCATCCGTCCTTCACGACGTCCTGCATCGCGCCGATCGCGCTCGCCACAATCGGAACGCCGAAGGTCTGCGCGATCTGGAGCGCTCCACTCTGGTAGATGTCGCGGTAGGGGAACGCGATGACCGATGCCAGCTCCATCCACCCCGCGACTTCGTCGGAATTGACGTATTCGGGGACCCACGTGACGCAACGGTCGATCCCGAGTCTGCGCGCCTGCTCCTGATGGACGCCGACATCGAAATCGTGAAACGGATATCCCGCGATGACGAGATGCGCGCGCGTTTCGCGGTGGATCTGCGGAAACGCTTCGAGCAGCACGTCGACGCCTTTGTATCGCGACAGCGTGCCGAAGAAGAGAACAACCGGTTCGTCGCGGATGCCGAGTCGCGAGCGCAGCGCTGCAGCGGTGACGTCGGCGCGTCGCAGCTCATTGAAAATCTCTTCATTGCCGTGAACGATGACTCCCAAGCGCTCCCTTGGAATGCCGAACGTCTGCACGAATTCGTCGCGGTTTCTTTCGAAGTGCACAAAGACAAGATCGAACAGCCGGTAGATGCGGCGATAGAAGAAACGTCGAAATCGGGAGCGGTCGAACAGCCCGCCCGATTTTCCGCCCGCGGAAAAAGGATGCACGTTGTGGCAGATGTCGGCCAGCAGCCTCGTTTTTCGAGACAGCAGGAGCAGCGGAAAAAGATCGGACGTGAATCGGATGTCGCCGAGAAGAACGACGTCGGGATCGAGCGCGGCGACGTGTCGAATCACGCGCAGCCATTCGCGGTAGTAGCGAAAGGCGCGCGTGACGCGGCGCAATTTCCGTCCGAGCACCGCCCACCACGCGGTCGAGATCCGGCCAGACGGTTTCGGATCCCAGAGCTCGATCATCGGTTCGACGCGGAAGTTGTGCTCGAGTGCGGCCAGCTCGTAGTTTTTTTCGGTGATGAGCGTGACGTCGGCGCCGCCGCCGGCCAGCGCGCGACAGAGTTGAAACGCGTAATGGATCATGCCGCCCTTGCCGGCCGGCTCGATGAACGCGATCTTCACGATGCCACGCTCTCCGAGTAGAGCTGTTCGAGACGACCGATCCAGGCTTTCGTCGAAAAGCGCTCTTCGACCATCAACTGCGAGCAACGCCGCATCCTTGCGATTCGCGTTGGGTCGAGCAGTAAATCGGAAATGGCGGCGGCCAGCGGTTCCGGACTGCCAGGCGGCACGAGAAGGCCGGTGACGTCGGGCGTCACGATCTCGGGAATTCCGCCGGTTGCCGATGCGACTGCCGGCAGTCCGGCGGCCATCGCCTCGAGCAGCACTGTCGGGAACGCATCTTCGAGGCTTGGCAAAACAAAAAGATCGCAGCCCGGCAGGATCGCCTCGACGTCGCGGCGGTAACCGGCCCAGCGCACGCGGTCCGCGACGCCCGAACTCCGGGCGAGGTCTTCCCATTCGGCCTTCAACGGACCGTCGCCGACGATCAGGAAATACGCATCGGGGACGCGCTCGACGATCGAAGAAATCGCGCTAAGCAAGACGTCGATGCCTTTGCCCGGCCGCAAAACCGAAACGGTGACGACAACGCGCGACTCGGGCGGGAGATCGAATTCCGCGCGCAACGCCTGTCGATTCGCATCGCCGCGGAAACGCCCGACTTCGATTCCGTTGTAGACCGTGACAACTTTCTCGGGGTCAAATCCGCCCTGCTCCAGATAGCGCTCGCGAAGCGCATCGGAAACCGCCACGACGCGCCGCGACCATCGATTGAGCACCAGCCGCATCAGCCGATCGCGAATCGCCGCCCGACCCGAAGTGGGAGGGGCGACGTGAAGCGTTGCGACGGACGGAATGCCGGTGATGCGGCTGATGACTGCCGCCCAGATCGCGGCGTACGTCAGATGCGCGTGGATGACATCGAACTGTTTCTGCCGCACGAAACGCAGCAGGCGGCGAAAAGCGCCGGCATCGCGCAGCGAACGGGCGGCGAGGTTGAGAAGGGGGGCGCCGCCGGTTCGGAGCTGCTCCTCGATCGCGTTTCCTCCGATCGTCGCGAGGCAGCAGATCGACAGCTCAATACGACTGCGATCGATGGATCGCTCGAAGGGGATGACGAGGTTCTCGGCGCCTCCAACAGTGAGGGAGTCGATGAGCCACAGCAGCCGGATCGGACGTTGCGCGTTCATTCACGGCGCCGCGATGTGCAGCACTTCTTCGGTTGGGCGGCCGAAAATGGTGGCCCGCGCCCAGAGGAACATCTGCGGATCGACGAATCGCAACGTCGCGAGCGACACCATCGCTCCGACAGCGACGCCCACCACCAATTGAACGATCGCCGGAAAAGTCTGCGACCAGTGCACCCAAGCCAGGAGAAAGACGCTCATCGCCGTCGCGGCCTTCACGCTTGGCGCGAACGCAGCCAGGATCGAGGTCACCGGAACCCTGATCACTCGCGCGGCAGTCATGAGCGTGATCACCGTTGCGAATGCGTAGACCAGCGTCAACGCCCCGGCAACCGCGACCGCGCTGCGCATCGCGCCCAGGATCACGGCCGGAACGATCAGGACCGTCTTGACGAGGTTGAGCAGCGCGAGCATGTCCGCCCGGCCAGTGGCTTTGAGGACATCGCCGGCATGGTGATCGACCGATCGGATGCCGATGTACAGCGACAGGAGCTTGAGAATCGGTGCGGCGCCGACCCACTTCATGCCGAAGAAAACGAGCATGATCGGCTTCGCGAGAAAAAATAATCCGAGCGATGCCGGCAAAGTCAGCGATGAAATCGAGCGTACGGCGATCAGGTAGGCCTCACGCAGATCTTCGCCGGCAGCGTGCAGATTCGAGAAAGCCGGAAAGAGAACTTTGCTGACGACCCACAGCATCACCATCACGGTCGCTTCAGGAACGCGCCCCGCCATCTGATACAAACCGAGCGCCGTCACACCGAGAAAACGGCCGACGACCACCAGATCGGCATCGAACATCACGGCAGCAAGCACGTTGACGGTGACGATGCTCCGTCCGTACCGCAGCATCGGCTTGAAGAGACCGTGCGGAATGCGCCACTCGGGCCGCCAGGGAACTGTGATCCACAGAAGGATCGTCCAGATCGCGAGGGCGCCAAGCTGCCCCCAGACGAGACTCCACGCACCGAATCCGAACCCGGCAAAAACAAGAGCGATGCTGGCCTTGCCGATCGACAAGCTCAGCTCGGGAATCGTTCGCGCGCGGAAGCGAAGGTCTTTCTGCGCCAGGGCGTCATGCGTGTTGCCGAGGAATTTGATGAGAAGCGCAGGCGAGAGAGCGCGCACAATCGCGATGCCGTGCGGCGCATGAAAGAAGTTCGCGATGTAGGGCGCCAGCAGCAGCGATACGACACACCAGAAGACACCGGCGATGACATTGATGATGAACGTCGTCTGCGCCGCATCTTCGCGGCGATCGGGCCAGTAGACCAGCGCCATGCTCGAGCCGAAGTCACCGATCATTTCCGCGAAGGTGATGTACAGCATCGAGAAGCCGAGCAATCCGAAGTCGTGCGGCGCAAGGATGCGCGCAAGCAGGATCAGACCGACGAGCGTGAAAACGCGTTTTCCGGTTGCGGCGACAAAAGCCCACAGCGCGGCCCGAACCGTTTTTTGAGCGACGTCAGCGGGAGAGGTCATCCAAGGTTCCTTTGAATCACCTTGCGAAGAACTCGCCTGCCCCAATAGTCGCGGAGAAATCCCTTCGCCGGCCGCCGCACCCGCGCCAGGAACTGCAGCGCGGTCGTGATCGTGAACAGTTGCATCGCGTCATCGTCGAGCTTTCCACCGAATGCGACATAGGAATCGAGAAAAGCGGCACGGAGTTTCCGTTGCACCTTCGAAAACAGCGGATATGCGACGTACAGGTCGAGATGGATGAGAAACTGCGCCACATCTTCGAGCGGCAATCCTTCGCGAAAACCTTCGAAGTCGATGACTTCGACGCGATCGTCATCGATATAGATGTTGCCGGGCCAGTAGTCGCCATGACGGCCCACCAGCGGAAATGTCTTCTCCGCCAGTTGGGCCTCCAGCGTGCGGAGCCGGTCGGCAATTCTCGAGCGATCCGGCCGCAACGCACGATTGGCCACGGCGGCAAGCTCCAGATCGCGCAGCGCGAGGACGACAATTGCGGTCAGGATGTGCCGCCCGTCATCACTGGAGCGCGTCTGACTCTGCATCTTCGCGAGCCAGATGCCCGCCCGATGCAGGGCGACGAAGTGCCGGTTGCGCAGCCCACGATTCCTGCCGTCGCGGATGATTGTCTCGAGCGACTTTCCTCGCGCATGTTCGAGGATCAGCGCGGCAGACTCTTCGTCGAAAGCGAGGACCTTCGGAACCGAATACGCGACCGCGCGCCCCGCCTCCGTCAACGCCTCTTCGCCCATCCGCTGGCGCAGCATCGTCAACGCCTGGTACTCGATGCGCGCGCGATCGGTGGCCTTCCGCGATTCGGCCGGGCGGGCGCGCTGTTGTTTCACCACGACCTCCCGCTTCGCGCTCCCGTCGCTGATTGCCACCTCGGCCACGTACGAGTCTCGCCGTTCATGAATCCGCCGGATGCCGAAGGCCGCCGCCTTTAGAGATCCCCAATTCAGCGAAAGGAGCCGATCGGCAGCCGCCGGAATGCTCTCCTCGCGCGCGTCGAGGAACTTGATCAGCGAGGCGACCGTCCGCCGAATGTCGAACTCCTCCCGAATTCTTCTCTGTCCCGCCCGCCCCATCTTCTGGCATACGGCGGGGTTCGCGATGAGATAGCGGATCGCGTTCGCGATTCGCTGCGTGTGCGTCGCGTCGATCAGAAGTCCGGTGACCCGATCGTCGATGAGCTCCGGAATTCCCGACATCGCCGCCGCGATCACCGGTTTGCCGGCTGCCATCGCTTCCATCAGCGTGATCGGAATCCCATCCATCTGCCCGTCATTCGCGATCACACTCGGCAGCACGAACACGTCCGTCTGTCCCATGAGGCGCGCGACCTCGTGCTGCGGCAGCGCTCCGGGAAGGTGGATGTCGTCGGCGAGGCCCAGGTACTGAATCCAATGCCGCAGGAAGCGGCGGCGCACTCCATCGCCGACGATCGTGGCTTCGACGTCGATGCCGGCGGCTTTCAGCGTCAAACATGCTTCGACGAGAAATCCGAAGCCGCGACTCGGCGTGATGGCCCCCACCGACAGCACCTGCGGCCGCTTTGTCGTCCCCTCCGCTTCCGCGGCGGCGCTGTCATAAACGTCGGGATTCACTCCGACATGAACGACCTGAATTTTTTCCTCCGGAATCGACGGATACAACCCGCACAGAAAAGCCTTGTTGAACGCCGAGATCGTTCTGACCGCCGTCGCGCGCGAGATCTTCTCGAGCAGCAGCAGCCGATGCACGAAAACATCGGGCCCATGGATCGTGAAGCTGTAAGTGACATCGCTGAATCGCGAAATGATGTACGCCATCGTTGTCGCGTGCGTTGAAAAGTGCGAGTGCAAGTGCTGGATCCCGCGCTTCGGAAGTACGCGCGCCAAATGCACCGATTTCGGAAACAGCGCCATCGTGCGAATCAAAGTTCGCGGACGAATCATCGTTCCGTAGAAAAGCAGCAAAAGGACTTTGAAGTAACGCGCGGGATGCCGGGACATCGCGCGCAGATTGCTGACGATGATCGACGGGGAGATCAGCGGCATGTACAACGCGCGCTTCACCCACGGCTTGGCTTCCTCGTGAACGACTTTGCCGTGCCCTCGCAGAAGAGGCACGAGCAGGACGGGTTGTCCCTGTCGCTCCAGCTCTATGATTTCGCGAAGGATGTAGGCCTCGTCAACGACGGGAAATCGCGTGACGACCACCGCGATGGCATTGCGAACCGCCGGAGATGTCGTCTCCTGAGCCTTGTCCATGGACGTCGTTTCCGGCTCCACGGCGACCGTCACAGCGCCACCTCGCGCCTGGGAAGCCGGGCGATCGCGGCGACGAATCCGAGCAGAATCCAGAAATTGCGCTGATAGGCTCCGTGGAGAAAGAGCGCCGTGATGAGATATCCGGCCAGCGCGATTGCCAGCGCGGTCGTGATCCCGACGCGCTCGGCGAGCATCTCGTGAGAGCGGCGCAGCGAGAGGAAGGCCGCCGACACGGCCGCGAGAAAGCACAGCAGTCCTACCACGCCGGTTTCCGCCGCAATCTGCAGATACAGCATGTGCGGAAACGCGGGGTCTCCGCGATCGTGGTATTGCACGGCGGGCGATCCGACGATCAGGGCATACCGATTGAAGTACGTCGCGAAGTTTCCGGCGCCGACGCCGAGGATCGGATGGTCGTTGAACATCTGCCAGGCCGCGCCGAGAAAGAGTTTGCGTTCTTCGATCGAGGCGTCTTCCGGCCCTCCGGCGGTGTTCGATGACAGGACCTCGCGCACGCTCAACGTCCGGCGCACGACTCCGGCGGGCATGACTGCCAGAGCTGCGATCGCGATGGCAACCGCCGCGAGAAGGAATGCCGGCCGCATGCGAATCGCGATGGTGAAGAGCACGAGCATCAGCCCTAGGGCCACGATGCCGCCGCGCGAATACGTGAGAACCGTCCCGGCCGCAATCAGCAGCGCAGCAGCCGCATACACGATCTTTCGAAACCGGTGTCGCTCGGTTGTCGCGAGGAAAACCGCGAGCGGAAGAACGATCAGGAGCAGCTGCGCGTAAAAATTCGGGTCGTCGACCGGTCCGCTGGCACGCGCCATGTCGACGTCGCCGTAGACATTTCCGATTTTGAGCTGCGCGAGTCCGCCAAATTCGTTTCGCGTCCCGGTCACCGTCTGCACGATCGTCAGGAAACCGAGCAGGGCCGCGGTCATGCTGAGCGCCGCGAACGCGCGCCGAAGCCCGATCCATGTGAAGGCCAGGCTTCCGATCAGCAGGTAGATCGCGAAGCTCTTGAGTGCTTCCGCCAGTCGGAGATCGGTTAGCCCCACGTCCGACGCCCACAGGCTGCTTGCGAAAAGGACGAAGCAGTAGAGCGCGAGAAGCAGCGTCAGCGGCTGCAAGAAAACCTGGGAAGGTCTCAGAGTGACGCGATACGCCCATACGACGAGCGCGAGGAGCGCGATAAGCGGTTGCAGAATCGAGGGAAGTGAAAAGTCACGGATCGCGAGGTCGGACGCATTGGCGTAGACCACGATCACCAGGATGGAAAGCGCCAAAGAGAGAAGTGAAGTTGCCCCGCTATCCGACAACGAGGTCGAGCCAAGCGGCACCTGCGCGTCGGCCTGAAGCGTTTCTGTCATTGCGCCCGCAAACACCCGCCCGCGACCAGCGCATGCGCTGCGGTCACGGCGCCGGTACAGCGTTAGTGAGCCTTGCGGTCGATCGCTTCTGCCGCATGTACGACTTGGCCAACGCTCCCCCGAAGCCGAAGAGAAGGCCAAGGATTGCGCCCGCAGCAATGGCGCGACTCATTCGCGGCGACACCGCCGCTGTCGGCGTCCTTGCCTCGGACACCGTTGCTACAGAGTAAAGCTTGTACATGGACCGCGTCTGTCCGGCCAGGACCGCGGGGATCCGATTCGCGATTTTCGCGGCGGTGGCAGGATCGTGGCCTTCGACATCGATCCGAAGAAGGTTCGTGTTCGGCAGCACCACCGCGTCCACGCTGTACGCATCCTGTGGAACAGAAAGCGGAACGAACGCCTGACGCTGCATATCAGGAACCGACGCCAAAGCAGCCACGGTCGCGACGATCGTTCTCTGCTGCAGCACTTCCACGCCGCGATACAACTCGCCGGCAGCCATCTGGTCGCCGGATGTCGTCACGCCCGCGATTGCGCTGGCGCGATACTGCTTCGGTTGCAGCGCCGCCAGAAACGCCGCCAGGACCATGAACAACACCCCCGTCCCCACGATGAGTTTCCATCGCTTCTTCAGTGTGTCTTGCATGGAGATGCGTTCGACGTTCGGCCGTTGTGTACCCACAACCACAGGGTCCGCGATTCTGGGTCCCTGGACACTTGTCGTGTTTACTACGCTCATGCGGCTCCCCGTCCGGTGAAAATTACCGCGATCGTGCGGAAGAGAATTTTGAAATCGAGTCCGAGAGTCCACTTGTCGAAGTACTCGCGGTCGAGCTGCAATCGCTCCGATTCCGAGCAATCGCTCCGGCCCGCGACCTGCCAGAGCCCGGTGCAGCCGGGAGGCATGCCGAAGCGGGGAAGTACGCTGCGGCGCGGAAGCTTCTCGAGGTCGGACTGCAGGAGCGGCCGCGGTCCCACCATGCTCATCGTTCCTTCGAGCACGTTGAAGAGCTGCGGGAGCTCGTCGAGGCTGTGCTTGCGAAGAAATCGTCCGATGGGCGTGATGCGCGGATCATTCTTGATCTTGAGAAATGAACCGCCGCTTTGCTCGGCCAGCTCTTTTTCTTTCAGATGCGAGCCGACGTACATCGTGCGGAACTTGTACATGTCGAACTGATTGCCTCGAAACCCGATCCTGCGCTGCCGGAACATGATCGGACCACGGCTGGTCAGCTTGATCAGCGTGATGATCACGAGAAAAACGGGAGCCAGCAGCGCGATCAAAATCGTCGACGCCAGGAGGTCGAGCATCCGTTTGGTGGCCGCCCCCAAAGGGCGTCGCGTGCAGAGATCGTAGTAGTAAGCACCCCACGTGTTGCGGTCGAGAAAGACGATGCCTCTCGCGCGGCGTCGCAGCGTTGGCCGCGACCGCGGTTCTGATTGCGCGGTCTTCCGCGGACTGAAAGATTCTTCGAATCTCTCGTAGTCGAAATCGTATGTAGTCATGATCAAGAGTCCTGCGGTTTCAGAGGATGAAAAGCCGCTTCCGGGATACAAATTTGTCCGCAAAATTCCCGCGGTTCAAAGGCAATTTTGCAAAAGGGCGGCCACGCTCAAAGAAGCAGGCTCATCTGAACTAAACCGCCCAGCGATGTTGGAGTCCATCGACGACCGTGACGCCGTCCGTGTGATTCAACGTGTGCGTCCCCACCAGAGCCGGGCGCCAGTCCGGCAGGATGACACCCACCTCCCGCTCCTCCCAATCGTGCGGCGTCAGCTTCACGATCTGCCGGATCTGCAGCGAGTGGCCATACCGGCGGGCGCCATTCTGAGCGGCGCGATAAACGTCGCTGCCGTACACGAAGGGAGATCCCCCGCATCGCCCACCAACGACATACGAAAGAACCGGGTTCAGCCGGTGCGGACGCCATGGGCCTGATGGCGATTCGGCGTAATAGACCGACAACTCGTCGAAAATCTTGCCGACGCTCGGCGTGGAGGTGTACATCCACCACAGTCCATTCAACTCGAAGATCGTGGAGTCGACGGCGCTGATACCGCTCAAAAGCTCGGACACAAACTCCCAGCGATCAGGAAAATCTACGCAACGATACAGCTCGACAGTCCGGTTCTCGGAAGTCTCGGGCACCATGTAGAACTCGCCGCGCCACCGAAAAACACACGGATAAGAAAGGTGGTACGGACGCTCGAGAATGCGACGGGGCGGCGACCAGGTCGCATCCCGACGCAACTCCAGATACGCGATGCAACCCCGTTTTTCGCGAAACATCATCTCCTCGACAAAAACGAGCGTGCGGCCGCCTTCGACAACCACGAAAGGATCGGCCCAAAGACGATCGCGCGGCGGGATGATCGCTTGAAACTTCGACAGGCCGGCCACCGGATTCTCGTCAGACTTATCGAACCGAAACGCGATGAACCATTGTTCGTGCATCCATGAATCGCGGAACTTCTGCGCCGCTTCGTTGACCATCGCGCGCGCGGCCGCTCGAACGATCCGCAGACTCGTAGGATCGTGCACCCGGTCTTCGGGCGTGGCGAGCACGTCCGTTCCTTGTGCGATCGCCGCGAGCTTTCTACCGAGGAGCTTCTCCATCTTCCAATAGAGCCTGCTCACCCCTCTGTGCAGCGAGATTCGGTCCGTTCCAATGCGCGCGGAGCCGATCACGCCGTCAGGACTGTCGGCAGCGGCGGCGACGTGCAGCTCGGCCGACATCGTCGGATGTTCCGCCGCGAAAGCCGGCATCGCGCGATCGGTCGTCCACCAGACTCCGTGGCGCGCGATCGGCGCTGTCGCGTTTTGAACGCGCTCACGAATGAAGGCCGGCGAAAACGACAGGACCACGTCGAGCTCGTGATCGAGGGAGTCCGCCGAACGCGTTGGAGTGTCGGGCAGAAGATGTCGAACGTCCGCGACGTCGAGTGCATCATTCGCCCGGCGAAAACGGGCGGCGTCGAGTCGCGAGTACCAGTCGCCCACAATCGGCTGTTGCCTGCGAATGGCCGGAGAATCGAAGATCAGCACCGCGGCAATTGCGGCGAAATCTGAAGAGCGGATGACTTCCAGAACGCGGCGGACCCACGCCGGCTGCTGGAAGGTGTCGATGACGACGCCGACGCGCAGCACTCGTCGCCAAAGTGCAGAATCGACGCCACGAGTGTGAGGACGGACGTAAGTCGTCCGTCCTAACCCTGCTTAGCTCACGCGCCTCTTGCCTGTCCTGACCGAGAGGGCAGCGCTCTGCGCGGAGGCATTGCCGGCCGCGTCGATTGCCGACACGCGATACGAATAGGTGGTCGAAACTGCCAGCCCCGTGTCAGTCCACGATGTCGAACTCACGGTCGCGACCAGCGCGCCGTTGCGATAAACGCGGTAGCCGGTGACGCCGACGTTGTCCGTCGATGCGTTCCAGGTCAGGGTGATCGAGTTGCCGTTGACCGATGACGCCAAACCGGTGGGCGTGGTCGGGGCGGTGGTGTCGAGCGTCGGCGGAGGAGTCGCGCCCGCCGCGTTGCTCAACTGATGCGCGCCGATGTCGTTGATCGCTCCGCGCGAGCTGCCCCAGTAATCGGCGGTGACGTTATTGAGCAGGGCGCCGAGGTGCAGGCCGGGCGATGTCGAGTTGAGTTTGTAGTCCTCAGCGCGGAGGCCGCCGGCATTCGCCAGACGCGGATCGCCGATGATGTCCCCGACGCCGGTCGCTGCGCCGGCGTTGCCGCCGTACCAGTGGTTGTTGCGGTAGGAAACGCCCGCGCCGGCCACGTTGGTCATCACTCCGCCGACCTGATCGAAGATGTTGTTTTCGATCACGCTGTTCGCGTGCGCGTCGTTTTCAATCCACAGCAGTGCGGCCGTCGACTTGTAGAACGTGTTGTTCGCCACGACGGTGTTCTTGAGTCCTCCGCCGTTGCCGTACGCACCGTAGTAAAAACCCCAGTGGCTGTTCACGACGATGTTGTTGACGATCGTCAGATCGCTCAGCGGATTCGACGCGGCGTACGGCTCGTTCGCCGTGCCGATGCCGGATGCCGGATTGCCATCGCGATAGAAACGCGTGTCGCCCGTGCTGTACGCGAAATTGCGATTCACGAGGATCGAGCGCACGTTGTCGAGATAAATCTCGACGCTGAAGTTGTCATGGACAACGTTCTGCTGCACGAGGCCCTGGTTGCTCAGAAGGAAGCCGAGTCCCTCGCCGTTGTTTTGATACACATTGTTGTTAGTGATTTGTCCCCGATTGCACCACGAGATGACGAGCGCAGTCGCCCATCCACCGTTCATCGTGTGGTACTGATTTTCGGTGACGGTGTTGTAGACCGTGTTGCCGTCGACCGTGATGTCGGAGACGATTCCCATCGTATCGGAACCGAAATAGATGCCGTTGCGGACGGCGTCATGCACGGTGTTGTTCGAAACCTTGATGTTGTTGCTGTCCCATCCGCAGATGCCGATGCGCGTCGCGTTACGGACTTCGAAGCCCGAGAACACGATGTACGACGCCTGGTAGAACGTCACGAGGTTCTTGTCGACGCCTAGTCCCGTGCCGTCGATGATCGGACGCTCGCCGGGATACGCGTGAATCGAGATCCACGCCGCAGAAGTTCCATGCGAGGAAATCGACGGGCGTTCGTTGTACGTGCCGCCGCGAACCGAAACATCGTCGTTAGGCTGCGCGACTGCGGCAGCTTTCGTGATCGTTGCAAATGGAGAGGCGACCGAGCCCGCGTTGGCGTCATTGCCGCCCGGAGCTACGTACCATGTGGAAGCGGAGGCCGCGCCGGCCGCGATGGCAAAAGAGAAAACGGCGAGAACAACATTGGACAATCGCATCAGGCTCCTGTTGCGAACCCACTACGCCGTTTGTTTGAAATTCTCGAAGACGTTTGCGGCTCTTTGTGCCGCCCATTGGACCGACTTCGATCACATTCGGTAGCCTGGCTGTCTGAAAAAAATCAGACCCGTTGGGCTTTGCGCCACTCCGTCGCCGGAGTTTTGCCTTTTTCGTGAGATCGCTAGTTATTTGTTGCTCGCTAAAACATAACACAGCGGCAGGAATTCCAGAAGCCAAACTTTCGCAAACGGTTGATTCTGCTTGCCGAACTCAGCTTAGAGGGCTTCGTCGACCCGGACGCCATCCCGCCGGACGATGCGGGCTGGAATGCCCACAACCGTACAGTTCGCCGGGACGTTCTTGGTGACCACCGCATTGGCGCCGACGATGACGTTATCGCCGATCGTTAGATCGCCCAGGACCCGGGCTCCCGCGCCAATGTGGACGTTGTCGCCGAGGCGAGGCAGACGGTCGGTGTTTCCGAATCCAATGGTCGCCTGCTGATTCACCCGGCAATTCGCGCCGATGCGTTCGCCATTCACGTTCGTTCCCACGCCGTGCTGGACGAAGAAACCCGGGCCGAGCTCCCTGGGCCGGATCACGAGCCAGCTCGGCTCTTTGTAGATGAGCTTGAAGAGCGCAGCGAGCACATTGCCGAGCACATCATTTTGTTTCAGCCGGTAGTAGTAGAGATTGCGAAACTCCTTGTAGAAGCAGAGCAGATGGAGAAGTGCGGCGGTTTCTGACCGCGTCTCGATGTGTTCGAGCGCCGCCCAGCGCCGCACATCCGCGAGAATGATCTGACGATTACGGCTGACGCTGAACGGGACGAGCATCGGCAAGACCCACGATCTCCCGATGGAATCGCGGATGCTCTTCAGTTGCTCGCGAAGCATGCATCACGCGCAGTCAGAGAGCGTGCCAGCCTCAGGTGTCCATTCCGCAAAGGCCGAGGCAGACGCTGGCGAGGAGGGAGATTTCGATGGGTTTTGACAACACCAGCTTGATCTGGCGTACGACCTTGAGCTCCCGGACCGCATCGGGCATTTGGGCCGTAATCAGCACGATCGGGACGGTGATGTTCTCATCCGCGAGCGCACGCAGCAGACTCATACCGTCGTCGCGTGCAATCGCGAGATTGATGATCAGGCCGGAATACGCGTGTCGTTTCAGGCACGTGATGGCGGATCGCAAGTCCACGACGACATCGACACGTGCGCCGCGCCCGCTCAGCGCGTCCTGCAACGGTTCGCCGACGTCCGTCTCATCGTCAACGAGCAAAGCTGTCTTTGAAGCCGCGATGACGTCCTCCGGGCCGCCTATGCTACGCACGACCCGTGCCGCAGGCCCCCAACAGAATGACTGCTAACGCCACGAAAAGTTTGCCGAGGTTCCCCCGGCCGCGCTGCATCATCCGATTCGCAATTGAGGAATGTGCATGAAGACGTCGATTGCTTTGGCCATCCTGCTTTCACTCGCGTGTGCTGCTGAGACCGCCCCCGCTCCGCAGGCTCTGCGACACTACGAATTCCGAGCCGACCAGCTTCCCCAGCCGTTCGCAACTCCATCGGCAGGAAATAGTCCGCGCGTGACATCGCCGCCGCCGGGTGCGCAGTTGATGCTGCCTCCTGGATTCAAAATCTCGGTCTTCGCGGACAAGCTCGATGATCCGCGGAGAATGCTCCTCGCTGCGAATGGAGACGTCGTGCTGTCGGAGCCGGGCGCGGGAAAGATCACGATTCTCCGCGACGCGAATCACGATGGCGTCGCCGAACAGCGCTTCACATTCGCAACGAATCTCGATAGCCCATACGGACTGGCATTCCACGGCGGGTTCCTCTATGTCGGCAATGAAGACGCAGTGGTGCGGCTCCCCTACAGGCCCGGCGCAACGCGCGCGACCACGCCGCCCCAGCGTCTCGCCCCCTTGCCCGCCGGCGGTCACTCGACGCGCGGCGTGATTTTCAATCGAACCGGAACGAAGATGTACGTCAGCGTCGGGTCGGCGTCGAACGTGAATTCGGGCGAGCCGCCCGAACGCGCCGCGATCGTGGAGTTCAATCCCGACGGAACGGGCAAGCGCATCTTCGCCTCCGGCCTGCGTAATCCGGTCGGCATGGCATGGGAGCCTGTCACCGGCACGCTCTGGACCGCCGTCAACGAACGCGATGGCCTCGGCGACGACCTCGTTCCCGACTACGTCACGGAAGTACGCGACGGCGGTTTCTACGGCTGGCCCTACTCGTATCTCGGCGGGCACGAAGATCCGCGGAGAGCGAACGAAATGCGCCACGATCTGGTGGCCCGCGCGATCGTGCCGTCAGTGCTCATTCAGGCGCATTCGGCAGCGCTCGGAATTGTTTTCTACCAGGGCTCGATGTTTCCGCAGGAGTATCGTGGAAGCGCCTTCGTCGCGTTGCACGGCTCCTGGAATCGATCGCGCAGAACGGGATACAAGATCGTTCGCGTTTCGTTTCGCAACGGACATCCCACCGGTGGTTACGACGACTTCGTGGTCGGTTGGATGACTGACGAGCAGAGCCGCAACGTCTGGGGCCGTCCCGTCGACGTCCTGGTCCTCGGCGACGGATCGCTGCTCATCTCCGATGACGGTGCCGAAAAAATCTGGCGTGTGACTTACAGTTCTGCGCGCTGATCTTGCAATGTCCTCGTGTGAAAGGACCCATTGCATGGCACGACAGGGAAAGACGGGGAACCGAATCGCGCGGGCGGGCAGCGCCATCAAGCGGACGGCAAAAAAAGTCACGGCCCGGCTGCGACCCGCGAAACGCCGTCAGGAGCCGAAGGCGGCGGCTGCGGCTCCGCGCCGCGCGAAGGGGCCGCGTGC
Organism: Acidobacteriota bacterium; assembly: GCA_030948915.1. Lineage (GTDB taxonomy): Bacteria > Acidobacteriota > Thermoanaerobaculia > Gp7-AA8 > Gp7-AA8 > Gp7-AA10. The sequence goes on from JALYZI010000016.1 coordinate 22,264, forward strand.
GTCGCAAGCCGCTGCGCGGCCCACGCAGCGTCGCACTGACATTCCGCTGGAAGTTCTGAATCGCACTTACACGCCGAAGCAGACGAGCCTCAAGGCGTCGTTCCGCGCCAGCGGTCAGGAGCAGGGAAAAGATCAGGAGTTGGCCGGCGGTTTCTCAGACGAGCGCTTCAACGACGAGGACCGCCTCACGAACAAATCGGGCGATCCGCGAATCGGAACGCATCACAGGAAGTACGAACCGGGAGAATAGAAAGCGAGGGACATCATGGACACAGTGAACAGGGCTGGATACAGCGTACCGAAAGGATCAGACAGCAACGTCGGAGGCACGTGCGCAAGCTGCGGGCAACCGATGCATCGTGGTCTCGAGCAATTCCTCGGCAAGCTCGGAATCAGCGACGAGATGATCGGCAACCTGAAAAATCAGATGCAGAACGTGGACGTCGAGGAGTACCTCAACACCGCGCGTGACTACCTGAAAACCGGCGGCGACAAAGCGAAGACTTTCGCGAAGGAAAACCCGGGCAAGGTGGCGGCAACGGTGGCAGTCCTGGCGGTTGGCGCAGGATTGCTCATCAGCGCTCTGAATCGCGAGTAGTGGAGAATTCAGGTCGTCGGCTGCAGTGCGTCGCGCCATTCGCGCCATTGCTCGTCGATGGCAGTCGTG
>JALYZI010000027.1 GCA_030948915.1 Acidobacteriota bacterium
CGTAGAGAAACAGACCTTCCATCGTCGGGTCCCAGTAGAGCGTCGCGTTGCGATCGCGAATCATCTGCAGGATGTCTTCTTCGTAGCCGGGCTTCGTGGCGAGGCCGGTGTGCTCGAAGCAGTCGACGCCGGCTTTCAGCCCTTTTCGAATTTCATCCGAGCGATGCGCATGCGCCGCGACCGTTTTTCCGCGCTTGTGGGCCTGGTCGACGATGGCGTCCACTTCCTCCTGCGTCATCTGATCCTGATCGATCATCTTGATGATGTCGGCGCCGGCGTCGGCGACGATGTCGACTTTCTTGCGCGCGTCATCGGCGCCGTGGATTTCCCATCGGAACTTCGCCTCCAGTGGCGGTGCTACTTTTTGCAGGAACGGTCCGGAGACGAACATGCGCGGGCCGGGGATTTCTCCGCGCTCGATCCGTTTCTTGACCGCCATGATGTCGTCGAGCGGCGCGCCGAGGTCGCGCGCAGTCGTGATGCCGGCCATGAGCAGCTCTTTTGCGGAGATCGGCATCACGACGTCGCGATATTGCGCGGCATACGTCTGGAACCAGTGGTTGTAATCGCCGTGGCCGAGGATCATGAGGTGGACGTGCATGTCCATGAGGCCGGGCATCATCGTGTAGCCATTGGTATCGATGACTTTGGCGCCCGCCGGGATCTTCACGGCCGACTCGGGACCGACCGCGCGAATGGTGTTGCCTTCGATCACGACGACCGCGTTTTCGATCGGCGGGCCGCCGTAGCCGTCGATGAGGCGCCCGCCCGCCAGGACGAGCGTTTGCGCGTGGAGTGACGTCGCGAAAACCAGAAGAGCGAGCATGCGTAGCTTCATGGTTGCCTCCTTGACAGTGGCCGGTTCCCGGTTGCCGGTTGGGTGCTGGCAACCGGCCACCGGCAACGATACATTACGCGAATGCGTAACTTCGTTCTGCTCGCCTCGCTTCTCCTCGCCGCCTGCGCCAGCGCGCCGCGGCCGCCGATCGACCTCTCGGCAGCCGATGTCGTCGACCTCACCTATGCGTTCGACGCGTCGACTCTGTATTGGCCTAACTCGCCCGGCACTTTCGAGTTGAAACGGCTTTCATACGGCAAGACACCGGGCGGCTACTTCTACTCGTCGAATTCCTTCTGCGCGCCCGAGCACGGAGGCACGCATCTCGATGCTCCGATGCATTTCTCGCAGGGCGCGCTGAGCGTTGATCAGATCCCGGTGCGCCAGCTGATCGCGCCGGCGGCGGTCATCGATGTCGCGGCGAAAGCGGCAGCAGATCCCGACTATCGCCTCACGGTCGCCGATGTCGCCGATTGGGAGAAACGCAACGGCGCGATTCAGCAGGGGACGATCGTGCTGCTCCGCACGGGCTGGGGGGCGCGATATCCGGATCGAAAAAAATACTTCGGCGATGACACTCCCGGCGCGACCGACAAGCTGCACTTCCCTTCGTTCAGCGAAGATTCCGCGCGTTATCTCGTCAGCAATCGTCGCGTCGGCGCCATCGGCGTCGACACAGCCAGCATCGACTTCGGCCAATCGCAGGACTTCATCGTCCACCAGGTCGCGAACGGTGCGAACGTTCCGGGACTCGAGAACGTCGCGAATCTCGATCGGCTGCCGGAGAAAGGCGCCTGGGTTGTGGCGCTGCCGATGAAAATCGCGGGTGGCTCAGGCGCGCCGTTGCGGCTGATCGCAGTCGTGCCGGTCAAATGACGCATGCCGCGAATATCGCCATCCACGTCATCTTCGGCGCGATCGCTCTCGTCATCGGGTTCGTGCCTCTGGTCACGCAAAAGGGCGGTCGAACGCACGTCCGATTTGGTCGCTGGTTTCTCCTTTGCCTGATCGTCGTGATCGCGACGGCTGTCATCGGCATCATGGCCTTCGGATTTCGCGCGTTCCTCGGCGTCATCACGATGCTGTCCGCCTACGAAGCGTGGTCGGGCTATCGGGTGTTTTCCATTCGCGCGACCGGTCCGAAAATGCTCGACGCGGCCGTAGCGCTGGCGGCACTCGGCGCAGCAGTCCTCTTCATCATCTATTTGCGGAGCGTCCACGTTCCGTGGGCGCCCGTTGTCATCTACTCGACGCTGGGCACCCTCGTTGCTGTGGCTGCGTACGATCTCCTGCGCTTCGCGATGCCGAAGAACTGGGTCGCCAGAAGCTGGTTCTACGAGCACCTCGTCAAGATGATGGGTGCTTACACTGCGATCGTATCGGCGTTTTCAGGGACGGTTCTGGGCCGCTGGCAGCCCTGGAGTCAGATCGCGCCGTCCATCATCGGAACGACCGCCATGACCGTGTTCATCATCGTCCACGCTACGGGCGCAAATAGTGGCAGGTATATCCCCACGGTAATCGCTGCAGATAATCCTGATGATAGTCTTCGGCCGGCCAGAAGTCGGAGGCCTTGACGATCTGCGTGACGATCGGACGCGGCCACTTCGGCTGCGCTTTTTCTTTCGCGCGCTCGGCGATCTCGCGCTGCTTCTCGTCGTGATAGAAGATCGCGGATCGGTACTGCGAGCCGCGATCGTTTCCCTGCTGATTCATCGTGGTCGGATCGTGGAGCCGGAAGAAAAACTCCAGGATCTGGTCGAAGCTGATCTTCTTCGGATCGAATTCGATCTGAATCGATTCCGCATGGCCGGTGCGGCCGGTTTTCACATCCTCGTATCGCGGATTGGCAAGCGTGCCTCCGGTGTACCCGACGGTCGTGTTGATCACGCCGTCGAGCTTCCGGATCAACTCTTCCACGCCCCAGAAGCATCCACCGGCGAGCGTGGCTTTCTCCATCACTTGTGGGCGTCCTGCTTCTTGAACAGCGGCAGGTACTTTCCGTAGCCCTCGGCTTCCAGCTTGTCGACCGGGATGAACCGCATCGACGCCGAGTTCATGCAGTAACGCTGACCGGTCGGGGGCGGACCATCATCGAAAAGGTGGCCGAGGTGCGAGTCGGCGTGTTTGGAGCGGACTTCGGTGCGAACCATAAAGAATTTTCGATCAGTTTTATTGACAACATTTTCCGGTTCGAGGGGTTTCGTGAAGCTCGGCCATCCTGTTCCGGACTCGAATTTGTCGAGCGAGCTGAATAGCGGCTCGCCGGACACCACGTCCACATAGATTCCGGGCTTGTGATTGTCCCAAAACTCATTGCGGAACGCCGGCTCGGTCCCCTCGTGCTGGGTCACTTCGAACTGAATGGGAGTGAGCTTCTTCTTGAGCTCGGGGTCAGCGGGTTTCTTGAAATTCATCCAACCTCCTGCGGCAGCCATCGCGAACAGCGAAAGGCCGGCAATCAACGTCGCATAGAACTTACTCACGTGGACCTCCTGCGCCATATCGAAACGGCGCACGCGCTTGAAAAGTTTCCGAGGATTCAATATCGCGGGCAGAGTTTCGTTACACCTTGTGTTGAACGACACCGTGCGCCGCTTCCGAGCCCTCCCCACCCATCCCAACGAGCTCATCCGAATTACGTTCATGCTCGCGATCTGGATTGGTCTCCATCTCTATGCATCGCGGCCACTTCTGGTTGCGGCTGCCGCCGGCGGGATCGCTCCGCTCGTGGCGTGGAGCGTCGTTTTGCTGATCCCCTGCGTCACAGTGCTTCCGATGCTCTCGCGCCGGCGAATTCCGCAGGCGATCGGATACGGGGTGATGAGCATCTTCTCGATGTTGCTGGTCCTGGTGCTGACATCTGACTTTCTACGGATTGCGTTGCGAATCTTCCGCGCGACCATCAGCGCACGCGCGATCAGCTTTACAACGCTCGGCCTCGCGGGCGTGTTGGCGCTGATCGGATTTCTTCAGGCCCGGCGGCCGCGCGTCGTCTCGCTGCAGATTCCGAGCGATCTGGATGGTTATCGCATCGTGCAGTGGAGCGACGTGCACATCGGGCCGACGATCCAGCGCTCTTTTGTCGAGTCGCTGGTCCGCCGCACGAATGCGCTGAATGCGGATGCGATCGTCATCACCGGCGATCTGATCGACGGTCATGTCGAAGATCTTCGCGACGCGATCGAGCCGCTGCGCGATCTGCGCGCGCGCGACGGTGTGTTCGTCGTCACCGGCAATCACGAGTACTACTGGCGCGCCAGCGAATGGGTCAAGGAGTTCGCGCGTCTCGGAATGACGTTTCTGAAGAACGAGCATCGCGTTGTGCGCGATGGGCTCGTCATCGCCGGCGTCACCGATCCCGCCGGCCGCGACACGCACAAGAGCAATCTGACGGCTGCGCTCGACGGCGCACCGAGCGACGCATTTCGCGTGCTGCTCGCGCATCGTCCGCAAGTGGCGGAGGCCGCTTCGCGCCACGGCGTCGATCTGCAGCTTTCCGGTCACACACATGGCGGACAATTTTTCCCGTTCAATCTGTTGATCCGATGGTTCCAGCCGGTCGTCGCCGGCCTGCACCGAGTCGGCGAGACTCTGCTCTACGTCAGCCGCGGCACCGGTTACTGGGGTCCGCCTTCGCGCCTCGGCGTCGGGGGTGAGATCACTCTCATCACGCTAGGCCAGAAATAAAGGCTTTACCACAGAGGACACAGAGACATCTCTGTGCCTCTGCTGCGAAAATGCGCCTGCTCGCGCCCGGGTCTTCAAGTTCGAAGTTCGAAGTTCGAATGAAGGACTCAGAAACCCGTCCGGCAAGTCTCTTCTTCATTCTTAATTCGAACTTCGAACTTCGTAGATTTGCCGGCTTCCTTTCGTCCAATCGTGGTCGGCCACAGGCCGGTGTTGCCTGTGGTGAAAGCCTTTTTTCTTTTAATCCTCGCGCGCTGACCGCAGCCGCTTCTGCATCGCCCGCCGTCGTTTGTCTTCCAGTCGTCTCTTCTTCTGCGCTTTCGAAGTCCGCGTCTGTTTGCGCGGCTTGCGCGGTCTGATGGCGTCGCGAAGGATTTCTTCCAGCCGCGCAACGGCCCGCTGGCGATTCGCGAACTGACTCCGCTCCGCCTGCGAAGTCACGCTCAGGATGCCGGCCCGGTTGATGCGGCCGCCCAGGCGTTCGCGGATCGATTGCTTCTGCTCTGCGTTGAGGGGGAGCTCGTCGACGCTGACCTCGACCGTCACGCGACTCTCCACCTTGTTGACGTTCTGTCCGCCCGGCCCGGAGCTTCGGGAGGTTGAAGCGCGCAGCATGGCAGCGGGAATTGTGATTCCCTCGCCAAGGTCGAGGTCCCGCATTGCGCTCACGTCAGGCCGCCGACCTGACGGAGCTTCGACCAGTAGCGGCGGCTGAGCGTGAGCTTCTGTCCTCCGCGCAGCAGCACGATGTGATCGCCGCCAAATCCGCGGTACATCTCCGCGACCTTCTTGAGATTGACCATCGTTCCGCGGTGAATGCGCGCGAAGTCGGCGGGATCGAGATGCTCCTCGACCTCACCAAGCGAAATGCGGATCAGATGCGACGCATTGCCGCTGTGAATGCGCACATACTTTCCTTCCGCTTCGAGCCAGTCGACTTCCGTCGCGGGGATGAACGTCATCCGCCCGTGTGATTTGACGACGAATCGATTCCAGTAGCCGCCTTTCTGCCGATCCGCGATGTGCTCGAGCGCGGAGACCAGCTTTGGAACCGTTCCGCTTTCGATGCGTTTTCGCGCGCGACGCAACGCTTCGTTGAAACGGCGGCGATCAAACGGCTTGAGGAGGTAGTCGACGGCGTCGACGTCGAACGCGCGCAGCGCGTATTCGTCATGCGCAGTGACAAAGATGATCGCCGGCGATTCGTCCTTGAGCCGCCGCAATACATCGAAAGCGTCGCTGCCCGGCATTTGAATGTCGAGGAAGACGAGATCGGGTCGCTGGCGCCGGATTTCGGCAACGGTCTCCGTGCCGTTGACGCATTCTGCGACGACCTGCACGTCATGATGGACGTCGAGCATCGCCCGGATCTTGTGGCGGCCGAGGCGTTCGTCGTCGGCAATGATGGCGCGGAGAGTGGTCATGTCGTCCGATATGGAATGTCGATGTCGACGCGAAATCCGCCCGGCGCGGTGTGCGCGAACGACAGATGCTGATCGCCTCCATACAACTGCTCGAGCCGTGCGCGTGTGTTCGCAAGGCCGATGCGCTCGCGTGGCTGTCCGGTCGCGCCGACACCGTCATCGGCAACCGAAAGATGCAACCGGCCGTCGTCCCGACGCGCCCGGATTTCAATCGCGCCGCCTTCCGGCCGCGGCGCGATGCCGTGGTGAATCGCGTTTTCGACGAGCGGCTGCAGCGCAAGACTGGGGACGGAGGCGCGCGCGACAAGGTCGTCGACATCGATCGTCACCTGCAGCCGGTCTTCAAAGCGGACCTTCTCGATCTCGAGATAGCTGCGGATGAATTTCAGTTCCTGCTCCAGCGGGATCTCGTTGGCGAGCTCGCGGTCGAGGGTCATTCGCAGAAACTCGCTCAGGCGCGCCAGCATCGAGTCGGCGCTCTCGACGTCGGTGTACATCAGCGATGAAATCGAATTGAGCGTATTGAACAGAAAGTGCGGATTGAGCTGCATCTTCAACGCCTGCAGCGACGCTTCTGAAAGCTGCGCCTGCAATTGCAGCGCACGCAACTCGCGATCGCGGTATTTCGCGTAATAGTCGAACGCGTAGTAGACGAACAGGATGAGCCAGTACGTCGGCAGACTCGAATGAAAATTCACACCGAACGAATAGAGGATGCGATCGAACAGGCTTCCTTCGCGCGACGCGGCCAGTCGGACGCTCGCGAGAAACGTTTCCGCAATGATGATCTGCAGCGACGTGAGGATGACGCCCGCGATGATGTGCGCCGCCAGCGCCGACGGCCAGCGGCCGCCATCGAAACGAAATCGGCGGCCGGTGAGAATCACGATCGGCGTGCATAGTCCCCACAGGTAGTAGTAGGTGAGATTGATCGCGATGGCCTGCGACCACGGCAGCCGGGGAAAGAACGCGGGGTTGTAGTACGCCTGCGTTGCGAAGTAGAAGCCGACGATCGTCCACGCGAGAAAGACAATCAGCGTGATTGCTGTGCGGGAGAGGCGGGGCATGCGAAGATCATAAGGCGGACGAGGGCGCGCGCCTCCACACTGGACCGCTTGTGCCTGCAAATTGACCGCTCGTGACACATTCGCGATCGGATCGCTGATGGCTGGCTACTGTCGCGAGCATGACTACCACTCGCGAGTGGCTCGGGCATCCCCGGGGCCTTTCCGTTCTCTTCTTCACAGAAATGTGGGAGCGCTTCAGCTACTACGGATTGCGCTCGCTGCTGATTCTCTTCATGGTCGCGCCGCTGGCGGCCGGCGGCCTCGCGTTTTCGACGCACAAGGCGGCGCTCATCTACGGCAGCTACACAATGGCGGTGTATGCGTTGTCGATCCCTGGCGGGTGGATCGCCGACCGCTTCATTGGACACTATCGCGCGGTTCTAACAGGCGGATGCCTCATCGCGTGCGGTCACTTCTCGATGGCCATACCGCGGACCGGGACATTTTTTCTCGGATTGGCATTGATCGTCTTCGGAACCGGACTGCTGAAGCCGAACGTCAGCACTCTTGTAGGAACGCTGTATGCGCCCGAGGATGCGCGGCGCGATTCGGGATTCTCGCTGTTCTACATGGGCATCAACATCGGCGCGATGCTCGCTCCACTGATCTGTGGATGGCTCGGTCAGCGCGTCGACTGGCACATCGGCTTCGCCTGCGCGGGAGTCGGGATGCTGTTTGGGCTGACGCAGTACGTGTTAGGCCGCAAGCATCTCGTTTCGATAGCCGCTCTCCCCGCGAGCGTGGAGACGGTCCGCCAGGCGGGGGTGAGGGGCCTTACGCCCGAGGAATGGAAGCGCGTCGGCGCGATTCTCATCCTCTTCATTTTCACGATTCTCTTCTGGGGCGCGTTCGAGCAAGCCGGCTCCACGCTGACTCTTTTTGCAGATCGCTACACCCGGCTATCGGTTTTCGGCTGGGCGTTTCCGTCGAGCTGGTTCCAGTCGGAACAGCCGCTCTTCGTCATCGTACTCGCGCCCGTTTTCGCATGGCTGTGGATCCGGCTCGGCCGCCGTGAGCCATCGAGTCCCACAAAGTTTTCCCTCGGACTGCTTCTCGTCGGTCTCGGCTTCCTGGTTCTCGTTCCGGCGGCGTTCCTCGCGCAGACCCGCAACGTGCGCGTCAGTCCGATGTGGCTGACAACGTTGTATCTGCTGCACACACTCGGGGAGCTCTGTTTGAGTCCCGTTGGTCTGAGCCTCGTGACGAAAGTCGCGCCGCGCCGGATCGTCGGTCTGATGATGGGCTTCTGGTTTCTGGCGACCTCGTTCGGCAACTTTCTCGCCGGTTGGCTCGCCGGTTTTGCCGACTCCGTACCGCTGGCGCGACTTTTCGGAATCGTCGTCATCGTCACGGTGACCGCCGGGCTGTTGCTGCCGATCGTGATGCGGCCATTTCGTTTTCTGTGGAGGATGCCCAATGTGGAAGAGATGGACGATTCTGCTCGTCCTCTGCGCCGGATGTCAGCCTAACAGCCCGTCATCCACGAGCTCGGAGATCGTCGTCGGCGAGTACAGCTCGCTGACCGGAACAGAAGCGACGTTCGGCCAGTCGACGCACAATGGCGTGACGATGGCGTTCGAGGAGATCAATGCCGCCGGCGGGATCGCCGGGCGGAAGGTGCGCGTCATCGCGGAAGATGATCAATCGAAAGCGGAGGAGGCGGCCAACGCCGTCACGAAACTGATCTCGTCGAACAACGTGGCCGCCATCATCGGCGAAGTCGCATCGTCGAACTCGCTGGCGGCCGCGCCAATTTGTCAGAGCAGCCGAATTCCGATGATCTCGCCGTCGTCCACGAATCCCGATGTGACCAGGAAGGGCGACTACATCTTCCGGATGTGTTTTCTCGACAACTATCAGGGCCCGGTTCTGGCGCGGTTCACGATCAACGATCTGCATCTGACTCGGGCGGCGGTTCTGATCGACATGCGCAGCGACTACTCCCGCGGACTTGCGGAGGCGTTCGAGCAGGTTTACATGTCGTTAGGCGGAAAAATCGTCGCGCGGCAGAGTTTTTCGAAAGGCGACAGCGATTTTCGTCCGCAGCTGACGGCGATTCAGGCGGCATCGCCGCAGATCGTCTTCGTCCCGGGCTATTACAACGACGTCGCGCCGATCGCGATCCAGGCCCGTGACATCGGCATCCGCGTTCCGCTCCTCGGCGGCGACGGCTGGGAATCGCCGAAGCTGCTCGAGATCGGCGGCCGGTCGCTCGAGGGCTGCATGTACTCCAATCACTATCATTCCGATGATCCCGCGCCGTCGGTCCGCGATTTCGTACATAAATATCAGCAACGATTTGGCGTGCGTCCCGATTCGATCGCAGCGCTGGCGTACGATTCGGCCCGCGTTCTGGCGGCGGGAATCCGCCAAGCCGGACCGAATTTCACGAGTCAGTCGCTGCGCGATTCACTCGCCGCCACTCGCAATTTTCCAGGCGTGACGGGAACGATCACGTTCGATCCCAATCGCAATCCGATCGGGAAGAAGGTCGCCATCGAGGAGATCAAGAACGGGCAGCTCACCCTGAAAGCGACCATCTATCCGCAGTAAGCTTTCTCCATGCAGGCGTCATCGCGCCCGTGGGCCGGCGCGGTCAAAACGACCGTGCTCTTTGTCTTCTGCGCTCTCCCTGGTCTCTTCGCGACGATCTTTGGACCCCCATGGCCTTTTTCTTCGAGGGCGTTGGCAGGCGCGATCAAACCGCAATGCTGTGGAGCGCTGCGATAACTTCGGCCGGCGTCCCTCTCCTCCTGGTCGGACTCAGGAGTTGGAAAAGGTGGCCATTCATCCTCGTTTTCGCGTTGATCCCATGGGTGCTGTTTGGATTCGTGACGCTGTTCAACAATGAAATCATCGCCGGCTTGCTCACCGCAGTCGTCGCTTTGCTGGCGGCCGGCCTCATTCGCCGGTTCAACATCGCACGTTAGTTCGCGAATTTGACACTTGCGCGAACGGCAATGTATAAACCTCCGCCAATGTCACACCGCACCGGATGCATGTGTCCTTGTCCCAACACGCATGCGGGTGAAGTGTCGCTGACGTAAGCCAAACAACATCGACTCAATTCAAACCCGCACGGCGCGCCGTTGCGGGTTTTTCTTTTTCATCCCGTTCCCTCGCGTCGTGCACTCAAAAGGAGATGCAGGATGACGCGACCCCTTCTGGTTTTCTACGAACACCCCGATTGGTTCCGCCCGTTGTTCTCGGAGCTCGACCGCCGCGGCACGCCGTATCTGCGCGTGCATGCCGACGGTCACTCTTTCGATCCGGCTCGTCAGCCGCCGCTCGTTTCGGCGGCGTTCAATCGGATGAGCCCATCCGCATGGCGGCGCGGACGCGGCGGCGCGATCTTCGCGACGCACGACTACCTGGCGTGGCTCGAATCGCACGGCATCGATGTCTTCAACGGCGGCTACGCGTTTCGCATCGAGACGAGCAAAGCCGCGCAGATCGCGCTCCTCTCGGGGCTGCGAATTCGTGCGCCGAGGGCGCGCGTGGTGAGTGATGTCGACGCGTTGCCGCAGGCGGCGGAGTCGCTCGACTTCCCGATCGTCGTGAAGCCGAACATCGGCGGTAGCGGCGCGGGCATCGTTCGATTCGACCGGCCGCTCGATCTCGTGAAGGCGGTCTACGAAAAAACAATCGCGACGGGACTCGACGGTGTGCTTCTCGCGCAGGAGTATCACAAGCCGCGCGGCAACAGCATCGTGCGCATCGAGACGCTCGAAGGCCGCTTCCTCTACGCCATCCGCATCCACCTCGGCGACACCGAAGATTTCAATCTGTGCCCGGCCGATGTGTGCAAGACCGTTGATGGCCGCGATCTGACCAGCACCGCCTGCCCGGCCGGCGCCGCCAATGCAGGATTGAGCGTCGAGCCATTCGCGCCATCGGCGGAGTTGATCGACGCGGCCGAGCGCATCGCGACCGCGGCGCAGATCGACGTCGGCGGCATCGAGTATCTCGAATCGAGCCGCGATGGCGCGGTCTATTTCTACGACATCAACGCGCTGTCGAATTTCGTGGCCGATCCGGTGCAGGTGATCGGATTCGATCCGACAGTGAAACTCGTCGACGCGCTGGAGAGCGTGATGGTCCGAAGGGCAGTCGCATGAGCGCGCTGCGGTTCGGATACTGGCTGCCTGTTTTCGGCGGATGGCTTCGCAATGTCGAGGACGAGCGCATGGAGGCGACGTGGCGTTACGTGCGCGATCTGGCCGTGCGCAGCGAAGAGATCGGATTCGACATCACGCTGATCGCCGAGCTCAATCTGAACGACATCAAAGGCGTCGATGCTCCGAGCCTCGATGCGTGGTCGACCGCGGCGGCGCTGGCGGCGGTGACGAAGCGTCTCGAACTAATGGTTGCTGTCCGCCCTAACTTCCATCATCCGGGATTGCTCGCGAAGGAAGCCGCCAACATCGATCACATCAGCGGCGGGCGCGTCGCGCTCAATGTTGTCTCGTCGTGGTGGCGCGATGAAGCCGAGCAGCAGGGACTGCCGTTCGACGTGCACGATGCGCGATACGCGCGAACGGAGGAGTGGCTGAAAGTGACGCGCGGACTGTGGCGCGAGCGCCGATTCACGCATCACGGAGTGTTCTATCGGATCGAGAATGCGATCGTCGAGCCGAAGCCGGTGCGGCTTCCGCCTATTTACGCGGGCGGCGAATCGGATGCCGCGAAGAATCTGATCGCACGCGACGCGGATGCCTACGTGATGCACGGCGATCCGCCGGAGCGGCTGGCGGCGAAGATCGCCGACATGCGGGCGCGGCGCGAGCGTCTCGCGCCCGGCGCGCCGCCGCTGATGTTCGGCGTGGCGGGATTCGTCATTTGTCGCCCGTCGGTCGAACAGGCAAATCGTGAGCTGGTGCGCATCACCGACGTTCGCGCATCGGCGGCCGGCTTCGCTAACTACGAACAGTGGCTCGGCGGAACGCAACTCGAGCGGGCAATGTCCGTCGAGGAGTACTCGGTATCGAATCGCGGATTGCGCACAGGTCTCATCGGGACGCCGGACGTGATCGCCGAACGGCTCGACGCGCTGAAGCGCATCGGAATCGACCTGACGCTGCTGCAATTCAGCCCACAGGCCGAGGAGATGGAACGGTTCGCGGCCGAGGTGATTCCGCTGTTAGGCCATCCCCGCCGCGCCGATCTCGGGGTGGGCGCGGAGAAACTCCACAAGCCGCGGGGCGTAGTCGCTGAAGCGGGGAACTGAAATACCGGAGCTCGCGAGATCGCGCTGCGCGTTGGTAGTGTCGTACGTCGTCGGCTGCGTGAAGTAGTTCACGGCCGCGCGCGGAATGCGCAGCATCGGCGCGCCGAGTCTCGCGATCGCCATCGGCAGCGGAACGCGGAGGATCTTGCGATCGGTGGCTCTTGCGAACGTCTTGATGATCTCGTCGACGGTCAGCGGATTCGGATCGGCGAGTTGGTAGCACTTCGCTTTTCCATGCGCGGTCAGATGATCGAGCGCGTCGATGATGAAGTCGCGCGGCACGACATTGAATCGATATTGCGTCGTACGTCCGACGACCGGCAGAACAGCGATGCGCGGCTGCCGCAGAATCCACCGCAGGACGTAGTACGGCCCGTCGTATTTCTGCGTCGCGCCGGTCTTGCTGTCGCCGACGGTCACCGATGGCCGATAAATTGTTGATGGTAATTGTGTACGCTTCCGCACCTCGACTTCCGCGAGAAACTTCGTCTCTTCGTAGAAGTTGTTGAAGCGCTGTCCGACATCGAGATCGTCTTCGCGAAAAACACCGTCGTGCCGCCCGCTGACGTAGCACGTCGAGATGTAATGTAGACGCCGCAGCGACGGGCAGCGCTCGGCGAAATCGAGAACGCGGCGCGTTCCTTCCACGTTCACGCGCATGCCGAGGTCGCGCGCAACCGAGAGGTCGTAAATCGCAGCGAGGTGATAGATCTCCGCGATATCGCTCGGCGAAAAAGAGATCGGCGATGTGATGTCGCCCTCGAGGAAGCGGACGCGACTGCCGAGGTTGCGGGCGCGTTCGCGAGCGAGCGCCGCGAATTTCGGCTGCACGAGGCAGATCGCAATCGCCTCGGAGTCGCGCGCCAGCACTCGCGGCAAAAGCGCGGAGCCGAGGAAGCCAGGGTAGCCGGTGAAGAAAAGGAGGCGCAACCGCCAAAGGTTACACTCGTATCTCGATCATGACCGGCACGTATGGCTGGCGTTCATGGCGCGATCCATTCTTCGAATCGTTATTGGCGATCGCGATCGGATGCGCATTCTCGCTGGTCGAGAGCGGAGGAAAGAGTCAGCTTCCGTCGCTGCACACGCTCGTTCGCAACGCGATCCTGGCGCTCGCGATCCTGCTGCTCAGCCGCGGTCTCGAGACGATGTTGAGCTGGGCGATCGAGCAGAGCCGCATCCCGCTCATCTTCCGAACGATCCTCTACGCCCTCGGCGCCTGGATCGGTTTCTTCCTCGGTCTCGTTATCGTTGCGTCGCTATACGGAGCGGAGGAGAGTGACTTCCGTTTCCACTCTTTTCACTTCATCTACTCGATTACGGCGGCCGTGCTGATCGCGTGCGTCGTCGGATTCATCCTCCATCACAATCAGAAACGCAAAGATCGTCTGCTCGCGGCGCAGGCGCGACTGCGGGAGCACGAATTCGCGGAGAAGGAGCTCGATCTCGCGCGCGCCGTGCAGCGACGGCTTCTTCCGCCGCCGGAGATCGACGCGAACGGATTTCACGTCAGCGCGGACCGAGGCGGCCCACATCATCGGCGGCGACTTCTACGATGTCATGCGGCTCGACGACGGGTCGCTGGCAGTGCTGGTCGCCGATGTCTCGGGAAAAGGAATGGCCGCCAGCCTGATCATGGCCTCGTGCAAGACGGCGGTGTCGCTGCTGGCAACTTCATCACCCGATGCGATCGACGTCATGCGCGCGCTCAACGCGAGGCTGTGCGACGAACTGCAGAAGCGCGAATTCGTTGCGATGGTCTACGCGCATTGCGACGCCACGCTGAAACGGATCGAGATCGTGAACGCCGGTATGCCGGATCCGCTCCTCATCAGCAATGGCGCCTGTCGCGCGGTCGTCTGCGGCGGCGATCGATTGCCGCTGGGCATCCGGCTCGATCGCGGCTACGAAAAGAAGTCGGTCGATCTGCGGGACGGCGAGCGTCTGCTTCTCTTCTCCGATGGATTGCCGGAGGCGGCTGTCGGCGACGAACCGATCGGATACGAGCGCGTCGAGCAGTTCGCCTGCCGATCCTATTCGATCGACGACCTCCTCAGCAGCGTGCGCGGTGTTCCGGGAGTCCGCATCGACGATGACGCGACGGCGCTGTTCATTTCGACAACGCCTTCGCCAGTCCTGAGTCCTGAGTCCTGAGCTATTTTCCCCGTGCTGCTTTCGCCATCAACCCGATGCCGACTGCGATGGCCGCCGCACCTGCTGCCAGCCAGGCGGGATTGGATGCCGCGTTTCTGCCGGCGCGCCTGACCGATCGCGCAGCTTTCCGCTTATTGATGTAGCTGCGCGAGTCGACTTCCTGAAGCGCGCTTTTCACCTTCGGCGTATCGAGAAACCTGTTCAGGCTCCACATCGCCAGCAACGGCACGATGCGTCGGATCACCTTGCCACTCGTGGCCTTTGTTTGCTTGTCCATACGTGGGATTTGTGCAATTGACGCGCCCGTCACAGTGTGATCGCGCGTAAAGCCTCGTCGTTGCCACAGATGTACAACTCGTCGCCGGCCTTGATCTCCGTCTCCCCGGAGAGTCGGGTCATAACGGAGCCGTTGCGCGAAATGGCGATGACGGAGCACCCAAACTTTCGTACCGGAAGGTCGCGCAGCGAGCGGCTGGTCGAAGTCTGCATTCGCATGACTTTGCGATGTTCCTCGCGCGTGCGTACGGTACGGCCGAGGAGTCGGGCGGAAAGCATTTCACCGGAGATGTCGCTGATGGAGAGCGCGTAGTCCGCGCCGGCGCGATAGATGTTCTCGATATTGCGTGCGTGGTTGACGCGCGCGATTACAGGCACATCGGGCGCCGCATCGCGACAGATCACTGTTGCGAAGAGCGTCGCATCATCGGTGTTCAAGGCCAGCACCACGCTGCGCGATTCGCGCAGGCCGGCGCGCTCGAGCACCGACGGATCGAGAACGTTGCCGACAAAATCGACGCCCGAAACGGTCTGACGCTCGATCACGCGAACTTCTTCGCCGGCGTCGGTGAGCAGCTCGTGAACCTTGCGTCCGACTTCGCCGAATCCTGCGATCAGATAGGGTCCGCTGTTTCGCAGATACGGAGTGCCGAATATTGCCGCCGCGCGATCGAGACTCTTGCGATCGCCCACCAGCTCGACCAGCGTTCCCGATTCGATCCGCGATTCTCCGTTGCAGGTCGCATGCAGCTGATTCCGCGACCACAGTCCGACCACGATCGCGCCTGTCCGCACTCCGATCTCCGCCTCCGCGAGCGTCTTGCCGGCGACCGGACTCGATTGCGAAACGCGGATTTCGCGGCGCTCGAGGCCCGCGATGGCGTCCGCGCCAGGAAGGCGCGGGCTGATGCGATCGCTCGCATGCGCAGCGAGTGCCGCCGCGATGATGTGGCGCGGCGTGTAGGCCGACGTCGCGCCGGCGAGCTCGATCGGACGTCGATGCGCGGGCTCTTCCACGAAGGCGAAGATCTCGCCGCGGAATCCCATCTGCCGCGCGCGCAGAACGATCGCAGCATTTTCCTCGTCGCGTCCATTGGCAACCAGTGCCCTTGCGTGCTCGAGGCGGCAGACATCGAGCGCATCCTCCTCGGCTCGCGTGAAGACGACGCGCTGCTCCTGCTCGAGGACCGTCCGCGCCGCTGCTTCGTCAGTTTCGACGACCAGCGACGGAATCCCACCTTTCTTCAACCGCTGCATCAACGTTTCGACCGCCGGGCCAAAGCGAAAGATCACGATGTGATTCGCGATGTCCCCGGCGTCGCGCGGAAGTTTCTCTTCGAAGCGCTCCTCGAGAAACGGGATCATGAAGATCGGAACGATCAGGAAAAAGAGAAAAACGCCGACGAATTCAACCGCGACGACCAGCGTGACCATCGCCGGATGCGTCCAGTGGCTGTCGTATCCGTAGCCGGTCGTGCTCAGCGTCTCGGCGGCCCACTCGATCGCATCCCAGAAGGTTCGGTGTTTTCCTTCCAGGCGCGCCATGCCGGCCTGATAGAGAAGTGCCGAGCCGATCACGAACGCCGTCAGACCGATGGTGAGCGCGATCAGACGACGGCTCGAGCGGTGCATGGGATGATTCTACGTTTGCCGTGGGCCGTTTGCCGTTCGCCGTTGTGTTGCGGCTAACGGTCAACGGAGAACGGCCAACGAATGCCCCAACTTTTGTGCACCGTCCGGACTTGTCATCTTCCGCTGAACCGCGAAGAGCGCTGCGTCGTCTGTCCACGCGGACACGCATTCGACATCGCGCGCAGCGGCTACATCAATCTCCTGCAGCCACAGGAACGCCGCTCGCGAAATCCCGGCGATTCCGAGGAAGCGGTCGCGGCGCGCAGACGATTTCTTGACCGCGGTCACGCCGAGGCGTTGCTGGCGGCGGTACGAGGAATGATTCCGGACACTCGCGACATCCTCGACGCCGGCTGCGGCGAAGGCTACTACCTCGGTTCCATCGGTCACGGCTGCGGCATCGACATCTCAACCGCGGCGATCGAACTCGCGGCACGTCGATATCCGCGATGCGAGTGGATCGTCACCAATGCCGATCGATTCATTCCTTACGCCGATGCTTCATTTGATCTCGTCATGTCGATCACCGGCCGCATGAATGCCGGCGAATTCCGACGAGTGCTTCGCGAGGACGGATTTCTTCTCGTCGCCGTGTCAGCGCCCGATGATCTGATCGAACTGCGAGGCCGCGGACGCGATCGCGTCGAGCGCACGATCGCGTCGTTCAGCGACTTCGTTTTGATCAAGCAGGAGCGTGTGACTGCGGTCGTGGAACTGACTGGCGAAGAGGTTATGGATCTTCGCAGCGCTGTCTATCGGCCGGGGAGGGCGGGCGAGGGCGCCCGCCACCACACCACCAACATCACGTTGAGCCTGGACCTGCTGCTGTTTCGCGTCAGCGGCAGCGCAAAGTGAATGCCGCTTTGTTCGAGCGAATGAAATTCGGGGAGGTCACGCGGATCTGTTCCCATCCGCGGTAACTCTTCGAAAGTGTCCAGGACGTCCGCACAGTTCTCGTCTGGTTCGGACCGGTGAAGTGCAGCGTTTCGGTCGTTGTCCCCGAGCCGTCGCTGCGATCCCACGTGTATTGCACGTCGCCGGCGCCGCGCGAAGTGATGCTGCCCTGGAAGTGAAACTCGTGCGAACAACGTCCATCCCATCTGGAAGAATTGAGCATCCGCAATCGGACGGGACTCTTGACTCCGGGGACGGCGAGTAGAGGTGATGTGATCAGCAGAAGAACTGCGATGAAGGGACGCGACATTCTGACCTCCTGAAAATCCGCGTCCCCTCGCGGTCGAGAGAGATTCTATCCCCGAGCCTTCTGTTGAAGGAAGGCCAGATAGTCGCGGAGGTTCGACTCCTTCAACGGCATTCGGACGGCATCGCTGAACTGGCGGTTGCCCTCCACCGGATCGATGGTCAACGCCGTCGTCACTTCCGCGATCGCATCGTTGAGCCGGCCGGCGTTTGCGTAGGCCAGCGCGAGGTAGATGTGCGGCTCGGATGCACGCGGGTGCGCACGGCCGGCTTCCGCAAAATGTTCGATCGCTTCGTTGGTGCGATCCATGCGGCTCAGTAGCGCGCCGAGGTTCATGTGGGCGTCGTAGAGATCGGGGGTGAGTCGCAGCGCTTCGTGATACTGCTCGAGCGCCTGCTGATCGCGTCCGTTGATTGCGAGCAACGCTGCGAAATCATTGTGAAGGTAGGTCGAGGCCGGATCGCGACGAATCGCCTCCTCGTACATGCGAGTGGCTTCTTCGACGTTCCCGCGTGCGGCGGCCAGCGCGGCGCGCGTCTCCGGCAGATCCTTGATGCGAAGGGCGCGCTCGAACAGTGGAATTGCCTCTTCGCGACGGCCTGCCGAAAAGCGCAGCCGGCCGAGAGCGAGCAGGGCGCGGTAATTCGTCGCATTGAGGTCGATTGCTTTTTGAAGCTCGCGTTCGCCGCCTGCCCGCTCGCCGCGTTCGACCAGCGTCAGGCCTAACATTTCGTGCGCGACGTCGTTGTCAGGCGTGACGGCGACCGCATGCTGAAAAAGAGTGAAGCTGTTCGTCCAATACTTCACCTGGATGAAAGAACAGACGGCACACGCGATGGCGGCGATCGCGAACACCGGCACCCATCTTCGAGCCGCCCAAACGACTGCGATGAAGATTCCAATCGAGGGAATGTACGTATATCGATCGGCCATCGCCTGACGGCCGACCTGGATCAGGCCGATCACCGGTACTAATGTGCCGAGGTACCAGAACCAACCGACAGTAAGGAAAGGAAATCGTTTCGAAAAGCGGAGCGCGACGATTGTCACGATCATGAGAAAAGCGATCGCTCCCAGCGTGATCGCGATCGAGGTGTTTCGCGGGAGGGAATAGATGTTGTTGAGGTGTACCGGCCAGATCATCTTGCCGAGGTACGCGACGTAGGCTCTGGCGGCGTTGCCGAAGCGGGCAGAAAGCGGAATCGCACCGATCGACTCCTGCTGCGCGTGCATCGTCAGGAGCGCAACCGGAATCACCATCGCGACCAGCGGCAGTTTCTCGATGACGGCCTGTTTGGAAAGCCTGCGCAGCGGCCAGTAGTCGAGCAACAGGAGCACGAAGGGCAGCGTCACCAGCATCGGCTTCGACATCAGGCCCAACGCGAAAGAAATCGCCATCACGATGTAGCCGGCGGCCGAGCGCTTCTCGACAAATCTGGAGTAGAGCCAAAGGGTGAGGACAAAGAACAGCGTGCTGAGAACGTCTTTGCGTTCAGAAACCCAGGCGACAGACTCGACATGCAGCGGATGCAACGCAAAGAGCGCCGCCACCGCCGCGCTTGGCCACATCGCACTGGTGAGCCGTAACAACAGAAGAAACAGCAGAACGCTCGTCAGTCCATGAATCGCTACATTCACCAGCAAGTGTCGGCCGGCATTCAATCCGAACAACTGCACGTCGATCATGTGCGAGATCCACGTCAGCGGATGCCAGTTGTTCGCGTGGAAAGTGGTGAACGCCCACTGCATATTGCTGACCGATAAACCCGACGTGACGCGATAGTTCTGCGTGACGTAGGTCGGGTCATCGAAGTTTGTGAACTCGTGAGTGGCGACCTGGGCGTAGACGATCGCAATCGCAATGATGAGCGCTGCCGATATCAGCAGCCGCTCGCGAAGATGGCTTTGGACCGCTGTGACTATCTCGGTGCGCGCGCTGGCCCGCTGCTGCTGACGTCTCGATTTCCGCGACACGACGCGGCGATTATGGCCTAACTGACGCGGGCGATCTCGCCGGTCTCGATCAGTTCCTTGAACTGGCGGAGATCTTCCTGCACTTCGTGCGCAGGATCTTTGCCGAATAGTTTCGCGATCGCGGCGCCGAGCAGGCCCGCCGGCGGGTCGTAGCGAAGGATGACTTTGACTTCCGTTCCTCGCGTTCCGCGCGTGAAGTGCACCGAACCCGCGTTGCGTATCTGGGAGCCCTCCACCGATCGCCATCCGATCAACTCGTTCGGAATCTCGTTGATGATCTCGGCATCCCATTCGACATCGCCTGCCGGGCCTTTCGCGATCCAATGCGATCGTTTGTCGTCGATGACTCTCACCGATTCGAGATGTGACATGAATCGGGGAAGATTCTCGAAGTTGCGCCAGAAGCCGTAGAGCGTTTCTGGCGATGCGTTGACCGTCACGCTTTTTTCGAGGGGAACGCCCTGGCCGTACGGCACGCTGACCTGGCGATCCTCATCGGTCTCACTGCTTGTGGAGATTCCGAGGATTTCGTAAGCCATGCAGTGGCCGGTGGCGCCGCGCCACACGAGTGCGCCGCCGAGGCTGGCTACGACGAGCCCGCCAATGGATCGGCGAGAAAGACCGTAAGCGGCCACTGCGGTCCCCGCGACAACCGAAAACCAACGCTCGGGACTGCTGACATTTGTAGTTTTTTCTGTGAAGTCCATGCGATCCGAAAGAGCACGAGGCATGCCCGCGATAGAATCGCGCGTCATGGCTGTCGCACCTCCTCCCGTCCGCCGCGTTTCGATCGACGAGATCCGCGCCGCACGCGAGCGCATCAAGAATCTGGCCGTGCATACGCCGATGATCCGATTGCGTCACGACGCGCCCGTTCCGGAGATCTGGTTGAAGCTCGAGAATCTGCAACCGATCAACGCATTCAAGATTCGCGGCGCGGCCAATGCGGTCGCTATGCTTTCACCTGAAGCGCGAAGGAAAGGCGTCTGGACGATCAGCGCAGGCAATGCCGGACAGGGAGTGGCGTTCGCAGCGCGCGAGGCGGGAATCACCTGCACGGTCGTGGCGATCGAGACCGCGCCCGAGACAAAGCTCGAGCGCATGCGCAATCTCGGCGCTCGAATCGTGAAGGCTCCATTCGACGCATGCTGGCGGGCGATGGAAGTCCGCGAGTTTCCCGGCGTCGAAGGCACGTTCATCCATCCATTCGACGACCACGACTTCGTCGCCGGCAATGCCACCCTGGGCGTCGAGATTCTCGAAGATCTTCCGACAGTGAAAACGGTCATCGCTGCGATCGGTGGCGGCGGGCTGATCTCCGGCATCGGCAGCGCCATCCGCCAGCTCGCTCCGAAAGTACGCATCCTCGGCGCCGAACCCGAAACGGCGGCACCCGGCGCGTTGTCGTTCGAGAAACACAGCGCGCAGGTTTTTTCCGAATGGCAGGCGTCGTTTGTCGATGGCGCCGGCGGCAAGAGCATCTTCCCGCGCATGTGGGAGCGGATGCAGGGCATCGTGGATGGATCGATCGTGGTGTCGCTCGACGAAGTCCGCCGCGCGATGCGGCTGGTCGCCGAGAAAACGCGCGTCATCGCGGAAGGGGCGGGCGCGCTCGCGGTGGCCGCCGCGCTGAGCGGGCGGGCGGGGGAGGGGCCGATCGTGGCGGTCGTCTCAGGCGGAAATATCGATTTGAAGAAATTCGCGGAGCTGGTGCTTTAGCGCGCGGTGTGCTTCTTCCTTCGATCACGTTTGAACGCGTGCCGCGCCTCGGCCTCGTCAATCGAGTGGGATTCATTCACTCGCTCATCGCGACTCGCCATCTCCGCCAACCGCTGGAAGTGAATGTGGAGAACGCGGAGCTCGTCTTCGGATAGATCCTCCACCGAAATCAAGCGATTGCTCGCGCCTTCAATCGCGGCCACCAGCTCGTTGAGTTTGAGTTGAATCGCGAGCGAGTCTTTGTTCTGCGATCGCTGAATGAGAAAGACCATCAGAAACGTGACGATGGTCGTTCCGGTGTTGATGACGAGTTGCCATGTGTCCGACCAGTGAAAAATCGGTCCGGTGGCCGCCCATACGACGATGATGAGCACGGCCGCGAGGAATCCGAACGTCGAGCCGGTCCAATGCGTCACGGCCGTCGCGCAGCGCGATGGGAAATTGCCGTGATTACGTGTGCGTCGCTCCATACGTTTTCTCCTTATCTGACGATTCCGAGGGGCCGCGCTGCGGCCGGCCGGACGGGGAAGTCATGGCGATCGGACATCTCCCTGATCGGCGTGTTCATCACGGGAATTGCTACACCGGCGACACTGGCCGTTGCTCCGGTGGGTTTCGCGTGATCGATGGTGGCCGCGACGCGCACCATCACGCCTTTGGGATCGAGCAGCCCGACCGAATCGCGGCGCAACAAAATCGCCGGCACGAACACATCCGCGTTTCCCGGGATGTTCCGCAGGACGAGCTTCGCCGCCGGCGCGCCAGGTGCGCTGAAAACGATCGTGATGTTTCCGGGCGGAACATCGAGCAGAAGAAATGCTCCGGTCTCCGCGACGCCGCCGGAAACGTACGGAGCGTTTTCGACCCACAGGTTCATCGTTTGATACAGCTGCGTTTTGCGAAATGCTTCAGTCTCGACGGTTTGAAACGGCGCGTTCGCGCCTCCTTCGACATCAACGATCCAGCCGCGCACGCTGATCGGCTCCTTGCTCAAGCCGGGGCCGGCCGGCTCGGACGGACCGCACGCGACGACCAGGAGCAATGATGCAAACGCGGCGAGCTTCCTCATCGACATGCGATAATAAGAGAAAGCTCCTATGAAGCGGTTCCTTCCGCTACTCATCCTCGCTGCCGCCACGATCCTCTCCGCGCAGGCGCCCAACCAGGCGACGCTTCGCACGCCGAGCGGCGACCGCTTCGTCACGATCACGCACGTCGAGGGACAGACGCTTTTCGCCGCCGACGATGTCATGGCCGGCCTCGGCGGTTCCGTTACGCCCGACGGCGCGGGCTTCAAGGCGACGCTCAACAACAACCTCGCGGCGTTCGGTCCGGACAGCCGCTTCGGCGTCATCCGCGACGAGTTGATTGAGATGCCGTCGGTGCCGGTCGTGGTCGCCGGCCGTCCGTATGTTCCATGGCAATTTTTCCAGGGATTTCTCGGGAAGACCGCCGACATGGAAGTCACGTGGGATCCGGTTGGCCGCGTTCTGCTCGCCCGTCCCGCGCAACACACGGTCGTCACAGTCCAACTCTCGGTCGCGAATATTCAGGGAATCTCAAAGGTCGTGGTTGGAGTCAGCGCGCCGACCGAATACGCCATCGTCAAAGACCAGATGGCTTACACGATTCGATTCAAGACTCCGATTCGTGCGCCGTTCCCTGAGCAGTCGTACGACGATCCCTACGTCGGCAAGGCGACGTTTAGTGGAAACGACCTTCGGCTCGATCTGAAGGCGCCCGACATCGCCGCCGACGCTTACAAACTCGACAGTCCGTTCCGCATCGTCCTCGACTTTCACAAAGTTGCTGCCGGACCCAACACGATCCCCGGGATCACGACGACACGTCCGTTCGACACGCCGGGAATCCACACCATCGTGATCGATCCGGGGCACGGCGGAAAAGAAGTGGGCGCGATCGGGCCGCGCGGTCTGATGGAGAAAGACGCGACACTCGCACTCTGCCGCCGCCTCGCCGACAACCTGGAGAACAAACTCAAGACGCGCGTGATCCTGACGCGCACCGACGACAGTCTCGTGCCGCTCGATCAGCGGACGGCGATCGCGAATCAATACAAGGCGGATCTTTTCCTCTCCATTCACATGAACGCGGCGGTCGTGAAAGGCGCACACGGATCGGAGACGTATTTCCTGTCGCTCGAAGCTTCCGACGAGCTCGCGAAGAAGGCGGCCGAGGTGGAGAACGCGGCCGCGAAGACGGCGTCGACGGAGACGGCCGATCTGAAACTGATCCTCTGGGACCTGGCACAGCAGGAGTATCTGAATGAATCGAGCCGCTTCGCGCAGGCGGTTCAGGAGGAGATGAATCGCGCGACGCACGTGCAGAATCGCGGCGTGAAACAGGCGCCGTTCAAAGTGCTCGTCGGCGCGACGATGCCGGCGGCGCTTGTGGAAGTCGCATTCATCACGAATCCTGATGAAGAGTCGAAGCTGAAGAGCGATGATTTTCAGAAACTCGTCATCGATGCGCTGACGACAGCAGTCGAGCGCTACAAGACCGATTACGAGACACGCATCGGCGTAATCCGCGCGCCGGCCGCCGTCCCCATCGCGACCCCGGACAAAAAGGCCGGTGACTAGTGCGGCGGTGGATGGTGTTCGCGTTGGTCGTTCTTTCGATGGCCGCTTGCAAAGAGAAAAAACAGGCGCTGTCGCCGAATCTGGCAAAAGAGAACAAGGTCGCGATGCGGACGGTGTCGCTCTATTACGAGTCGCCGGACCTTTTGCTTGCTCCGGAACGCCGCGATCTGCCGCTTCCCGAAAATCCGGCGGGCGCGCTCGATCTCGTCATGCGCGAGCTCGTGAAAGGCTCGGCGAACACCGCCGTTCCTAGCCTGCTGCCGGTTGATACGGTCGTTCGCGGCGCGTATCTCCTTCCCGACGGCACGGCATTCGTCGACCTCGGCGGCCCGACGCTGACGCAAGGCTGGGCGACCGGCAGCCACCAGGAACTTATGGCCGTCTATTCCGTCGTACAAACGGTGACGGCCAATTTTCCGGAAGCGAAAAAAGTCCGGATGCTGGTCAACGGCGAGCCTGCCGAGACCCTCGGAGGGCACGTCAGCCTGGCTCGCTCGTTCGTGCCGCAGCCCTCGATCGTCGCCCGCTGAACCGCGGGCGTTGACCGAACGTCTGTTCTGTAGTAACTTCGCATTCCGGTGTCATGGATCAGTTATCTCACTGAAGATAAGCTACTTGTTACATCGTTGTTACATTGAGAAAATTTTCACAATGTGTGGGATAATTCGCTCGTACTAGAGAGTAAGGATTTACTGGATGGGCAGGCGGGAATCTGCTTTCTGTTTTACTAGCCTGCCTCAGAGTTTTACCCTCTTGAAGACTTCTTTGAATCTTACCGATTTGAACTCTCGCCCCTGAGCGTTCGCGCCGCGCACATCCAGTAATGAACTTGCCCCGCCCGTAAAAAGGCGGGGCAAATTTTTTGGGGGCAAAAGCTGAATTGAGAATTTGGAATTTGGAATTAAGAATGAAGAAACTTCCCAATTCCCAATTCCCAATTCCCAATTCCCAATTCCCAATTCAGCTTTGAACCAGCTGCGCGAGTCCCTGCTCGACGATCATCCTCGGATCTGCGTTGACCACAAGCCACCGAGTCCCCAAAATTAACGCATCCGCCGCCGCCAGCAATTTCTCGCGCGGCAGAGAAACATCGACGCGACCAGCGGCGGCCTCGCACAAGATCTCAGCGACGAGTGCCATCGCGGCGTTGATATCGTCCTGATCCGCTACGATCGCACCGAGCGCCAGGAGCGCCGCGCTCTCGTTTTTCTTCGCGAATTGCTGCAGCAGCCCGACGATATCGCCTTCGAGCTTAGGATCGCGCGGTGCGTCGCCTCCGACGTAAATCGCCTGCGACCGCGATCGGATCGTGGGGAGCAGCAGCTCCGGCGATCGCGTCAACAGAATGAACGTCGTGTCGCGCGCCGGCTCCTCGAGCGTTTTGAGCAGCGAATTCGATCCGCCGGGGCTCAGCGCGTCCGCGGGATCGATGATGAAGACTTTGTTGCGGCCTTCGTAGGGTCGGAAGTACGCCGAGGAGAGGAGGTCGCGGATTTGCTCGACGCTGATCATCTTCCGCTCGCTGCCCACTTCGACGATGTGCACATCGGGATGAATGTTGCGCTCGATGCGCTGGCAGGCGAGGCAATCATCGCCGCGTGTTTTGTTCACGCAGTTGAGCGC
>JALYZI010000034.1 GCA_030948915.1 Acidobacteriota bacterium
ATCCCGGTCGTGCCGCTGGAGTACGGCATCGCGACGACGTCGTTTGCCGGATCGATCGTAACCGCCGGCGCTTCGCCTTCGGAGTTGAGCAGCGCATCGAAAGAATCGCCGATCACGAAGATTTCGCGGATGTTGTTCTCGCGTCCGGCCTCCGTCGCCTTGTCCAGAAACGCAGATGTGGTGAGCAGGTACTTCGCGCGCGAATCCGCGAGTTGCCGGCTCAGTTCATTGACCGTGTAAGCCGGATTGATCGTCGTGACGGTCGCGCCGAGCAGCGAGACGGCGTGGAACGCGATGGCGTACTCGGGAATATTCGGGCTGTAGATCGCAATGACATCGCCCTTGCGCAGTCCGCGTTGCGACAGGCCGGCCGCTACTTTGCGCACCCCGTCCGCCCACCCGCGATAAGTGAGCGTCCTGCCGCTCAACGCGTCGATCAGCGCCGCTTTGTCGCCACGCTTCTCTGCGTTGCGCAGCAGAAACGGAGTGAGCGAGACATCCGGAATCTCGACGTCCGGTTCCGGCGCACGAAAAATCATGGCGCGCGTATCTTACCGGCCTTACAACCCGACCGGCTTTACCATTGCACGTTGGGAATGCAAGGTAAAACTTGCCTGTTAGAAACTTGAGTCTATTAGACTCAATGTGAGGTAAACAAATGAATTTCAACAAACTTACGGTCAAAGCTCAAGAAGCCGTCAGCGAGGCTCAGAATCTCGCCAGCGGCGCAGGCAACCCTGAGGTAACAACGGAGCACCTGCTGGTCGCGCTGCTGCGGCAGGAGGGCGGCATCGTCACGCCGATCCTCAACAAGCTCGGTGTGAACGCGGGTACCATCGAAGCGGAGACCGCTGCAGAAATCGCCAAATTCTCCAGGGTCGGCGGCGCGTCCGCCGAGCCAATGATTTCCGCCACGCTCCGCAAGGCGTTCGATGGCGCATTCAAGGCAGCCGATGATTTCAAAGACGAGTACGTGTCGACCGAGCATCTGCTGCTCGCGATCGCCCAGACGAAAGAGGCCACCGCGGCGAAATTGCTCTCGCGTCACGGGGTGACGTCCGACGCGATTCTCAAGGCGCTGCAGAGCGTCCGCGGAACGCAGCGCGTGACGGATCAGAATCCGGAAGACAAATATCAGGCGCTCGAGCGTTACGCGCGCGACCTGACGCAGCTCGCACGCCGCGGGAAGCTCGATCCGGTCATCGGACGCGATGAAGAAATCCGCCGCGTGATTCAGGTTCTCTCGCGCCGCACGAAAAACAATCCCGTGCTCATCGGCGAGCCGGGCGTCGGAAAGACTGCCATCGTCGAAGGACTCGCGCGTCGCGTCGTGGAAGGCGACGTCCCCGAAGGTCTCAAGGGCAAGCGCGTGGTCGCCCTCGACCTCGGCGCCATGATTGCCGGCGCGAAATATCGCGGCGAGTTCGAAGATCGACTGAAGGCGGTCATCAAGGAAGTCGAAGAGAGCGAAGGAAACGTCATCCTCTTCATCGACGAGCTGCACACGCTGATCGGCGCCGGAGCGGCGGAAGGCGCGATGGACGCATCCAACATGCTCAAGCCCGCGCTCGCACGAGGCGAGTTGCGCGCGATCGGCGCCACCACGCTGAACGAATATCAGAAACACATCGAGAAGGACGCGGCACTCGAGCGCCGATTCCAGCCGGTTTTCGTCGGCGAGCCAACGGTCGAAGACACGATCGCGATCCTTCGCGGACTCAAGGAGCGCTACGAAGTGCATCACGGCGTGAAGATTACCGACTCGGCGATCGTGGCGGCCGCGACACTCTCGCATCGCTACATCACCGATCGATTTCTTCCCGACAAGGCGATCGACCTGATCGACGAAGCGGCGTCGAAGCTCCGCATCGAGCTGACGTCGATGCCGCAGGAGATCGACGAGCTGCAGCGTCGCATGACGCAGTTGCAGATCGAAAAGCAGGCACTCTCGAAAGAGCGAGACAAGGTTTCCAAAGATCGCCTCAACACGATCGAGGCCGAGATTTCCGAGCTGCAGGAGAAGATCGCCGGACTCAAGGCGCAGTGGGAGAGCGAGCGCGGCGTGATCACGCAGATGAGCACTGTGAAGGCGAAGCTCGAAGAGACGCGAGAAGCCGCCGCGCGCGCCGAGCGCGAAGGTGATCTCAACAAAGCTGCCGAGCTGCAGTACGGAGCGCTGCCGCAACTGCAGCGCGAGGTCGACGCAGCATCGGCGAAGCTCGCCGAGATGCAGAAGAACGGTGCGCTCCTTCGCGAGGAAGTCACCGACGAGGACATCGCGGAGATCGTCTCGAAGTGGACCGGCGTTCCGGTCACGCGAATGATGGAGTCCGAGGTCCAGAAGCTCGTCCGGATGGAAGAGAATCTGAAGCTGCGCGTCGTCGGTCAGGAAGAAGCCGTACGCGCCGTTGCGAATGCCGTCCGGCGTTCGCGGGCCGGACTCAAAGATCCGAATCGTCCGATCGGCTCATTCATCTTCATGGGTCCGACCGGCGTCGGCAAGACGGAGCTCGCTCGCGCTCTGGCCGAGTTTCTCTTCGATGACGAAAACGCGATGGTGCGCATCGACATGTCGGAGTACATGGAGCGCCATGCCGTCGCGCGTCTGATCGGCGCGCCACCGGGATACGTCGGCTACGAAGAAGGCGGGCAGTTGACGGAAGCGGTGCGCCGCCGGCCGTATGCCGTGATTCTCTTCGACGAGATCGAGAAGGCCCATCCGGAAGTCTTCAACGTCATGCTGCAGGTTCTCGATGACGGCCGGCTGACTGATTCGAAGGGCCGCGTCGTCAACTTCAAGAACACCGTCATCATCATGACGTCCAACGTCGGTTCGCAGTACATCCACGACTATCAGAAGTCGGCGCAATCGCCGGCGCAGGAAGAGGAGATGCGCAAGAAGGTCGAGGAGGAGCTGCATCGGCACTTCCGCCCCGAGTTTCTCAACCGCGTTGACGACGTCATCATCTTCCACGCGCTCGAGATGAAACACATCAAGCGGATCATCGAGATCCAGCTCAAGCGGCTGGCGAAAATCATTGCGGATCGCGGAATCACCATCGACATCAGCGACGCCGCGAAGGAGCATCTCGCGCGCGAAGGTTACGATCCGGCGTTCGGCGCGCGGCCGCTCAAGCGCGCGCTGCAGCGCGAGATCATCGATCCGCTGGCGATGCGTTTGCTGGAAGGGAAGTTCAAGGCCGGCGATACCGTCTTCGTGACCATGACGAACGGCAAACTCGAGCTCTCACTCGAGCCGGAGCCGATGAGCGTGCACTAAGCGGTGCCGTGCAAGCACGTCGTAGCGCCCGCGATGTGCGCCGTCGCCGCGCGGCG
>JALYZI010000053.1 GCA_030948915.1 Acidobacteriota bacterium
ACTCCGCCGCGATCGAACTGGTACGTGCTGCCCGATTTGTAGTCCCACACATGCCACTCGTTCGCGGTTTCGTCGTGATCGACGCGATCGATGCGCCCCCGAAGCTTGATCGAGGCGCCGCCGCCGAGGGGGAGAATGAACGGGGCGTCGTCATCGATGCCGAAGCCCAGCTCAAAGTATTTCGGCGTGACCGTGCGGCAGGCCTCCTCTTCCGTGCGCAGGAAGACCGCGCACGCTTCGAAGAGATCGGTGCGGCGTTTCTCGAAAGCTGCGTCGCTCGGCGATGGGACATCGATCCGCCAGCGCTCCAACGCCTCATCCGCGATCGCCTCCATGCGCGGCAGGAAATCCATCGACGGCTTCCGGCCGGCCTCGCACAGTTCAGTCATCGCGGATTCCAGAACGTCATGCATCAGCGATCCGAACTCGCGCGCCTCGAGCCACACGTCCTGGTCGTATTCGATTTCATCGACCGGCTCGATCTTCAGGATGCGCTCCAGGAAATGCTGGTACGGGCAACCGGCCATCTTTTCGAGTTGCGACGCCGAATAAACCTTTCCGTTCAACCGAGGATCGAGCTCCTCGGGCGGCGCCTGGATGTAGCCGTCAAACTTCGTGATCGCATCGCTATCCCGCGCCGCCTCGGCAATCGCGCCGGCGGCCAGACCGGGATAGGCGGCGAGGACGGCTGGTGCAATGTTCGTGTCGTTGTCGGCGAAGCGGCGCAGCAGCCACCATTCCGATCCGGTCATTGCAACGGGATCGACGAATCCCTCGCGCGTGAGACTGCTGCTCACCTGTTCGTACGTCGCGTCCTGCTTGCCGCTCGCGGCGCGATACACATCGAGCAGCGAGCTGGATGGAAATCGCTCGCGACGATCCTGGAGAGCGACCGACGCGTAGGAAAGCGTGATCTCACGATCGGAGGCGCGGCCGAGGAGTCGGCGGAATTGTTCGGAGGCACGTTGAGGGCGGTCGCCGACGATCGGGAGGCCGATCGCTTCGCGCTCGACGTCGAGGATGATCGGATCCTGCAGCCCGCTGCCCGGATGCTTCGATTCATCGAGGCCGACGACGAACATGCGCGAGCGCGCGCTCCAGCCGCCCGCGCGAATCGGCGCAACGTGAAGGAATCCCGGACGCGGATTGCTCGCCGCGACATGGAGATTACTGACTGCCTCGGCCAGTCGCGACGCGGCGGCGGATCTTGGCAACGACGATCCGTCCGGTGGCGGAAGTGCCGCCAGCTCGTCCATCATCCGGCGCAGTCCCTCGCGGGCCATCGCGTCAACTTCATTGCGGATGTTTGCGAACTTCAGGACGAATGCCGATGTGGCACGTGCCGCGCTTGCGACGTCCATCGTCGACTCGCTGATCGACAGCAACTGCGTCATCAGCTCGCGCGCAGCCACCACACGTTCATCATCAGCAGGCAAAGCATCGATGCGCGGCAGGTAGCGATCGCGGCCCCATCCGATTCGCGCGCGTCGGAGGATTCGAGCGAATGCAGGCGTTGCGATCGCGCCGGCGCGCGCCGCACGCTGAAGATCGGCGGCGTGCCATCCTTCGCCGATCCAACGCAGAAACGCGAGACAGGCCTGGCCCGGCCTCGTGAAATGCGCGGCGATTCCCTCCGCGAATGTGCACGGGATCTCGTACTCGGCGGCCAGCTCGTACGCCAGCGGCAGGTAGGCGTCGCGCGTGGTGTAGACGATCTCCGCGTCGTCGAACGGTTTGTTCTTTTCGAGAATGTCTCGAAACGCGCCGCGCAGTTCGTTCTCCTCACCGATCGCGCGGCGGAAGCTCACGTTCTGCGGCATGTCTTTCGAGGTGGCGGCGCTGATCGATTCGAAGTCGCCAGCTGCGAGCTTCAGCAGTCGCCCCTCGGCTGCGGTCAGCTCGACGTCTTCGACCACGATCCAGATCGCGTCTTTCGCCCACGGGCCCGACGCGCCGCGCTCGAGCATCGCAATCGCTCGCGCGAGAACGCCGAAGCGGTCGACGTAGCGGCGCTGCTGCATCTCTTCTTCATACGCGGCGAGGATGCGCGCGACGTCGCTGCCCTTGCGCGGATCCTCGAACGCGGCCTTCGCAATCTTCGAAGGATCGATGCGGGCGTGGCGCAGGTCATCGATCGACGTCTGAATCGCGCGATGCAGACCGGGGCGATCGGCGAGCGCCGCAAAGTACGACGACGGGTCGAGCACCTGATCGCACGCGCGCTCGATCAGCGCGAGCGCTTGCGCGCGCGACAGCACCGTCACGCCTTCGCGGGCGAGCTCGAAACCGGTGACCGCGTCGGCGAGCGTCCGCAACGTTTCGACGCGCAGATTCACCCACGGCGTCCCGCTCTGCGCGACCGCATCGGCGATCTGATGGCCGATCGCGAGGGACGGAACGACGAGGATCTTTTCAGTGAGCAGATGCTCGCGGCAGACGGCTGCCAGACGGGAGATCAACTCGGACATGGAAAAGCGAAGCTTACAGCTCCGCCCTTTCGGTGGACAGCAAGTAGTGACCGGCAATGCGGAAATGCCACCCTATGGAGCGATGTTCCGCGAATCCGCATCCTTCTATGAGTAACTGCTGGAAAAGGGTATGCTGCCAGCTCCCCCAACGTTCCCACCGACGCCCCGCGGCTCTGACGCGCGTGGTTTCGCGCGCCGTGAAATCAATCGCGGCGTGAACCGGCCGCCAAATTTGCCGCCTGAAAGGTTTTTTCATGAGACGTCTGTCCATCGTTACCTGTCTGATGTTCCTCCTCGTATCCCCGCTCCTCGCCGATTGCTCGGCGGCGGACAAGAAAGCGCTCGAGGCGTTCGATCGCGCCTGGGGCGATTCCGCCACCAAAGGCGATCGCGCGGCGCTCGATCAGATCTACGCGAGCGATTACATGGGCATGACGCCCGGCAACACACTGAATCGCGCGGACACGATTGACGCCGCGGTTCGCGATGCCGAGAAAACGCGCGGGACCCCGCAGCCCACCGTCACGCACGACTACTACATCATCAACTGCACTCCGAACAGCGCAACGATCACGCATCGCAACGTGATCGTCACTAACGAAGACGGCAAAAGCCGCACGAACTACTCGCGCAGCGTCCACGTTCTCGAGAAGAGAAACAACCGCTGGCAGGTCGTCGCAAACGCCGGCAACGCACTCGGTGACGCCGCGCAGATCATGTATCTCGAGCACGAATGGAACGACGCCGACATGAGCGGCGACTCGTCGTGGTTCGAAAAGAACTTCGCCAGCGACATGACCAACATCAGCAGTCGCACCGGAAAGTTGACCAACAAGACCGAAGAGATGGCCGACCTCAAGTCGCGCAAGGACGTCACCACTTCCGCGGAGCTCAGCGATCTCAACGCCCGCAAAGAAGGCGACACCGTCGTCGTCACCGGGATCAATCGCGTGAAAGGCAAGGATGGCGATGGCAAAGCCTTCGATCGCCGCGTCGCATTCACCGACGTTTGGATCAAGCGCGACAGCCGATGGCAGGTGCTCGCAACGCAGGGAACTGAAATCAGGTAAACGAAGAAAAGGATGTTTTGTGTGGTGGCGCCCGCCACCACACTCTTTATTCGCGAGGGCGGGTCTTCCAGATGAACCCCTGCACGTCGATCATGTCGCGTGGTCGCAGGTCCGCGATCGCCTCTTTCAGAAGCGCGCTGAACGCCAGGAGTCTCTCGTAAGTCTGCCAGTTCAAATCCGGCCGGTAATTGAGCTCGAAGCCGCACGATGCAGCGGCCGCTTTGGTGGCTTCGGGCTTGAGGAACATCTCCGTTTCCGGCTCGGCAAGAAAACGAAAATACGTTGCGATCGTCCATTTCGGCGCGCCGATGCCTTGCAGCATCTTCCAGAAGCGCTCGAATCGATCCTGAGAACTGCTCGAACCGTAGAGCAGATCCGCCAGGGCTCGTGAGAACAGAGCGTAGCCTTCGCCCGTCAGGCCGTTGCTCAGATCCATCCTTTCGCTGGGAAGAACGAGATTCGTCCTGCTGATCACGGCCAGCGCTCTTCGGCAGACCTCGGCGTGGTCGCCCGCGCTTCGCAGCAAACTCAGCTCTTCTGAAGCCATCGTTTTCTTCAGAAGCTCGCTCGCGGCGACTTTGTAAGCGCGTTCATTCTTCACGTACTTGCCATCTTCGAAACCGCCAGGGAATCGCCGCAGGAAACTCTCTTTCAGCTGGAGAACGGATCGAGTCTTTGCGCCGCGTTTACCGGACCGGACACGATTCTCGAGAAGAGGATGGGAGGATTCAGGACCGGTGAGGCGTACGAGCGCCACGTTCTTCAACAATTTCGGACCGATCAGAGCGAAGTAGACCGTGAATTTCGATTCGCCCGAAACAGCGAGGATCTCTCCCGGCCCCCATTCGGGACGCGCAGGATGTGCGACTCGATCGCCAACAGAGAACGTCATAAATATCGGCTGTGCACGGCGTGCGCCGACATCGTGTGGAGGCGGGGCGCCCGGTCGAGTTCGGCGGGAGACCTTCACCACAGAGACACAGAGGATAAGCTTTGTGGATCTCTGTGCCTCTGTGGTGAAAGCCATCATAACTTCGAAGCCCGCCTTCGCGTAGCCGCCAGCCCCGCAACCGCCAGGACCAGCTCGCGCGGCTCGATCGGTTTTCGGCGGTAGTCGTCGAAGCCGGCGGTGAAGGCCTCCTCGCGCAAGCGGCCGCGTCCCGATGCCGTCAACGCCAGCGCGGGAAGATGATCGACCAACCCTTTTTCGCGCTCGCGAATCTTTCGAATCAGGTCGTAGCCGTCTTCTCCTGCCATCGCGATGTCGCTGACCAGAACATCCGCCGGCTTCTGCGCCAGACTCTCGATCGCCTCGGCCGCGGAAGTCGCTGTCGCCACGTCGGCGCCCGCTCGCGCAAGTACTCGCGCGATCAACCGCAGCACATCCTCATCGTCCTCGACCGCCAGAACGCGCAGACCCTCCAGCCTCGTGCTCGCACTCTCCTCCTGCATCGGAGGGGCGGCTGATGCAGGTTCGATCGCATCCAACGCGCGCAGCGGAATAGTAATGATGAAGGTGGCTCCTTCGCCGAGGCCCGCACTCTCGGCCGTAATCGTTCCGCCATGAAGCTCGACGAGATGACGCGCGATTGCGAGACCGAGTCCCAGCCCGCCATGCGCGCGGGTCGTGGAAGCCTCGGCCTGCCGGAAGCGATCGAAAACCAGCGGGAGGAAATCGGGAGCGATGCCTTCCCCCGTGTCGCTGATCCGGATCTCCGCCGCGGTGCCGTTCTGCTGCAGTGACACGTCGATGCGACCGCCCGCGGGCGTGAATTTGATCGCGTTGCCGAGCACGTTCCACAGAACCTGCTCGATCCGCGCAGGGTCGCCCATCGCGGGTGGCACGTCGGCCACATTCGTTTCCAGGTGCAGGTCGTTCGCCTTGACCGCAGGGCGCACCATATCGAGCACGTTCTCCAGCGCACTCCGAAGATTCACGGGCTTCGACTCGACGCTGAGCCTGCCCGAGACGATGCGGGAGACATCGAGTACGTCCTCGATGAGCTGCGCCTGCATCTGCGCACTTTTCTGAATGGATTCGGTTGCAGTGCGCGCCGTTTCCTCATCCGCGTCGCCCGAGTTGAGGATGCTTGCCCATCCGAGGATTGAGGTCAGCGGAGTGCGCAGCTCGTGCGACAGCGTCGCCAGGAACTCGTCCTTCGCGCGATTCGCCTCCGTCGCCTCGATGCGCGCGGACTTCTCCGATTCGAGAAGGCGCGCGCGCTCCTCTTCGGCCTGCACCTGCGCGGAGACGTCGCGCGCGACGCCGGTGAAGAAAAACTGATCGCCTTTTTTGTAAACGCCGAACGACAGCTCGAGCGGGATCTCGCGTCCGTCGCGATGCAGGCCGGGAAGGCGCACCGCGGTCCACGGGATCCGCCGCGCCTCGGTCTCGACGAAATGACGGATCCCCGCCAGGTGACGTTTGCGGAATCGCTCCGGGATGACCCAGATCAGCTCCTTGCCGAGAAGCTCCGACGGCTTGTAGCCGAAGATCCGTTCCACTGCCGGATTGGCAAACTGAATGATGTCGTTTCGATCGATCGTGAAGATCGCGTCAGCGGCGGTCTCCCCGACGATGCGGTAGCGCTCCTCGCTTTCCTCGAGCGCTTCCTCGGCGGCCCAACGGTCCATGGCCAGACCGATCTGCAGTCCGGCGACGCGCATCACGGCCAGCAACTCGGCGTCGGGTTTGCGGCGCACGACACTGAAAAACTCCATCGCCGCGAGAAACTCGTCGTGAAACATCACCGGGAACGCAAAGGCGCCGCGCAGACCGAGGCGGATGGCGTCCGCTGCGCGCGGAAAGTTGGCGTCTTCGGGCGCGTCCGTCAGCCAGGCGGCAGTCTTCTCTTTCCAGACGCGGCCCGGAAGTCCCTCACCGCGCGTGAACGACCAGCCGGTGAAAAATTGCTCGACTTCGGCGAGTTCATCCGATGGATTGCGCCACCAGCCTGCGCAGCGGAGCCGGTCCGACGCGGCATCGACGGTCCACAACGCGCCAGCCGACCAGCCGGCGTGAACGCAGATCGCCTCGAGCAGTTGCGGGACCGCGTCGGCCAGGCGGCGCGCCTCGGCGAGAACCTGCGCGATCGCCGACTG